>CBDURU010000013.1:0-52356 GCA_965369865.1 uncultured bacterium | reverse complement strand
TCTACTAAAAACCCTGACAATAATTTATAATGGTGTGCGGATAGGGGGGACATAGGATTTTCCACAATAAAGGAGGCGGTTTTTTTGAAGACTTATCTTCTGATATGTTTAATGGCTGTCCTGGTATTCGGCTGTGCCGGGAATCCTGCTATGCCAGGGGTTTCCGATGATCCATCAATAAGCGGGGATTTGGAGACCACTACGGGGCGTGAAATTTCTTTTCACAACCCGCATCAATTATGGGCTGCCGGGAATCTTTATTTCAGTTCCGACCATGACAGCGTCGAATTGGTTCCATTTCGCATGGGGGGAATCCATCTCAATGTCCTGAGATTTTTCGAGAAGTCAGGCGATAACTGTGTTCTAATCACCGGTCTTCAGGACAATTACGACGGCACTATTAACCTCACAATGGAGATTACTCATCCGTATCCCGGTCATCTGGATTTGACGGCTTTCGATCCTAAATTAATTTTAATGTTCCAGGGATCGCATGTGATTCCGGACAACATAAAAAAACTGCCGCTCTACCCGCTCGATTTCCGTCTGTCATGGCGTTTAATGGGCGATCCGGAAATTCTCAACGCGGATGGGTACACGTACTTCTGGTGTCCGGACTACGATTCCGGGCTTCCCCAACCGATTTTCAATTACTGGGAAGGAAAATACGCGTTCGGGGGTGTTCCAACAGCGAATATAAACGCTTACCTCGATTTTTATTCGAATGAGGAACGTCACATGCTTGAATCGGGAGCAACAGTGTCACAAACATTTCACATTTCGCTGCCATCGGGACCGTGGAGGGCAGGATACGCACTTGATGTATGCTGGGAGATACCTACTGTAATGCCGGTGACGAATCCTGTCGATGATTTCCCGATCACAGCCAACCAGCCTGAGTTGTACTACTTCAGAGTCATTTACAACAATGGGGAAGTAATAACCGATCATAAATGCTGCAATATCTATGGGATTACGATCGAGGAGGGTCGTGCGGAGATGTACCTCTGGTACCAGCTTCCGGACGCATCAAGTACTCGATGGGTAGGCGCCTGGTGCGAGGATTTTATCATAGATAAAACCGGTTATGCTACCTGGGAATGCGATTCACCCGATCCTGAGCATATTCGATGTGTGGCTGGTTATTCTTTCGGCAAGGAAGAAAATGGTGTTCACCAGGTCTTGGGGTGGGAAAAACATGTTTTTGTGCCTTACGGTGTACCGGTACCATACCCATCATTTGATGTTTTTGAAGTTGTTGTTGATATTCAATAACCATATTACTTCCTAAGGAGGAAAAAGAAATGCAGAAGTATATCATTATTATTTTACTCATTCTTATTACAATTTCATGTGGAAAGAAAGATCCTGTTAGTAACTCTGTATCTGACCCGACCCGTCAGACAGTTGACTTTAATCCAGCTTTTAGGATTTTTCCTCAAGCTGGAGGAGATGTATTCTATGATTCGGATATCGCGGTTATCCAGCAGGGACCGGGATCTGAAGGCCAGTGGGGCACCGTATGGCAACCCGATGGTCCCGGTGGAAAATCCTGGTCAGTCGCGGTAGCGTTAAGTGAGTGGGGGGATCCTGAAGATGATAGACGCCGGGTACGTTATAGATTCCTTTCATCAGATGGCGAATTGAGCAATGAGTATGATGTTTATTGGTCTATTGGCAATATTCGCCTTGCGAGAGTTGACGCCTGTTATTTTTGTACTAATGACGGCGGTGGTACAGACACGACATATGTAGAAGTCTCAATCGTGTACCAGAGATGGGTTGAAGCAGTTGGGGGGAATCATATGTGGAAAATTAATGTGCATCGTTTGATATTTAACCCTGCTGATATTATAAGTGAGGACTGGGCCAATCTGGAACCGGTGGCGACCTATCACAATCAGGTGGATTTTGAGTATGTTGACTCAAGTTACGGTCACGGCCAGATGATGCCTGACATCGCATACGATCCAAGGAGCGATCAAGGCTTATTAAACGGTAAGGGAGATATTTATGTAGTGTTCACCTGGTACGATCCAGGGGGCAGCCCTCATGTTTATTACAGGACCGGGACCAGGTCTGGAGACAACCATTTTAATGGCATTGATGGGTTTCTTTATTGGGGCGGAGAAGTTCTTATTCAGAACATAGAATCCTTTTATCCTGCTGATCCTGATCCTATTCCTTTAGGAATCTGCCATGGTTTTCATCCCAGGATCGATATCGGCTACCTCGAATTCTTCCCGGAACTCCAAATAGACCTTCTTGACTGGTATGCCGTAGTGGTTTTTACAGCGGACGATTTGGGGTTTGAACCTCACATGGCGTACTGGAAAGCAGGCAGTTCTGATCCACCAATTGAGTATGCATTAGATTTTGGTCCTTATGGCCATTCTGGATTCATGCCAACGGTGGATGTAGGCCCACGTGATACGAATCATTGCGCGATCGCCTGGACCCAGGCCCGGTCGGAGTCATGGAATGATGTGACTGTCGGTTACATAGATACACATTTTGGATTCGGGTTCCTCCCTGTAGCAGCCGGTCCTATGGAATCTTTCGCGTTTCCTTCTGTCGCAGTCTGGGAAGAATCCCCGGAACCAGGACCCCAGGAGGACCCATTTATAAGGACCAGCCTTTCATATCTTCAGACGCTTAATCCTAATTCAGTGAGATGGACTGCCAGGGCACGGTCCATGGACACAACTCTAGGTCCATCTCCAGTATTGAATATTGGTGTCGGTGTAGAAATTTTGGGCAACCAATTTCCTGGGGACTACGATTCAGGTTCCCAGTATTCAAACTGGTACGGCATGAGCACATCGATGACGGTCGTCAATGGCAACTATTGGGTACTATGGTCGGCAGTTGGCGAGGACAATGCCACTAACCTTACTCAGGTATGCGGAGCATATGGTTATACAGAAGATTAGCCTGAAATTATTAAAAAATTGATTTCCAAGCCGGGAGACATTTTCTCGGCTTTTTTCATTACTGGTCCAGGCTATAAAATATACCGGCTCAGGTCGGTGTCTTTCGCGATCTCCTTAACCTGCTCCTCCACATACTCACGATTGATAACAATTTTCGCGAGTCTCAGGTCGGACCCTTCGTAGGAAACTTCCTCGAGAACTTTTTCAAGGACGGTTGATAATCTCCTCGCGCCGATATTCTCCGCCTGATCGTTTACCTGGGTAGCGATTTCCGCCAGTGCGTCGATTCCATCCCTGGTGAACTGGACATCAATTCCCTCCGTGCCAAGCAGTGCGGCATACTGTTTCGTAATCGCATGTTCCGGCTCGACCAGGATACGTTTGAAATCCTCCGCCGTAAGTGAATTCAATTCAACTCGAATCGGGAACCGTCCCTGGAATTCCGGGATCAGGTCGGATGGTTTCGACATGTGAAAGGCGCCAGCCGCGATAAACAGGATATGGTCGGTTTTAACGGGACCATGTTTGGTTGTTACAGTAGTGCCCTCAACAAGGGGGAGAATGTCTCTCTGGACCCCTTCACGACTGACATCCGGACCATGGCTGTGGGATTTCACGGCGATTTTGTCAATCTCATCCACGAAAACGATCCCATGTTCCTCGGCGCGATTGATGGCAATTCGCACGATCGCGTCCATGTCCAGCCGTTTCTCGACTTCCTGGCTCCTGATGATCTCACGCGCTTCGCTGACCGGGAGCTTTCGTTTCATGCGCTTTTTCTGCCCCATCCCGCCCATCATTTCCTGGAGCTGGATGCCAAGGTCCTCCATGCCGTGAGCGGACAGGACCTCGAGGCCCATCGTGTTCTGCTGGAGGACATCCACCTCGACCATTTCATCTTCGGATTTTCCCCGGCGCAGCCGTTCCCTTGTGCGTTCGCGGATACGCTGGTGCTGCTCCTCAATTTTTTTCTGCTGATCCGCCTCACTTTCGTCGAACCGCGGTTCATTACTGTTGTATTCGGAACCATCAGCCGGTGCCGGAGCATCGTAACGCCTGAATTCACCGGGGCCTGGGGGAAGGGGGATCGCTTTACCGGATTTCGACGGCCGCGGTCTGGGAATTTCAGGAACTCCGGCAAGCAGGTCCACAAGCCTGTTTTCAACCGCATCCCCTACCTTATCCTGTATCTCAAGGGTTTTCTCTTCCTTGACAAGACGCACAGCATGGTCAACGAGGTCGCGGATCATTCCTTCTACATCGCGCCCGACGTAACCGATCTCTGTGTATTTCGTAGCCTCAACCTTCACAAACGGCGCCTGGGCAAGCGATGCAAGACGCCTGGCGATCTCCGTTTTACCGACCCCGGTCGGGCCGATCATGAGGATATTTTTGGGGATGATTTCCTCGGCAAGTTCAGGATCGAGTTGCGCACGGCGGTAGCGGTTCCTGAGCGCTATGGCGACCGCGCGTTTTGCCTTGTCCTGGCCGATGATATAGCGGTCGAGTTCCGCGACTGTTTCTTTCGGGGTTAAATTGGTGACATGCATGATTACTGGATCGTCTCCACTACGATATTATCATTTGTATAAATGCAGATTTCCGCCGCGATATGTAGCGCTTCCTCGGCTATTCCAATTGAGTCAAGATCTGTATGCTTGATGAGTACACGTGCGGCAGCGAGGGCGTAACCGGCCCCTGATCCGATCGCCACGACGTCCCCGTCTGGCTGAATCACTTCACCCGATCCGGAAATCAGGAGAAGGTGTTCGGAATTCCCCACAAGAAGCATGCTTTCAAGACGGCGAAGGTATTTGTCCGTTCGCCATTCCCGCGCGAGTTCGACAGCCGCACGCGGGAGATTGCCGTGGTATTCCTCTAGCTTTCCCTCGAATCGTTCAGCGAGGGTTTGCGCATCCGCGACCGCGCCCGCGAATCCGACAATGACCTTGTCGTCATGCAGGCGAAGGATCTTGCGGGCCGTGCCTTTCACAATCGCCTGTCCGATCGTAACCTGGCCGTCCGCAGCGAGAGTGGTGACACCGTTACGCTTGATCCCAATGACTGTTGTACCTCGAAAAGTATCCATTTCGATTGGCTCCGTTACCAGATAAATATCGCCCGGTAAATCTCCGGGCAACCTGGAAGTATATCATTAATTGGTCTTAGAGAGGGAACAGCGGTATTGAAATATCTAGTTGCAGGTAACCGTTACCAGTGGATTTTCACTCCGGGTCCGAACCTGTTTCATTTTCATCACCATTACGCTCAATGAAAAAGCTCCAACTGGTTTCTTCATCAATTATCTGGATGGTTTCTGCGGATGTTTCATGCCTGACCCTCACCACCCATGTTTCATAATCGAATTCAGGGCTCCATTCTTCCGTATGGCACGCAAGGCACACGTCGGCCTGGACCTCTCTTGTGAAAGGAATGCCCGTGGAGTCGACATAAGGAATCATGGATGAGGGATCGATTTCATTATCAATCGACGTCCGTTCCCTGACATGTTCAGCGGCAGGGCCATGACATGCCTCGCACGTCACCCCTTGAAGGTGAGAATCTCTGTACGGATCAGCCAATCCGGTTGGCACACCGTATCCGGTCGTGTGACATTGCAGGCATTCCGGGTTGGTTTTATTCATATCGTCAAGAATATTCCATGCGGTGGAATGCCCGGTCACTTTTGTTTCGAATCCATACAACCGGTGGCAGGAAACGCAGAATCCCGGGCCTGTGTACCCTGAAAGGATATCCACCATTTCGGGAGACTGGGAACGCTGGAACGGGTTGGACGGATCCCCAAGAAATTCAATCCGTTTATCCCGCAATTCGATCCTGAATTGTGTCAAAAGCTCTGTGATTTCCGACATCGCCGGTAAAGTGGTTTCAATCGAAACCTGGATTACCTCATCCCCGGCAATCTCGATCTGTTCGTTCAGATCGAGCCGAATCCGTCCAAGGTATTTACCGAATCCCCCGATTTTTACAATCCTGGCGCCATCAGCGAGAACCGTGGATGAGGGAGTATCATCGGCTTTGAAATCTCTACCCTGGATAACAAGATCGAAACCCGGCACCTGAGAGAGTACGTTATTCAGATCGTCATCCTGCATATCCGCAAGGAGAATCACCAGATCTACATCGTCTTCATCAAATTCGGAAAGGACCTCCATGAGGGGTGCGACAGGATCGATCACAATCGGGATTTCAGTTGCCCCCGGAGGGTGACGTCCTTCCGATGTTATTCCGGTTACTCCAATCCTGATACCACCCACTTCTCTAACAAGTGATCGACGGGTGACAGGCATATCGTACTCGTCATGGAGGTTGGCTGAGATCAGCATCCCCTGTGTAATCCCATCCCAATCCCTGAGCTGGCTAACGGGGATCACGGTTTCCCTGATTCCAAGGTTCACAACATCGTAGCCAATCAAAATATAGCTTTGAAGGATCCAGCCGGCGGTGAAACGATCGTAGCCGGTATTTCCGCCCGAGAAGCTGCCTGCGTCGACGGTAAATTGAGTGTAGGGGGATTCGCTGTTGATAATACCCCCGCGCCGCGACAGACCCCCGAGTGGAATACGGCAACCACATGGAAACAAAGAACCCCCGTTCTCAGCGGTGTAATTAATCATCAGGTGGCTGGTTGTACCGCCAGTAGCCGGATTTCCTTGACAACCTGTTGAAACTAATACAATGAGGAATAATGCCAGGATGGGAATGATGGAATCGTTTCGCATTTCAAAAATACCCTCCGTCCATAATGGACGGCTCAGGATTTTTTGGATGAAAGTATATTATTGGTGTTATTGTTTCCGTTGATAGTGGGTCCCGGACGGATGTAACTCGATTCCGGGGTGTTATTCAGATAGACATCATAAATAGTCAGATCGTTCAATTTCGTCAGGAAATGAGTGAGCACACAAACGGTCAGTTTAGCGTCGACAAGCGCCCGGTGCCGTTCTCCAATGGCAATGTCAAGGTATTCCGCTATCCTGCTGAGACCAAGTCCGCCAAGTCCCGGACAGAATCTTTCGGCAAGATGCTGGGTGTTCAAGAGCGGTAAAGCGAGTAAGCCGTTGTACAGCCGGTCGCAATCATAATCGAGAAACTGCATGTCTGCGAATGAATCGTGCACCACCAGGATATTCCCCTCAAGAAAGGTCATCAACTGGGGCATCACTTCGTCGATCGATGGAGCTGATTTCACCATCGAATCGGATATTTTCGTGTGACGGACAACATAGGGCGGAATTTTCTTGCGCGGGTTGACGAGGGTGGAAAATTGTGAGAGTTCCCGTCCTTTACCATCGATCCTGAGGGCGGCGATTTCAGTAACCCTTTCCTGGGGTGGTTTACCACCGGTGGTTTCAATATCCACAACGGCAAAGGTGCTTTTTCCGAGTGGAATATTGAACTGGTCCAGGGGACGAACGCAGTACTCGTCATCGCTGAGCTTCTCGAACGTACCAGGAATCTGGCCGAACAGCACCTTGCTGAGAGTTGCATAGAATTCTTTAGGTTTGCCGCGGAGGTTCAAAGCTCTTTTGACCGCCTGTGATCCCGTTAATGCTCCTCCGTGGTTGCGCAGGTACGCGAACAGGCGTTTCAGGGTCTGCGACGGGGTTTGGAAAAGCATAGTATCGAAACGGTGATTAAGCGGCATAATTAAAAAACCCAGGGGACTTACCGGGGGTCCGATAACCGATCCAGAATCCGGTAAGCTCATGCGGACCCGGTATTTTTACCGGTTCCAGGCATTAATACACCTCCGGACACTATGAATTTTAGGCCTTCCTCAGGAGTTATGTCAAGCGGGACAGCCTGGTTGGAGTCGATAACAACGATAAAGCCACTGGTAGGATTCGGGCTCGTGGGCACAAATACGGCAATTTTTTCATCCCCTGCCGAGTCCTTTATTTTACCCTCCAGGTCTCCCGAGACAAATCCGAGGCTGAAAATCCCATTCCTTGGATACTCAATCAGGACCACTTTCTTGAATGTGCCTGCTTTCATGACCTGGAGGTTGTCGGCGAGACCCTGCACGAAGCTGTAGATCGTACTAACAAACGGGACTTTTTTCAAAATTACATCTATCCAGCCAATGAAGACCCGTCCGACAACATTTGTCGCAAGCATTCCAAGTCCGGCCACCAGGATAATGACGATAAGAAGGCCAATTATTCCCAGGACCCATGGCTTTAAAATCTCGGGAATCTGGATATTCAGCGCTTCGATAGTGGCGGAATTAAGGATGCGTTGAAGAAAAGTTTTATTGAGCAGGTCCAGGAGCCAGAAAATAACCGCTACGGTGGCACCGATCGGGAGCAGGACAAAAAGCCCGGTGGAAAAATACCGTCGGAACCGGGCGAAATCGCCGATTTTGGGTTTGAAATATGATCTAAGCCGGTTGAGATCCGCCATGGTTATCAAGGCCTCGTCATATTTAATATCGAGAACATTAAGTTAGATAACAACCAATCAGGAGGGATTTTCCGCATTATATATAAACATCCTTATATCCCCGACCGGGAGTAAGGATATAAGGGTCTATAAAAAAAGCCGCCAATATATTCGGCACCTTAAATTTCAATTTCAAAAAACTCTTTTCAGGGTATCCTAATGCCGCCGTCTTCTCCGTTTCTGCTTCGACTTTTTTGGTTTTGGCTTCGTTTGAGGTTGTGTAACTGTAATCTGCTCGACTGCCTCGGATTCCTCGACCTTGTCCTTATCCGCGAAACCGATCAACTCTTCCTCGTCATCCTCTAAAATAATCCCGGTGGCGCCCCCACCGATCTCATCAGCAATTACAGTCAGACGTTTACCGCGCAGACGCCAGCTTACTAGGAGGATACTAGCCACGAAAATACTTGAATAAGTCCCGGTGAGGACCCCCACCCCAAGTCCGACCATGAAAGTGCGAAGGCTGATCCCGCCGAAAATCAACAAAGCCAAAATTACGAGAAGTGTGGTAAAGGATGTGTTAATGGACCTCGCCATGGTTTCGAGCAGGCTCTGGTTCACGAGACGGTCGAACGGCAGATGCCTTTTAACCTTCATATTCTCCCGAATCCTGTCATAGATGACAATCGTATCGTTTATTGAATACCCCAGAACAGTAAGGAGAACGGCGACGAACGGCGAGTTGATCTCGAACCCAAGAAGTGCATATACACCGATCAGGATAATTACATCGTGGAACAGCGCCACTACCGCGAAAACAGCGAAGTCGAACGACAACCGAATTGTAATGTAAGCCAGAATCCCGAGTAGACCCACCAGGATCCCGATCAACGCCTTTGTAGTCAGTTCCTTACCGATAACCGCGCCAACCTCGGTTTCCTCGAGGATCGTATAGTCGCCGCCGTACGATCGAATTTCGTCGTAAAGCCCCGAAGCTTCCTCGGGATTTTCAAGCAGGGTTGAATCAGCGCGTATATGTACGATAACAGCCGGATTTCCGGTATCGGATTCTTCGGCTGTCAACAGGGTGGTCTGGACCTGGGTGGATTTTTCGGTGTATGAGTCGACAAGGAGCTGAATATCATGCCCGAAAATCGCGGTGTCCTTTGAAGTGTCCCAGTTATCGAACTCGAGTTGTAGAATGCTTCCACCGGTGAAATCGATGCCTCGAATAAGGGGGAATCCTTCGGTCGCAATATTTTTTACAATACCGACGATGCCGAGGACGATCACGACGATGCTGATGGTGTACCAGAGCTTTGCCTTGCCGATAATATCAAATTTACTTCTGCTGAAATCCATCATTTTGCATCACCCCCGGATGAGACTGTTGCAACATCCTTTTCCCTGATTCCGAACATGTGGTATTTTTGCAGTGTTTTGTAATTCAGAGCTGTTTCCACCAGAACCCTTGTGAAAACAAGCGCTGAGAACATCGAGACGAGGATTCCGAGACTCAATGTAACCGCGAATCCCCTGATCGGACCGGTTCCAAGGTTATACAGGACCAGTGCTGTAATCAGGGTGGTTACGTTTGCGTCGAAAATCGCGAGGAAAGCTCGCTTGAAGGCTGTATCAGTGGCTGAACGGAATGTTTTTCCGGTTTTAAGCTCTTCCTTCAATCGTTCAAAAATAATCACATTTGCGTCGACCGCCATACCGATCGACAGGATAAATCCCGCGATTCCAGGTAGTGTAAGGGTCGCGTTCAAAACCGACAGTGCTCCGAAAAATACTGTTACGTAATAGATGAGAGCGATATCGGCCAGGACTCCCGGTAACCGGTAGTACAGGGCCATAAATAATAAAATAAGGGCTGCCCCGAGCAGGGCGGCACTTTTACTGTCATCGATTGATTTCTGTCCGAGGGTTGGTCCGACGGTTCTGTTTTCAATAACCTCGAGATTGACCGGTAGACGTCCGGAATCCAGCTTGACAACCAGGTCCTTGGCTTCCTGGGGAGTAAATGATCCCTGGATTATGCCGCGCCCGTTAAGAATGGGTTCTCGAATTACCGGGCATGAGATTATTGTGTCATCGAGAGCGATCGCAAGAAACTGCTGGACATGCTGGGCGGTGAATCTGCCGAATATTGTCCTGCCGCTGTCTTTAAATTCAAAACTGATAAT
Organism: uncultured bacterium; assembly: GCA_965369865.1. Lineage (GTDB taxonomy): Bacteria > JAJVIF01 > JAJVIF01 > JAPKYR01 > JAPKYR01 > JAPKYR01. The sequence continues at coordinate 41,828 of CBDURU010000013.1, read as the reverse complement.
CGGTTGTCCAATTTGATCGAACGTGACCTCGGCGTCCGCGAAATCGTCACCTGTCAGGATGACTTTATCCATGGTGACATCGATCCAAAGCGCGTCGGTCGTTTCTTCCGGTTCCGCCTCGGCATCCTGTCCCATCGGATTGAAAACTTCTATTTTCGTACCCAATGCCGGTGGGGGAGCGTTGAACCCAACAATCTTCATTTGATTAATGCCGCCGCTGAATTCAGCGAGATCGAAATCCGGTTCGTTTCCAAGATCGGGAAAAAGAATCTTGTTATCAGTAATGCCTTCGATAATTTCATGCTGCGCGATAACTATGTCATCCAGTGTCAGAACCAGGTAACCACCTATGTTCCGGCTTGATTTTGCACCAAGTTCCAGGCCTGCCGGGATACCTGCAACTTCAACAATAATTCCGCCCGGTCCGGTATCCGGCTGTGTTTCGGAATTTATGTCCGTTGGTTCAGCCGGTGGGATCGACAAGCCGACCAGTGAATCGGAGCTTATCGTGATCTGGTCCTGCATCACGTATGAAACCGCCACGGAATCTTCCGGTTCCGGAGTCTCCTCCACCTCTACTTCCTCAGTTTCCATACTGGCTGAACCATCTTCAGGCTCACCGGTTTCAGGATCGAGATAACGAATCCTTGTACCCGCTTGTATCGGATCGTTGCCGGCGTCGATAAATTTCAGGCTGGCGGTAGCACCAATCATGTCCTTAATTCTCTCGGGGTCATCCTCTCCCGGAATCTGGACAACAATACGGTCATCGCCCATTTTCTGGAGGATAATTTCCTTTACACCTTCAGGATCGAGTCGGTTTCGCAGAATATCGATTGCGCCGGCTAACATGTCAGACGTTAGTTTTTCTTCCCCTTCCGGCACCTGAGCCTGCAGGAGAAGGTCGACACCACCCACGAGGTCGATTCCCTGTTTTACCGCCGGCTCACCAAGGTAGGTCTTGTAGATTGGCACGGAAACAGCAAGAATCAGGACTGCAATCACTAAAATCCAGTTTTGTCTACGTTTTTCGGCGCTCATAAGACGGCCGAACCTCCGATTTAAGTGTTCCCCCAATATGCGCATGCATTATTTGCATAGGCATACAATACCCCTGAAACCGGGCACATTTAATCGACCCGGCTTGAGGGCAATCGTGAATTATAGGACTATGTCGCTTGATAAGTCAATCGGGACATCAAGTCTGATTCAATAATTGTGTGTCGTCAGCTTCCAGCTATCGCGGTAAAATATCCCAGCCTGTTTCCTGAATGATCCATTACCAGGCAAGTCAGGGTCATGTAATCATGGTAAACTTGGCATCGCAAATCTCAATGAAAATGCGTAAACGGAAAATCCCCATTCTTCTCGGACCCACCGCGGTCGGGAAAACCGCGGTCAGCGTCCCGCTTGCGAGTAAACTGAATGCAGAGATTATCTCCGCCGATTCCCGCCTTGTCTATAAACATCTCGATATCGGTACAGCCAAGCCAACAATCGAGGAAATGGGCGGGATACCTCATCACATGATAAACCTTGTGTCCCCTGGGGATGATTTTACAGTAGCCGATTTCAAGGAACTCGCGTACAGGAAAATCAATGAAATCCATGCGTTCGGTAAAGAAGCTCTCATCGTTGGCGGGACCGGCCTTTATATCCGGGCGCTTGTCGATAACCCGTCATTTCAGCATCAACCGCCGGTTCCTGAACTGAGAGAGCGGATCCTTAAGGAGATCGAAGAAAAGGGATCACATGCGGTACACGATGAACTTGCGGAGATCGACCCTGGCGCGGCTGAGAAAATCCACCCGCATAATATCCCCCGGCTGGTCAGGGCGATCGAGGTTATCAGGTCTACAGGCGTCAAATTCTCAGACTCAGTGAAGCTCGATCGTGAGAAGGGCAGCGAAGAAAATCCCTGGGACTGGGTCATCGTCGGGCTCAAAATGGACCGGGAATTGCTGTACAAGAGGATAAACCAGAGAGTACAGGATATGATCGATTCAGGCTGGGAGAATGAGGTCGGGAATTTGCTGTCGATGGGCTTCGCCGGGGACGAGAAACCTTTGACCGGCCTTGGTTATCGCGATATTGTCTTGCTGGTCAAGGGCGAAACAGCCATGGACGAAGCAATTGAGAGAATAAGGCAGGACACTCGAAGGTTCGCGAAGCGCCAGATGACATTTACCCGCAAGATCCCCGGAATCACCTGGATCGAGATCGACGAGGGTTTCGATCCGGATGTAATTTCCGATCACATACTCAAATTGGTCAGACAGAAAGCGGCAGGTATATAGATAACCATTAACACATGAGGCAGAATATGCACGCAGGCGATCATATATCTCTAGAATTCGAAAAATGGCACGGCACGGGAAACGATTTTGTGATTTGCTCCGAACGGGAAACACTTGACTGCACGAATGATGTCCCTCAATTAGCAAGGAAAATGTGCGACAGGCATTTCGGAATCGGTTCGGACGGTTTGATACTGATTGGGCGGTCCGATACCGCGGATTTTAAAATGCGAATGTGGAATCCCGATGGCAGCGAGGCGGAAATGTGCGGAAACGGGATGAGATGTGTCGGCGGGCACCTTTCCGGGCATGGCCTGGTCGGGGAAAAATCCAGATTAAAAATCGAGACATCGACACGAATTATTGAGCTTGAATTTTTGAAATCCCCGGACTGGGCTGAGGATGCGCCTTTCTGGATCAGGCTTGAGATGGGAAGTCCCGTGACAAACAGAACTGAGATACCTGTCGCTGGCGATGGGAATTCCCCGGTTATCAATGAGGAACTTCAGATTCCCGGCCATGATGTAAAGGTAAAATTCACAGGGATAAATTTCGGTAACCCGCATGCGGTCATTTTCATGGACGATGTTCCCGGTTTTAGAAGTGTCGATGATATCCCGCTTCGCGACTGGGGTCCTGCGATCGAGAACCATGTCGTGCTTTTCCCTGAGAGAATAAATGTCGAGTTTGTCGAAGTTGTTAATCGTGGCCATGTAAAAATGCGCGTATGGGAGCGCGGGGCAGGTATCACATTAAGCTGCGGCAGTGGGGTAGCCGCGATCCAGGCCGCATGTCATCTTACCGGTAACGCGGGCAATAAACTTCGCGTGGATGTCCCCGGTGGATCGCTGGTGACAGAATATTCCAATGATGGTGTCGTATCTCTCTATGGACCGGCTGTGAAAGTGTTCAGTGGTGTATGGCAGGATTGTTGAGATTTATAGCTGAATTAACTTGATTTCCCCGATAAAATCATTCAATATGCTCTTCCCTCATTTTAAAAAAATCGAGTGTATTGTTTTTAAAAATAAAATTGACCAGTTAAATATTAAATATAAATCCCTTGATTTCTAAAATTTGGGGATGATGTGAGGTTTTACTATGTCTGATACAAACGCAAAATCCAGGTGCTTCGAACTTGCGGAAAGACTTGAAAATGTACCCCCATATTTATTTCAGGTTATCGACGATATGAAAGCTGATGCAAAATCCAGGGGTATCAAGATTGTAAGTCTGGGGATCGGCGACCCCGACCAGCCCACCCCGCCTGAAATTGTTGAAGAGCTTTATAAACAGGCCCGGATCAACGAAATGCAGAAATACCCCGCCTTCAGGGGTACCGATGAAATGCGCCAGGCGATTACCGATTACTACCAGAGACGTTTCGGTGTGCAACTCAACCCGCAAACCGAAGCGCTCACATTGATAGGATCGAAAGAAGGGATCGCCAATCTCGCCCTCGCGGTGCTGAATCCAAAAGATGTTGTGATCGTTCCCGACCCGTCATATCCCGTTTATGCCATGAACGCGGTGTTTACGGGCGCCGAAAAATTCAGTGCCCCTCTTCTCAGGGAAAACGGTTTCCTTATCGATTTCGGCGCGATACCGGATGAAATCGCCGAGCGCGCGAAACTCCTCTGGATGAACTATCCAAATAACCCGACAAGCGCTGTAGCCCCGATCGAATTTTTCAATGAGGCCGTTCAATGGGCGAAAAAGTACGGTGTCATAATCGCGCACGATAATCCATACTCGGAAATTTATCAGTCCGATGAACCGCCTCCGAGCCTGTTGAATGCAGAGGGCGCAATGGATGTCGGGATTGAATTTAACTCTCTCTCCAAGTCCTGCAACATGACCGGATGGCGGATCGGCATGGTGGTTGGAAATGCGGATATCGTCCAGGCTCTCGGACGGGTGAAATCCAATATCGATTCCGGTGTATTCCTTCCCATTCAGAAGGCGGCGATCAGGGCGTTGAATATGCCATCGGATTCCGTTGTAAAACTAAGGAAAAAATATACTGAACGTCGGAAAGTTGCAGAGGAAGTCCTCGAAAGCGCCGGATACGATGTTTACCACGGAAAGGGCACGTTCTATGTCTGGGCAAGAACTCCGCAGGGGAAGAAGAGTTTCGATTTTGTGGGTGAGGTAATCAACGAGACCGGAGTGGTGATCGGACCCGGCTCGGGATGGGGAAAATCCGGCGAAGGTTTCTTCCGTGTATGCCTTACCCGAGAACCAGATGTGCTGAGAAAGTACTTGCAGGTGATAGTGGAGAAGTTCCCGGCGAAGTAAGAATTCTTGTTAGCCATAAGTCTTTTCAGTTACGAATTGGGCTACACTGGCCCATATGCATAATGGGAAAAGGATATCGTCTATTCACCCATTGGGTGAATAGATGATTGACATTTATCCAATATTGTGGTATAAGAGGATTGGGAATTGAGATTCAAAATCAAGGATAAAAAGCTTAGCGCGTTTTATTATGAGGAGAAACGCCTTAAGAAATTCCCAAATCTGGAGAATGATATTATCGAAGTCGTGGATCAAATTGATGCTGCCAAAGATACAAGAGATTTCTATCAATTAAAAGGCCTGCATTTTGAAAAGCTCAAAGGGCAGATGAAGGGCAAACACTCAATGCGTTTAAACGATCAGTTTCGCATGATTGTGGAAATTAAAAAGGATGACATAGGGGAGTATTTAGTAATTTTGGGAATTGAAGATTATCACTAATGGGGTGATTGGAAATGGATGAAAGCAGGATACCCGCAAGACGCGCACTTCCGGGCAGAATTTTAAAAAGAGAACTCGACGCACGTGGATGGTCCCAAAAGGAACTTGCGGAAATCATTGGACGCCCGGAGCAGGTAATAAGCGAGATCGTAAACGGCATCAAGCAAATCACACCGGAAACTGCAATTGAATTTTCCAGAGCTTTTGGCACATCTGCTGAATTCTGGAACAACCTTGAGGCGAACTATCAACTTTGGCGAGCACAAAAATCGAGCGACGGGGATTCAATTTCACGAAGGGCAAAATTATTTCAGCTTGTGCCAGTGTCAGAATTGAAAAGGAAGGGCTGGCTCCCCGATACGAAGGATACAGATGAGCTTGAGAAATGTTATCTGGATTTAATGGGAATCTCGTCGGTTGAATTGACACCAAAATGTGTTGTATGTAAGAGACAATCGACTACGAAGGATGGGAGTGTATTACCAGAAGTTATTTGGATTAAGCGCGTGGAACAGCTTATATCGGTTCAAAATCTTAAAAAATTCAATGTCGATGAGTTTAAGGCTTCAATTCCTAATCTTCTGGAGCTAAGCAGCAACATGAATGGTGTTTCCCAAGTACCGGAATTCCTGTTGAACAATGGAATTCATTTTGCTTTAGTACCACATCTCAATAACACAACAATAGATGGAGCCTTCTTCTGGTTCAATAAATCCCCCGTTATCGCATTATCCCTTCGATATGATCGAATAGATTCATTCTGGTTTACCCTTATGCACGAGATAGCTCATTTATTTGCTGGACACAAAGGCAATTTAATTGAAACCATTTACGATAGAGATGAAAAAGTGAAAGGTAACGAAGCTGTAGCAGATAAGATGGCTATGAATTGGCTAATTGAGAAAGGCGCGTACGGATCTTTCCTTGCTCACCAAGGACAAAAATTTTCGAGAAAATCTATAATGGCTTTTGCAGAACAAATTAACCGGCATCCAGGCATTGTACTGGGCAGATTACAAAATGATCGTCATGTGCCCTGGAGAAACCTCAAGGGATTATTGAAAAAGGTAAAATCGTACTTTGTTGATTCGTATGATAAACCGATATTATCCAGAGGGTGAAGGTGACAAGCGGAGTGTGATAGTTCTAGTAAAATTGGACTAAAAGCAAGCTACAATCAGGATGGGAGGGCTATGTGTTCAGATTCGCATTAGTCAGGTATACATCAGTGATTCTGTGCACGACCTCTCATCCCTATCCCCGTCGCAGTACCGAACCGTTCGTAGAAACGCACCAGGTTCACTGAAATTAGAGCCTCTTATGCCACGCACCGCGATTTGCATTTCCCCGACATCCATTTTACATTTATCCTGACATCAGGAGACTACTGAAAATGAATATCGACCCCGAACGCAACGTGACCATCATTCTGCCGTTCAGTATGATCATGGCACTCGTGCAGGCAAAACCGATTCTCTCCATGTTCAGTGATGAGGATGAGGTCAAGCAGATAATCCGAATAATAGACGCTCTCCAGGCCAGCGCGATGGAATATATTCGGCAGGAAGACGGGGAAGTGCTTGATTACCTCGCAGGCGACACCAAATCCGATGATTTTGATCTGCTCGATGACCAATCTGAATCTGACGATGAATTCAATGGGGGTAAGTGAAGCAACTGATTCTGGAGGCCCGATATGAAATCCCAGGTAACAAAATTCTGGCCGGAATAATCGGGGATCTTTTTTTACAGGATGCCGGGATTAAAAGCACTTATTACATTTGAAAACCACCGTTCACTGGGTATCGGGCGCCTGACATCGTTTGAAAAATCGACCGATTCGAAACCTGGATTCCTGGTTGGAAGCACGAAGGGCCTTTATCATCTGGAGAAAGTCAGTTCACGTCCTCAAAGGATTCGCTCATATCCGGTGGTTTACATCCACTCCGGTGAGAATGGCGCTGTTTGCTATGAAGAGACTGGGAAGCACGGGCAGCTCGCGATTTTTAATAACAACCTTGAAGAGGTGCGAACCGACATAAGGCTCGTTCGGGAGATTAACCCAAAGGCGTTCTGGAGGGATGGCCTGATTATTCTTGATAAGAACCATTTAGCATACCTGGACCTTGAAAGTAATGAACGAAGACATCTAGTGGATTTTCATGAAACCCGCATAGTGGGGATGTTCGCGAGGGTGGTGGACGGCTATGAATTTATCGCGGTGTTGAGGGGTAAAGGCTGGCCCACATTTCTGTTTAAACTGGTTCTACCGTCCGAAGGGAATGCGGAATTAATTGAAATCGCCAGGGCGGATGACCCCATATTCGCACGGCATTTCCAACCCCTGGCAGGTAAAAATTACCTTGTAATATCCCAGGACGCGACCATATTCGTCATTTACAGGATAATTGATGGAGATACTCCCGCGCTAAGGAGCTGGTTCATCACATCGATACCGGGTGAAACCCATCCTGTGGGGATGATTCAGGACGGTCTGAATCTTCATCTTGCTGTCGCAGACTGTATTGTAACTTTCAAATTATCAGAAGAATTATCAGGATGAAGCATATATCCGGCATCAAAATAATTAGTGTTATTGAAAGATTAAGGTGAGATTTAAACAATATTCATGTAACAACATACAGTACTGTGTGATATAATTATAACTAAGGGAAAATCCTGGGGAGGGTTTATTCCTGGAGGACAAAAATGTCTCGAACCATTTTAATTTTAACAAGTACAATCTGTCTCTTGTTGTTTGCCTCGTGCTCCGGATCATCATCGAGCCCGGTAACAACTGATCCTGGTATCGTCCCGGGTTTCGAAATAACCGGCAATTCCAGTGGTTACGATAACAACCGCTACCTGTTTGGGTACTGGGAAGTTTACGTAGACACTGAAACCAGAAATGTCGAGGTGGTGCCTGTCCGAGGCGCGGAGTATCATTTTAACCTCACAAAAACGCTGGAACCCTTATGCGCGATCGGTGACTGTTTAGTTATCGATGTGCCGGGTGTCACACCGGAAGGCGATTTGGAAGTCAGTGTCACCTTGAAACATCCAGTATTCAGCGGTGTGTTTACCGCGTTCGATACACGGGGAATTTTTATCCTGAATGGCTCATATGAATTCCCGGGGCACTCTCTGCTCTGGTCCTATGAAGGGAGTAATAATTTCTCGATAATCAATGCGGACGGGTACTCCACGATATGGTCACCCACCAATTACCCTACCGGGTCGTTCGGTCGACCGCTGTTTGAATACTGGGATGGGAAGTACACTATTGATGGGCAGTTTGCCACGGCAACACTCAATGCTTACAAGGAATTTTACACGCTGGATGAACGTCATGCATGGCTTGCCGCAACCAGTATGGAACGGTTTTATATCTTGCGTTTCCCACCCGATCCGGATACCGAAACTTTAAATTTCGGGTATGCAATCGATTGCGGATTCAACTGGCCGTCGAATATGACCAATCCGGTTGTGCCTGATGATTTCCCGGAAGACGCAAATGCGCTGGAACCGTACCTGATCGAAGCGGAATTTAAAACGACCGTTACACCTGCCGGCGGACAGTTTGATGTGGATCTGAGAATTTACGACTGGCAGGGAATCGACACGATTGAAACCGTAAAACTTGAAGCACCGGATATTTTCTTCGGGATCGTCCAGGCGGATTTTGTCAGTGACGAAGGCATGTATGCCATTTACAATGCAACTTTTGATAACGAATATGGCGCGGGAGTTGGGACGTACCCGTTGCTGGTTTCCGCACAGGATAAAAATACAACGCCGGTTGTAGGTCAAACCACTGCGTATAATATTTTCTATGCTGAAATTTTTCAACCACTGGAGTTTCTGGAATACGTCATGCTGGATTCCGACCCGCTTCACGCCTTTTTCAATCCAGATGAACTTATCTGCTGGTTCAGCCCGTTGCCGGAAATTCTCTCCACAATTAAAGGGATCAACAGCGCAAACACCGAAGAAGGCGGGTTCGAAGATTTCATGCTGACCGGTAGTATGGGGCTTAGTATCGGCACCCAGGAATTCTTCATGGCAACCAGTCTTGATGAACCATGGGAATATGACATCGCAGTCTTGAGCCTTACCACAAAGATGCTCAACTATACATTCGATGTCCCGTCCACACAGGGCAACCCGAACACCATCCCGCTTGATTTTGAAACAGATGAAACCAACGGTAATGTCTGGTTTTCTATGTATGCTGAGGACCAGATCGCAGTGGTATCGGCCGGAATGATGGAACCCGATATAGTTCGTATTGATGTCGGTGACGGCCCGACAACCGTTCACTTTGTGGACGAGACGAATAAGCTGTATACAGTCTGCGAGCTGGATAACTCGCTCTGGGTTATTGATACTGCAACACATCAATCAGAGAAAATATCCAATCTATATTCCAATCTTGAAGAATCCGAACAGCCTGGTGCCGGTATAGCATATGTCTCCGATAACAACATGCTTTATGTGGTCGGGCACATGACAGGCCTGGTTGATTATTATAACTTATCAACAAACTCATTTGTCGGGTCCATTACACTCGCGCCGGAAGGCACTCAGTTGATCGCCGGGCTTATCTATGACCCCCCTTCGGGATACCTCCTCGCAACCGGCTGGGTGTTCTCGGGAACGGGGGTGGTTTATGTAATGGTTCCGGAGACAAACACGCTGGTATACCAGCTCCCGACAAGTGCTTTAAATCCAGGTTTTCCTGCAATTAACCACAACTCCGGGAAGGTATGGGTCCCCGATCCTGCGGGGGTGGTGGATATATTCAAAATAGTTAAATGAAGATATTCACCCGGAATAAGGAATGAAAAAAAAGCGCTCTTCGGAGCGCTTCTTTTTTATGCATATTCTTACTGCTGTCCAGGATAATCTGAATTTGGACAAGGTATCCCATGGGACAGGGCATCCACATCGTTAAATCATGTTCTCCGAGCAGAATTCTGCACGTTTTGTGGGTTTTTCGATGGAAGCTGGAAGCTAACGGCACTTGAAAAACCCAACAGCAGGATGCGGTCGGCACTTGCTATCCGATAGCTGGAAGCTAACGGCACGCATTACCGGCATCAGTACGGGCACTCATTTTTAATCCTGGGATCGATATTTTTCTTACCGTATATCGATTCGAAATGAACGTTGAAATCATGCGCGAGTCTATGCGCCCATTCTTCATACGAGTCCTTGTGCGTCCACTGCTTTTTCGGATTGAGAATAATCGAGGGCACTCCCGGGCAGGTCCTCGGGATCCAGACCTTGAAGATCGGATCCTGGTCGTACTCAACGTCGTCGAGATCACCGTTCAATGCCCCCTGCACCATAGCCCTTGTCAGGTCGAGGTCCATTCTTTTACCAGCCCCGTGCGGTGCGCCGACCCAGCCTGTATTGACAAGGTAAACCACAGTCCCGTGTTCCTTCATTTTTTTACCCAGCAGGGAATCGTAGGCCTCGGGATTCCTCGACATAAAGGGTTGACCAAAAAACCTGGAAAACACGCTTTGCGGTTCAAGGATCCCGGCTTCGGTACCGGCGAGTTTGCTCGTATAACCCATCAGGAACCACAACATTGCCTGTTCAGGAGTAAGTTTGGAAATTGGAGGGATGACTCCATTCGCGTCCGCGGTTAGGAATAAAATTATTTTGGGGTGTCCGGAAATTGAGTTGCGCTTGACATTGTCCAGGTATCTTAAGGGGTAACTTGCGCGGGAATTGGGAGTGTACCTGTCGTCGTCGAAATTAAATTTTCCGTTCGGGAAAATCATGGCGTTTTCGACGATGGCTCCGTGGTTAAGATAGTCATCCTTGTGCATAACCGCGTTGTAAATCTCAGGTTCCTTTTCGGGTGAAATATTGATAAATTTCGCGTAACATCCGTTCTCGAAGTTGGCAACACCATCATCATTCCAGCCGTGCTCATCGTCGCCTATCAATGCCCTTCTCGGGTCCGCGGAAAGTGTAGTTTTCCCGGTACCGGAAAGCCCAAGGTAGAGCGCCGAATCGCCGTCCGGACCCTCGGTAGCCGAGGAGTGCAGGGGAAGGATACCGTGTTCGGGAAGTTTGTAGTTCATCACGGTGAACATAAGTTTTTTAACGCTGCCATGGTAAGCCGAACCGATGATCAAACCCAGGTTGCGGTCGAAATCCATGCCGACAATCATGTTGGAAGCACCGCCCTGCCTCATTTTTCTGAGACGGCCTTCATAACGACTACAGATAAGCTTATTGTATGGGACCACAACCAGCGTGAAGGGTTTACCGGCGAAAACGCTCTTGTCGATATCGTCAGGAACGGGACGGAACATGTTATCCGTAAATAAAGCAGTCAGTGCCTTGTTGCTAATGGTTCTGACAGGAAGGGCATAGCTGGAATCGGCCCCGAGACATCGGTCGGTAACATAGAGAGCATTTTTTTGTGAAAGAATCTCCAGGGCGTCCTGCATTGCCATGTCGAAAGTTTCCTCGGTGATGGGAATAACGTTCGGGGAATCCCAGTCGATCGTGTGTTCGGATTCCGGTCTCTTAACGGTGACAGTGTCCATTGGGCTCCGGCCTGTGGATTCCGGCGGGGTCCATGTGGCCAGGGCGCCCGATTCGGACACTACAGCCTCCTTGTTCTCTACAGCCCTTTGAATCATAGTCCGTCGATCCGGGTTGTAGAGGACATCGTGATGCTCTTTCAATGTCCGGTTAATCCTGTCAATCCAGTTCATAATTGCACCTATTCTTGAAAGCCGAAACATTAAAGGGGATTGGCTGTCCCCACGAAATTATTTTCCAACTTGACTGTACTTTTAATATCGGTATGAAACTGCCTGTTTTACAGGGATATTACAATATTGTCTCATTACCTTAACGCATAAATAATCCCCCGGTGAACCCTCAACCGGCAGGCAGTACCTAAAGAAAAGAAATCATAACACCAGCGTAAATGATGTCAAGCAATATGTGAAGATATTATTGGATAAAAAAACGGGTGAGTTTCAGGGAATCCGGCGCTTAGTGAGACCGGGATTATTTTTCACCATGATACAGATGCAGATATCATGGCCGAATTTATAATCAATAATTAATGCAACATACGTGGGATTTGAAGCATCTGAATATATGGAAATGCAATACAGGTGTTTAGAAATATTTAATGGTAGATAAACACTTGCCGATTTAAGTGGAAAATGTTAAATTGATATGGATATCCGCTTGGATCCTTAGCGACCGAGACGGCCAAATTATCAGGCATCGTAAGTCTGAATGATTTCCCGTCGCGATCGTACGGGAGTTTTTTATTCGTACGAATTTCGCGATGTCATAGTCTGGGGGGCCAGGTCCATTCTACCTTTGAAGGAGAATAGGATGACGACAAACAAAGTTACAGTCCGTACATTTCGGACGATGAAAAGAAAGGGGAAGAAGGCTGTATGGCTCACAGCCTACGATTACCCCACAGCAGTATTACTCGACCGGGCCGGAATCGACGGTATTCTGGTCGGGGATTCTCTTGGGATGGTCGTCCAGGGACACCCAAACACCCTGCCGGTTACATTGGATGAGGTTATATATCACTCCCGGATGGTCGCGAGGGGCCTTAAACGGGCGTTTCTCGTGGGTGATATGCCCTTCGGGTCGTTCCAGTGCGATGAAAACAAGGCGATGGAAAATGCCATACGACTTGTTAAGGAGGGCAACTGCGAAGCTGTCAAGTTCGAGGGTGCCGGACGACTTCTCGGCCTGATGGAACGCCTTGTTTCGAGCGGAGTGCCGGTTCTCGGGCATCTAGGGCTTCTCCCCCAGTCAATAAACGCGATCGGCGGGTTTCGAGTCATGGCCAAAAAACAGAAAGCCGCCGAGTACCTGGTTAAGGAAGCAAAACGTGTGGAGGAAGCCGGCGCGTTCGCGCTGGTTCTCGAATGTGTGCCTCAGGAAGTCGCCGGGGTTATCACTCGCGAACTTTCAATCCCGACAATCGGCATTGGAGCCGGGAAGGAAGTCGATGGGCAGATTCTGGTGTTCCACGATGTAATGGACCTGATTCCGGGTTACCAGCCTAGATTTGTCCGTAACTACGCTCACCTGGGCGGAACAATCATCGATGCGGCCAGGCAATATATAGATGACGTCAATAACGGTGAATTTCCATCCCGGGATGAATCGTTCGAGATGGATGACGATATTTTCAGAAAACTGGCCGAACGGATTGACGGCAGCGGAGATTCTGCCAATCCTGTTGAAACAGAAACCAGGGATAAGATATAGACAACATGACCGAAACCACAGTCATACCCGTTCTAAGGACACCCGCCGATATGCGCGAATGGTCGCAAAAACTCCGCGCGGACGGAGCTTCGATTGGTTGTGTCCCAACCATGGGGGCACTTCATGAGGGCCACTTGTCGCTTGTACGGGCAAGCGCGAGAGACTGTGACGAAACAATCGTCACGATTTTCATTAATCCGATTCAATTCGGTCCGAACGAGGATCTGACCACGTATCCAGGAGATGAGGGTTCGGACCTTGAACTTGCCATGGGAGCTGGGGCTACAGCAGCCTACTGCCCATCGGTCGAAACAATGTATCAACCTGACAGCAGCGTTTATGTTGTGGAAGAAAAACTATCCAAATACTTGTGCGGGCTGAGCCGTCCGACCCATTTCCGTGGAGTAATGACAGTAGTTCTTAAGCTTTTCAACGCGACCGTTCCCGATCGCGCGTATTTCGGCCTTAAAGATTACCAGCAGATGCTTCTAATAAATCGGATGGTTCGGGACCTTGACATTCCTGTCGAGATAATCGCCCTGCCTGTCATCCGTGAACCCGACGGGCTCGCGATGAGTTCGAGAAACCGGCACCTGACCAAAGATCAGCGCAAGGATGCAATCTGCCTGAAAAATGCACTTGATGCCGCAACGGAAGCATTTCAAAACGGTGAACGAACTCCACGTGAACTGGAATGGATCGCCAGAGCTATCATAGAACAGGCCAGCAGTGCCAGAATCGATTACATCTCCTGTTGTGATGCGGAGGATTTATCCGCATTAGCAAAAATAAACAGGTCTGCATTACTTGCGCTGGCCGTATATTTCCGCGATACAAGACTTATCGACAATACAGTTTTAAATCCTGAGAAGGAGGGGCAGTAATGTTCAGACAATTTATGCTTGGAAAATTACATCGATGCACGGTGACCCGTGCCGACCGCGATTACATTGGATCGATCGCCATTGATTCAGAGCTTATCGAAGCCGCGGGGATTCTCCCGTATGAGAAGGTCCAGGTGGTCAATGTCGACAACGGGAATCGCTTTGAGACCTATGTCATCGAAGCCCCTGCGGGATCGAGGACGGTCGGTACCAATGGTGGTGCGGCACTTCTCGCGAAACCGGGTGACACAGTGCTCATCATCGCGTATGCTTACCTGATGGAAGGTGAGGTCGTAAAACCGAGAACGGTCATAATTGGTGAAGGTAACGAAATCGAAGCTATTATCGATGAGGAAGTTCCGGTTCCGGGACGATCGATGGATGTCGTCCGGAATTGAAGAAAGCGCTTTTTTATCCATCTCAAGATCAGGAAGGAGTTTGATAAATGCCTATCCAGGAAAGAATACAGGATTTAAAACGCGAGAAAAATGCGGTCATTCTCGCGCATAACTACCAGCTTCCTGAAATACAGGACGTAGCGGATTATGTCGGGGACTCCCTGGAATTGTCGAAAACAGCGGCGAGAGTCGAGGAAGGCCTGATAGTTTTCTGCGGTGTTCGATTCATGGCTGAGACCGCAAAAATTCTCTCGCCTGGCAAGAAAGTCATAGCACCTGAATATGCCGCGATATGTCCGATGGCGAAAATGATCGACGGTGAAACCGTCAGGGACATGCGGGAGGAACATCCCGACGCTGTATTCGTGGCGTACATCAACACCACGTCCGATGTAAAAGCAGAAGTCGATCTCTGTGTTACAAGCGCGAACGCGGTCAAGATAGTAAGTGAACTCCCGGCAGATAAAGAAATTGTATTCCTGCCGGATAAAAACCTTGGTAAATATGTACGCCAGGAAACGGGTCGTACTATACATATTTTTTCAGGATTCTGCCCCACACACAATCGTATGTTAAAGGAAGACATCATTCTCGCTCGTGAGAAATGGCCGAACGCGCTGGTTGTGTCGCATCCCGAATGTATTCCCGAGGTCATTGAGTTGTCGGACCACATAGCCAGTACATCCGGTATGCTGAGATTTGCCCGGGAGAACCATGCGAAGGAATTCATAATCGCTACCGAACAGGGCATGCTTCACCGGCTGAAAAAGGAAAACCCGGGCAAGAAATTCTATTCACCGTCCGCCCTGAATATCTGCCCGAACATGAAAAAAACCACAATCGCAAAGCTGTTGCATGCTCTCGAAACCGAAAAAGCCGAGGTTGATGTTCCGGAAGACATCCGAAACAGGGCAATCAAAACAATCGAGTACATGCTTGTCGGTTAATATTGAGTAAAATTACCGGTTGTCCCACCTTTTATGATCGGGTAAGACGGGTTATTAAAAAATAAAATGAATATCGGAATTATCGGCGCAGGAACGATTGGCGGGTTTCTTATCAGGGAACTTAAAAACGACCCTTTGTTCAGCCTTGTCGCTGTTACTGATATCGATACCGATGTGTGTATAAAAGCCCTTACGGATAACGGATACCCGATCGATCTACACCTTCCACTTGCGGAATTCCCGGAAAATACCGATGTATATATTGAGGCCGCAAGCGCTGCCGCAGCCCCGGTGGTTGCGAAACATGCTCTTGAAAGGGGCAAAGTAGCGATAATTGCAAGTATCGGCGGACTCGGGGATATCGATGAATACCGTGTACTTGCGGAAAAAAACGGCGGACAGTTGCGCCTTCCGTCCGGTGCGATTTCCGGCCTGGACGCTTTGAAGGCAATTCCGTCTGAAAGCATTACAAAAGTCGTACTGGTAACCACAAAACCTGCTCGCACACTGGCATCTTCAGAATATATCAGGGAGCAGGGGTTTGATTTACTGAATATTAAGAAACCGATTTGCGTATTTTCGGGTTTCGCGAGAGGGGCCGCACAGGCATTTCCGAAAAGTATCAATGTGGCCTCGACGCTGTCGCACGCGACAATCGGCCTCGATCGAACCGAAGTTGAGATCTGGGCCGATCCGGAAAGCGATCGCAACCGTCATGAAATACGGGTTGAATCCGGCCACGGAATCCTTGTGATGGAAACCTCGAATGTGCCGTTCGAGGAAAATCCCAGGACAAGCCGTCTCGCCGCGTATTCAATCCTGGCGACAATTCGGGACCTTACCGAACCGGTAATCATCGGCACCTGATGCAACGTTTGTGTAACACCGGCATTATGCCGGTGGACAAATAACCAAAATGACCCTCGAATTCAACAATAACATCCCGAATTTTCCATGGGAAACAATCGACAACGACATCATTCGCTGGTTAAGCGAGGATGTCGGCCGTGGCGATATCACAACGGATTCCCTGCCGCTTTCCGGGGTCCGCATAAATGCCGAGGTCCTTGCCAAATCCGACGGTGTGCTCGCCGGGGGCACCGGGTTTATCCGAATTCTGAGTAAAAGCGATCCGGACCTCGTTGTAAATGTGTTGAAACCCGACGGAACTCATTACAGTAAAGGTGACATTCCAGTCAGCATCACAGGGGATGCCGCGAAACTCCTTCGCGCCGAACGTACCGCGCTTAACCTGCTTACGCACTTGTCCGGGATCGCGACCCTTACATCCAAATTTGTAGCTGAAACCTCCGGGACGAAGGCCAAAATTGTCGATACCCGTAAAACCATTCCCGGCCTCCGGGCGCTTGAGAAATACGCGGTGCGGTGCGGGGGAGGCTCGAGCCATCGGTCGGACCTGTCGGCGGGTGTGATGCTGAAAGACAACCATCTGGCGCTGATACGTTCCGACCTCCAGGACGCCATCAAACTGATTAAGAAAAATATCGGTCACACCCTGAAAATTGAGGTCGAGGTGGACGATCTCGACCAGGTCGAACGCGCGGTTGATGCCGGTGCGGACATAGTGATGCTTGACAACATGACGCCTGATGATGGCCGCTCAGCAGTACAGCTTGTTGGTGGCCATGTGATTATAGAGGCATCCGGCGGCGTCACACTTGAAACCGTACGGGACTGGGCTGAAAGTGGAGTCGATATTATTTAAGTTGGTTCACTGACCCATTCCGCACCGGCTGCGGATTTGTCGGTTGAGTTCAGAAAACTCGAGGAATAGTATCGAAAAAGCAGCGTATTAAACGATATTAATATGATTGAATACAACATCTCTGGACCGCCTGGTTTATATTTAGTGGTGGGTACAGAAAGGAAAACAACGTGGTAGACGACATCAGACATCGCCAGGATCATATCCAGTTCCTGGAAAATTATATCACTGACCTCACCAGTCAGATCGAGGAAATAACCGGTGGAAGGAATTTTGAAAAACGTATAATGTCTCTCGAATACCGTCTTGAAGTACTTCAAAAAGCGGAACATCTTAGTTTTAACGGCCGCATAAAAAACCTGAAATCCGAACTTAAGAACCTCCAGGATGACTACGAAAAAATCAAGCCGGTTATTGATGAACTTGAAGAAGAACGTAGTTATTATCGCACTATGCAAAATGAACTCCAGTGATCCGGATCCATGCTCCTCGCGATTGATATAGGAAATACTAATATTGTCTGTGGTGTCTTCAAACGGGAAAATATTACCGCCAAGGCTCGTATCGCTACCGACAATCGCAAAACCGCCGATGAGTACGGCTCATTACTCACTAATATTCTTACCCTGAAACCTGAAACCGACGACTCGGACGCCATTCACCATATTACGGGTATAGTGCTTTCATCGGTAGTTCCTTCGCTCACCGCGACATTCCGATCGGTATCTGAAATGTACTTCGGGCTTGAGCCGCTGGTGGTCGGACCCGGAATCAAAACCGAACTCCCCATTAAGTTCGACGACCCACGGAAGGTGGGTGCGGACAGGATCGTTAATGCCGTAGCGGGAACTCACCTTTACCCCTCCCCCCAGATAATCCTTGATTTCGGCACCGCCCTCACTTTCTGTGCGATCGGCCGTGAAAAGGAATACCTTGGGGGAGCCATATTCCCGGGTATCGACACCTCGTACTCAGCTCTTACGCGAGGTGCGGCACTCCTGAGCATGATCGAATTCAAGGGTCCTGTCCCCGCGATCGGCCGGTCCACGGAGGAAAGCCTGCAGTCCGGAGCGATAAACGGGTACGTGTCTGTTATTGAAGGCATGGTCCGGAGGTTCAGGAAGGTTCTCGGGGACGATGCCTCTGTTATCGGTACCGGTGGAATTATTGAGACTATCGCCCAAGCTACCGACGTAATCCAGCATGTCGAACCCGACCTTACACTGAAAGGCCTTAAGATTCTCCACAACATTAATCGCGTCAGGTAGTTTGATATACAAGCGATTCAAGCCGAAACTAAGACCAATCCTATTAATTAAATATTGATACGAGATCGGGGACACCTCTTTTCGCCCGTCGAAAAGCAGGTGTCCCCCTAAATTCTAAATATGTCCAATCAATTTTTATTTAACAGGATTGGTCTAAAAAATCAGACCCCTGCGGTAATAACCCAGTTCCTCAAGGGCGTCCAATGTCAATTCTGCGATTTTCGCGTAGCCAGCCCTTGTGTAATGAAGCCCATCGTGATCGTAGGCCGGTCTCAAGTCCCATAAATTCCCTGGATCGCCCTCCTTACGCTCTGCGCCGACACCCCGATCGCCGTCTATCCAGATAAATCCCCTACTCTCGACCATGGACTTAATCATCGCGTTCCAGCTATCACGCTTTCTGAGTTCATCGACAGTACCGGCAGTCGAGGGGAGAATATTGAAAATCACCGCCCTGATTTCCGCCTCTTCAAGCATAGTCAGAATGTGATCCCACGACTGAAAATAATCTTCATCAATGCTTTCCGGCGTTACATCATTGACTCCTGCGAGCACAACAACCACTCTAGGTTTTAAGTCGATGCAGTCGGCCTGGAACCGTTCTTCAATCTCACCGATTTTCTGCCCGGTAACCCCCATGTTCTGGTAAGTTACCTGCAACGCATTGCTCACCAGGTACGGCATTCCATACTTGAAACCGTTACGTACTTCCTCCTCGATAAAAGCCCGGCAATGCGGGAATCCCGCAAGGATCGAATCGCCAATAAATACGAACAGCGGGGCCTGCATGTAAAGCCTGACCGGAATCGCCGCGTCCCCGGGCCCTGTCCCGTCCGCCTGACCCTCCCAGTCCACGCTTACGTTTCCCGGGTTTGAATCGAACCAGTATGTCTGTGCCCGGGGGACATCTTCCCGAAGTGTCAATTGAAATGTTTCGGCGGGACCATCCTGGGTGATCCGAATCCCGTAAAAATCTCCCTCCCTGACACCCTGGATCGGACGTTCGAGTTCAATTGAGTTAATTTCACCCTCAGCAAGTTTCGCGGCAAGGTTTTCGGATTCCCCGACACGGTCGAAACCGTTGTCATTTTTACGCCAGATGCTGATGAACAGTCCGTCCGTACCGGTTAAATCGTTAACATAAAATTCGACCTTCTCGATTGTCCCGTTCTGGCGAATCCTGAGCTGGTGGCCATTGAAGAGAAATTCCCTGATCTGCTCCCCGTTCGTGCCGAGACCAGGCCCCTGGGTGACAATCCTGGGGTAACAGCCTACAGGAACAAGGTCTGTGTTTCGCGGGAATACATCGTTTACAATTACCGGGATACTGTTGATCCTGGCGATAGCGATACCGATAAAAAGGAGGGAAAGAAAGATCAGCCCGACAAGTTTACCAATCCCGGTGGTTTGCTTGTCGGAAGAATTCTTCGCTTCGGGTCTTTTCAGGTCTGTTTCAGGCATAATCGCGACACAAAATCACCTGATATTATAGCGTAGTTAAAGGAGATGGATAAACACCGGCATGGGAACCGAGTAGCTATAGCAATTCCCCGATCGCATCCAGGATCGCATACGCGATTTTTACCGATCCCTCATTGCTGTAATGGACCCCGTCGAGGTCACACTCCTTACGGATATCCCAAATATTATCCTGGGGTCCGGTCGCCCGATGTGTGCCGACATATGGGTCGGCATTTATGTAAATAAATCCATCGTAACTTTTAACCATTGCTTTAAGGCCGGAATTCCAATGGTCGCGTTTTTTCATGATGTCATCGGGGAACATCGACGCGGGCACAATCCCAAGTACTGCAGCGATAATCCCGTTATCCCTGCACTGGTCGAGGATACTTTTCCAGGATGAGAGGAATTCGGTTTCGGTCGTGTCCCTGCCATAAAGATCGTTGGTGCCGCCATTGACGACTGCGATTTTCGGGTTAAAACGGATGCAGTCACGACGAAATCGCGATTCGATCATATTGATCGTGTGACCGGACATCGCTGTGTTGTAAAGGAGGACCGGTCCGGCCAGCCTGTCGGTACCGCCGGGTCCTGAATACTCGACAAAACTCGCCTTGATACCGGCGCGTACTGTCGCTTCATTGAAGATGTGGGGTCGAAGGTCCTCGTTAATCGAGTCCCCTGTCACCACCATCGTGGTTACGCTTTCCTGCAACATAGGTAATATTATAGCGGATATAATCAAATTCACCCACCATAAAAGGCGGGTCTTAATGATTTAAAAATTCCTGAAATTCATGGAACAAAATTACGTATTTGCTATCATATATGTGAAGCTCATTTATTGAGGTTCTGTTGTAACTATGACCACGGAGGAAAATAAAATGGCAGTTTTCAGAATAATCGGGGGAATCTTTACGGGCACGCTGGGAATTATCGGTATTATATGGGGCACAGTCGGCTTGATCCTCTCGTTCGTTTTCCTGATTCCGCTCCTCGGATGGGCAAACTGGCTGATAATTCCATTTATTCTTTTTGGAATAGTCATCAGCATTCTCGGGGCTGCCAATGAGGACACTAAAACGCTGGGTGTGATCGGAATTGTGCTCGGGTCCGGAGCGTTTGTGATAAGTGTTCTCCGTCTAGCACTCGGAGGAGGGGTGATTTAAGGCCAACCACACTTAACACGTAAGTTTTTACTAACTGTATTTCCGGAGTTCTCATGGTGGCCCCTCGTAAAATCGGCCTGAGCGCCAGCGAAGGCAGGTTTTAGGAGGGGCTGATGCAAATCGATATTTAATTAATGTGATTAGTCTTAAGACCAATCACAAATAATTAGTGCATCCGGGACGTGCTGCTGTACGAAAACAAGCTTAATCGGCACTATGCCAGATCGTTAAAAAAAACCCGCATGAAAATACACGCGGATTGTTAAAGGGTTTACACCCAGAAATTTTCCATCCTCAATACCGGACATAACCTGATTCAGGTATTAAAGAAATTAATTAAACTTTCTCAAATTCCTCGTCCGGCTCAAGATTCAGATTCGCGATCACCCTGGGCTCAAATGCCTGTGCGTTCTTCAACATCTCAATGTCATCATCACCGGATGTCGCCAGGCCTCCGGAATCCCTCGATATTCCGGTAGGAGCACCGCCTTTGCCGAAATTCTTGCTCACAGTCGCCTTAGTGGTTTCCTCCCAGCTGTCGGTCCTGTTGAACTTGATTTTTTCGGGTTCGATAATTTCCGGCGCTGGAGCTTCGTAGGCTGTTTCCTTAGCCGCAGTAGCCTTGTTACCGGAAGCCGAGATTAACGCCCATATCACCGCAATGAGTATAATGCCTAACAACGCCCACAACAGCATGGTAATCCCTCCTTCGATAAATTATTTAAAAACTTTGCACGTCCCCTGTCCCTGGGGATGCGTCTTGTGAGGATTATCAGGTTCGATTCCGTCCGAATCTCACCTTCGCCGTCTACTGAAGCCCGTCGTATTATTGCTTTTTTTCCAGCTTCAGACCATCCAGTATGGCCTTAGCGGTTTCTTCGCCGATGCCATCGATTTCGGCGATTTGTTTAACGGTTGCTTTGCTTAACTTCTTTACGCTGCCGAAACGCTGGAGAAGTATCTCCTTTCGTTTCGGTCCTACGCCGGGTATTCGGTTCAGTATATTATCTTCTAATCTTTTCCTCTCAAGAACCACCCTGTAGCGATTCGCGAATCTATGGGCTTCGTCTCTTATTTCTGTCAACAGCTTTCGTGCCTTTGAACTCTCCGGCAGTTTTATTGGCGATTCCCTGCCCGGGATATACAATTGTTCCTCACGCTTCGCGAGAGCAGCTAATGATATTTTATCATCAAATCCAGAATTATGTAAGAGCTTCCACACAATTCCCAGGTGTCCTTTTCCTCCATCCAGAAGCATCAGCCCGATTCGGCTTGCCTCTTCAGGCTCCTCCCTGAACTCGTTCAGCCTTCTCAATATCGCTTCACGCATCATCGCGTAATCATCCTGCGTGTCCACATGCTTTATGCGATACCTTCTGTAATCGTCCTTTGAAGGCTTACCCTCCACATATACCACACGGCTGACAGTAGCGGTACGCTGGCGGTTATCCACTCCCAGGTTGCTAACATCATAGCACTCGATCCATCGCGGCCGTTTCGGCAAATGCAGCACTTTTTTTATTTCCTTGAGCGCTTCACCCAGGCGTTTATCCTCGTCCTCCTCCTTTTTAAATATCGCCTCAAGCTCGATTTTAGCGTTATCACGGACCATTTCGAGGATTTTGAGCTTGTCGCCGCGCTGCGGGACCCTGATTTTCACCGATCCACCCCTCAGTTCCGCAAGCCATTCCTGGAGCACTTTTATTTCACCCGGATCGTTATCGATATAAATTTCCCGTGGAATTACACCTGCCCTGGAATAGTAATGCCTGATGAACGCGTACAGGCTCTCGGCCCTTTCGTTTTCACTTCCCGTTGTACCTGTCATGGCGAAATTATCTTTCCCGACCAGTTTCCCGCCGCGCACGAAAAACATTGTTACCAGGGCACGCCCCCATCCAAGCGCGATGGCGATGTAATCCTGGTCGATGTAGCGGTCGAGCACAACAAGCTGCTTCTCGGTTACGTCTCTTATCGCCCCTGCCTGATCACGGAGGTCCGCGGCCCGTTCGAAATCCATGTCCTTACTGGCCTCAACCATCTCCTTTTCAAGCCGTTCGGCTAGTTTCTCCCCCTCTCCTTTCAGGAACATTTCAATATCGGAAATCATCCTGAGATACTCATCCTGATCGCACTCGCCAATGCACGGTCCAAGGCACCGTCCTATCTGGTATTGAAGACACGGCCTTCGTTTCTGCTTCTCAAGATCGTCATGACATTCCCTTAGCTTGAAAGTGTCATGGATAATTTCGAGTGCCCTGCGCACAGTCAGGGCGGAGAACGGCCCGTAATAACGGGCGTCCGGATCGCGTGTCAGGTCGCGTGCCAGCACCACTCTCGGGAATTTTTCCCCGTATGTGATCTTTACATACGGATAGGATTTATCGTCCTTCAAACGGACGTTATAATACGGCTGGTGTTGCTTAACGAGAGTGGCTTCGAGTGTGAGCGCCTCTAGCTCGGTCTGGGTGATTATGATATCGATATCCCGGATCTGCCAGACCATGCGTCGGGTGCGTCTTGGATGGTTACCCGAATCATGGAAATAAGACCGTACACGGTTTTTCAGGACTTTCGCTTTGCCGATATAAAGGATCTTTCCCCCGTCCCCGCGCATGATGTAGCAACCGGGTTTTGAGGGCATGGAGTCGAGCAGTTTCTCAAGCTTATCTTTTGGAATTTTTGTAACCGGCATGGCGATTTATGACCTGAAGTTACGTAGACCTAATTATAAGTGATATTGTTCATGAGTGGAAAAGGTTAGGGGAATAATCAGTGATTGCGATGAGAAAGCGGTAATAAATCCTTTCATAATAATCCCCTCAACAGGCGGATTGTTATACCAGGTATGAACCATTTTTGGCCACTCTGGATTAATTTACAGGTTTCCGGATGATTATGATTAAAGTGAGAAATGAAAAAACCGTAGAACAGCATGGCAGTGTGTCGAAAGGATTATTTTAAGGTGGAAGACGCACGGCCATGCTGTTCTACCAATTGTCGTTTTTTCGATGGCTAAAAATAATTAATTTTCCCTATAATTGGGGGGATTTTTTTAATTGTATGCTATTCAGTGACCTTCCCCAGTTCCCCTGCCTGCCAGTTCGTTAAATGCCCTCTGACATCCTTCATCGGCTTTATCACGAACTCCCTGTCATGCCAACGGGGGTGCGGAATCACAAGGTCGGGAGATGGGTGCTTTATCTCATGATCGCCGTAAAAAATGATGTCGCAATCGAGCGCGCGATTCCCTCTGCCCGTTACTTTTTCCAGCTCTCGATCCCGTCCGCATTTTCTCTCGATGATCTGACAAAGTTCCAAAAGGTCCAAAGGAGACAGCATCACATCGCAGATGATGATCGCGTTCAGAAAATCACTGTCGAATTTATCGCCGGCCATGCGGACCGGTTCTGTTTCATATGTGCTGCTGACCGCGATGACATCTACATCTCTTGATTCGCGCCAGATGTCGGTGCCTTTCTGTATATATTTCATGCGGTCATCGATATTGCTGCCGAGTGAAATTACAGCTCTTTCGGGAATTTCAGGTTTTCGATCTCCTGGAATCATTTCGTACCTGGTTTAAACTCCTGCATGCATCAATTATGATAACATTTATATAACACTTTTGAATTTAAAAATGACACAATCATTGGAAACCGAAAGATTGATCCTCCGGCGTCCGGCGCTTGATGACGCGGAAGCACTTGCAGCCGCTATCAACCATCCTGAAATAGCGAAGTTTACGCTAAATATCCCTCATCCGTACTCAATAGCCGATGCGGAGAGTTTTATTACCGGTACCCTGGACCTTGAAAGCTGGGAGAAAGGAAAGAACTTTTTTATTTTCCTGAAAGATACCGGGGAACTGGTCGGTGGGATTGGGCTGATAGATATCGGCGGGAGATTCAAATCAGCCGAACTTGGTTACTGGTGCGCATTCGATCACTGGGGAGAGGGGATCATCCCGGAAGCCTGCAGGCGGATCATTCAATTCGCGTTCGATGAACTGGACCTGAATCGTGTTTTCTGTATGTGCAACGTGGATAATTTCGCGAGCGTACGGATTATGGAAAAATGCGGCATGGCATTTGAAGGCACCGCTCGAAGCCAGGACATTAAAGATGGTGTGCCATGGGACATGCACCATTACGCGATTTTGAAATCGGACCCGCCACCGGGGGGAAAACAGCCGGTCCATCTTGAAACGGAACGGTTGATATTACGGTCGCCGAAATTTTCCGATCTCGGTAACATGGTCGAACCGATCAACCATCCGGAAATTTCAAAATACTCAGCACATATCAAGTATCCCTTTACAATCGACGATGCCTGCGAATGGTACAGGCAACGGTCATGGACCGAACACAACTGGGGACACATCACGTTATTGATTTTCCTGAAAGAGACGGATGAACTTATCGGATCGATCTGGTACCGCGCAAATAGTCATCACAGGAAAGCCGATCTCGCGTACTGGATCGCCGCAAAGCATTGGAACAAGGGCTATGCCACCGAAGCATGCCGTGAAATGCTCAGCTACGGATTTGATGATCTTGGATTCGAACGGATCGCTGCTGGGGTGATAGTCGGGAATGATGCGAGTACCCGGGTGGTCGAAAAACTCGGGATGAAACTCGAAGGAACCGCCTTTAAGGAATGGTGGGATGATGGCAGGCAGATCGACTGCCATCACTATGTGATCTACCGGGAAGACAAGCCGGGTTAAAAAGCTCATTCAGGTGTCAGTAATCCTATAAATTCGCCGCCCTGGCCGCCGTGGCATCCCATGCGGGAGCCGTCGCCCGGTGAATCATCCCAGTCGTCAAAACCTGGGTCTCCGTTCTGAGCGGGAGAAGTTGGCGAGATGTCATACTCCTCATTGTTGGGATCGATATAGTCCGGATCCGCGCTGATAGCTCCTATGCCCGGTGAAGCGTCGCCATAATAGTTTGTGCCATTGCTTCCGGGACCGATGTCATAGATGTCGGTGTAATCACAGACCACGCTATCACCGTCGGACGCGCTTACTCCTCTGGCCAGGGGTTGCGGGAAGCCGCTCGAATAGATGTGGGTTGCGATATTGTTTGTAAATTCTACTCCGTTGCACGCCTTGAATTTGTAAGTAAAGCACTGATTAATCAAAAAGGCATCGGAAGAGTCCATCCGGTCTGCCGTATTGTTCGCAATCTCCACTCCGTAGCAGTTCTCAAAGTGGAACCCCTCCATCAGGATGGCACCCTTGTTACCCACGCCCGCATGCGGGATGACATGGTGGATCAGGTTGTTTTTTACCACCGGGTTTGTGGAACCGATGATGTATAAGATCTCGATCCCCTTTGAGGTCTCATCCTCGGTGGAGCGGATGTCGGCGAAGATATTATTCAGTATATTCAGATTGGGGCAGGTGTCGGCGAAGATCCCTCTGAAGTTTGTGCACCCGGATTCGTTCGCACCTCTGTCAATGCTCGCGATCCGGCAATTGGTGATAGTGACATCCGAAGCGTCCGTTATGATTATTGGATATACACCCCAGTGATCGATCAAACCAGTGAAAAGGCAATCCTGGACAGTGTTGTTCGAACCACCGTTAATGCGCAGCATCTGGGTATTCATGGACCATTCGATCAAACCTCCGAAGCCGATCCTGAATCCATCGAGGAACGCATCATTAACACCGTTGAAATCAACTGAGCGATGGTTGGGGTCGTCAGGAGGGTCAATGTATGCCCGGTTGCCGCCGTCCGTTTCATCCCAGTTCATTGAGCGGAGGATTGTATCCGTTGCCATAATAACCTGCTCCGTGTATGCGTTGCCGCTATCATCCACCCAGACTTCGCATCCTGCGGTCGCTGCGTCCACGCCTTCCTGGATGGTGTTGTATGGATGGTTTTGCGTGCCGTCCTCGATTCCCGATATGTTGGAGTCGTCGACGAAGATGATAAGTTTTATAGAGAAATCGGCGTCTGAATCATCGTAGATGGAAGGATTGTTGAAAAGCGTGGCCCGCACACGGACGGTATCCGATGGGTCATCGGGAATTGTCCATTCGAAGACGCCGTCATCATCGGTTGCTGCAACGATCTCGTGAGTGTCAGCGACAAATCCATCTTTGGAGTATTCCAGCTTGATTTGTCCTGTATAGTCCGTAGTGGTCCATGTGACATCGTAGGTTGAGCCAACCTCCCAGGCCTCCCCGCCATTGGGTGACGTAAGCTCGATTGTAGAAAGTGCATCTCCTGCTACAGTAACTACTGAGTTCAGAAAGGAAGCACGAGGGACGCCTTCGGGATATCCGACATCGAAGCCCTGGTAGTATGTATCACCCAACAATCCGCCAGCCTCGACAATTACCCAGAAATCCGCATCCGCTGAGGACTGCGGTGTGCAATTCATGATCTCCACCTGGAAAACAGATGAATTCTCGGATGCAGGTATCGCAACCGCCGATAACTCCGTTTGCGTAAACTGGTAAGTTCCGCCAGGGATGAAATCGCCTTCAATAATTATGCTCTCGATTTCGTTCGGCACGCCCAGGCCGCCAACGATCCCGCCCTGCCAGTCGAAAACCTCGATGTCGGCCCTGAAAGTTCCGCCATTCGATGCCGGATCGATATAATAAAGGTCGCTTGTATCGGTTGCCGTGCGGATGAAAAAAGGCTCCTCCACATTTGCGTTGGTCGGAAAATCGAAAGGGTCATACATCGTGGGTGCCCCGGTAAGAGTAGGGTCGCCGGGTTCCCAGTTCGCGATGACGGCATACTGGAAAAGCAGAAGCGGTTTACCGGCGATCATCGGAAATTGAATTTCGAAACGCCTGGAATTAACCTTCATCGATGCCGTGAAAATTCCACGGTTATCGGCATTTCCGGGTGTTGTTATCCAGGTGTAGTAATCGTCAGCAGCCCCAAGGCCGTCCGAATAGATTTTGTATGGGTTAAGTTTCGCGCTCGGATCCGGGAGGTTCGCGAACTGCCCGGGATAATAACCAAGAATGGGAATTCCCATGCCATCGAATTCAGTAAAGTTATACCATCGGGTAAAGCCGTCGGGATTCAGGATCACAGCCGAATCAAACCCGGTCTCATCCGCATAAGAAAGATTTTGGTAATTGAGCGTCTCCGCGCCATGATGGAGAAAGACAAACCAGGTATCGAAAATTCCGTACTCTGAATATCCGGGCAACGGGTGGTGCATCGATATGGTCACTTCGAGACGACCCGTGTCGAAATATTCCGAAACATCGATGTCCTTGAAAAAGAAACTCCCAGGTGCTTTCTCAAGGAAGGCGTTGATATTCAACAGGAAATCCGATGTACGGTTTGGCACAGCTTCGATGCTTGTGCCGTCGGGGGAAACTGTTGCGGTCCAGATTCCAAGTATGTACCGGTTCGATTGGGCATTGGCAATAATTTCACCCTGATTTAACCCAGGTTCATCCTGTGATGCACTTATTGGGTCACTCCCTTTACTGCACCCAAAAGAGGTCGAAACCAGAAGAATTGCGACTAGCAATAATATTGAATTTTTGAATCCCATATTCATTGTTATCTCCTTGATCGGTAAATCTTTATATCATCTACTAGTAAGCAATTTCGATCAACCCGTTCGAGTTGTGCATTAAACCGCCCATACATCAAAGTCGTAGTAGCCCTGTAAATAGTGTTTCAGGTTAATTATACAATCAATTCGGCCTTATGTAAATAACTGGCAGCTTCACTTGTCCCGCCTTTGACTCTATCCATCCAGCCATTTAAAATGGCTATTCTATGCCCGAGCTTTTCACAGCGAAAATTGAGTCGATCGTTCCACATGCTGAGGACCAGGTTTTCATGATGCTGGAGGTGCCGCCTGAGGTCTGGGAATCGCACCAGCAGCCGTCCCAATATATTGAACTCGTCGTTGAAGGGCAGGAGCCGTGGCGTGGTACGATCGCCAACCGTACCGCAATGGAGCACTTCGAGATTCTTGTTAAGGATAAAGGCGGGAGAAGCCGCAAAATCGCCACGCTGGAGCCGAAGAGCCTTATCCAGATTTCAAAACCGATGGGCAGCGGGTTCCCGATTCATGCGTATCGTAACCATAACGTGATCATGGGTTGTTCCGGGGTAGCGATCTGCGCGATGCGTCCGGTGATACAGGAAATAATGCTCTATCGCGGCGACTGGGGACGGGTGCATCTCTTCTACGGGGAGCGTACGGATCATCATTTTGCGTTCATTCAGGAGCAGGAATGGTGGCGTGAAGCGAAGATCGATGTCCATCTATCCGCGAGCCGTCCCGCCGATGGTAGTTACTGGAAAGGGCATGTGGGATACATCCAGGACAATTTACCTCTCGTTAGCCCTGAGATCAGGAACACGGTCGTATTTCTTGCCGGGCTGGACGCGATGATTGTCGATTTCACGGATTCATTGTTGCGTATGGGGATGCCAATGAATATG
This sequence comes from uncultured bacterium, assembly GCA_965369865.1. Classification (GTDB taxonomy): domain Bacteria; phylum JAJVIF01; class JAJVIF01; order JAPKYR01; family JAPKYR01; genus JAPKYR01. Next base: position 12,215 of record CBDURU010000013.1, on the reverse strand, counting down.
ATTAATTTAAATGTGTGACCTGACCGCTTAACCCTTCTCAGCTCAGGCCATGCGCTGTTACATTGATTCGGGAAAAGCAGGGGAATTGGGGAAAAGGAGCGTAAAAAATGACAGACCACTTAATTCCATCCTACGATGCTGCATACGAAACTCTCTGCGCGTACACGAAAAATGAAAATCTGGTGAAGCACGGTCGCGTGGTCGAACTCGCCATGCGCGCGCTTGCCCGTCATTTCGGAGAGGACGAGGAAAAGTGGGCGATGGTCGGAATCCTGCACGATTTCGATTACGAGCAGTACCCGACGATCCCCGAGCATGCCACTGAAGGTGGAAAAATTCTCAAGGAAGCCGGCTGGCCGGATGACATAATCACCGCGATACTCGGACACGCAGAACATACCGGAGTCAAGCGTGAATCGCTTATGGCGAAGGCGTTATTCGCGGTCGATGAGCTGAGCGGATTCATGATCGGATGCGCGCTGGTCCGTCCCGATAAGTCGTTCAAGGAAATGAAGGTTAAAAGTGTAAGGAAAAAGTTAAAGGACAAGGCGTTCTGTCGGGCTGTAAACAGGGACGAGGTCCGTCAGGGAGCCGAGGAACTTGGCTGGGAGTTGGAGGATTTGGTACAGTTTTTAATTAATGAGCTTGCGAAAGTCGAGGAGAAGTTTGGGTTAGGTGCAGCCGCGACGGGGTAGGGATCGGAGATGTTTCTCCTGATCCCTCCACCTTAATTTGATTTAAACCTTGCCCGATTGAGGGTACAGTTGTAAAGTGTCCTTTGTAACATGTGCATTCTGCGCATGACAAACGTAACTTGTGCATTCTGCGCATGATAAACGTAACTTGTGCATTCTGCGCATGATAAATGTAACATGTGCATTCTGCGCATGATCTTCAGTCACATGTACTTCCAGTGCATGACTAAAACCGTGGGAGGCTGGATCGTGGACAATTTCTTCAAACTGAAAGACCACAACACTAATCTCCGTACCGAAGTTATCGCCGGAATCACCACTTTCCTTACGATGAGTTACATCATTTTCGTACAACCGGCGATCCTGTCAAACTCGTTCGGTTCCGACATGGATTTCGGCTCAGTTTTCATGGCGACCTGTATAGCGGCGGCTCTGGCGACTTTCGTAATGGCGTTCCTCGCGAACTACCCGATCGCGCTCGCACCGGGTATGGGGCAGAATGTTTATTTCTCGTTCATCGTATGCGGCACAATGGGTTATTTATGGCAGGAAGCTCTTGGCGCGGTTTTTATCGCAGGTGCCGCGTTCCTGTTTTTAAGTATTTTCAAGGTTCGTGAAAAGGTTATTGACGCGATTCCGCTGAGTTTGAAACTGGCGATCGCCGGGGGCATCGGATTGCTGATTGCGATGGTCGGACTCCAGTATGCTGGCCTGATTGTCGATGATCCTGCCGTACTTGTAACTCTTGGCAGCCCAACTACTCCATGGGCAGTCCTTAGCATTATTGGTCTTATAATTACCGGCGTATTAATGGCCAGGAAGGTCCGTGGCGCGATCCTGATCGGGATGGTCGCGACAGCGGTCATCGGCTTGTTTTTCAACGGCGGAATTCACCCGGATGCAAGTTCGGACACACTGGTTAGGTTTACAGGAGTAATTGCACCTCCACCGTCAATGCAGCCGACTCTTTTCAAGCTCAACCTCGGTAGCTTCTTCACGATGAGCGATAAATTCTGGCCGCTCTGGGAAGTTGTATTTATTTTCTTCTTCATGGACCTGTTCGATACGATCGGCACTCTCTTAGGTGTCGGTAATGCAGCCGGAATGCTCACCGAGGAAGGAAAATTACCCAGGGCAGGCAGGGCGTTAATTTCAGACGCGGTAGGAACCGTTGCCGGGGCTGCGATGGGTACCAGCACCGTTACAAGCTATATTGAGTCCTCCACAGGTGTTGCGGAAGGCGGCCGGACCGGGCTGACAAATATTGTTACCGGGATTTTATTCCTGCTCGCGATTTTCTTTAAACCTATCGTTGAAATGGTTGGAGGCGGCTACAACATCATATCGGATCCCGAGGCAATTCCTCACTTTGTATATCCCGTGATCGCCGCTCCACTGATCGTTGTCGGAAGCATGATGATGAAGGGCCTGAAAAAAATCGATTGGGACGATCATGCCCTGGCGATATCGGCATTCATCACCGTAATCATCATGCCGCTGACTTTCTCGATCGCGACCGGAATCTCGTTCGGGTTCATTACGTATGCCGCGATAAAACTACTCAGCGGTAAAGGGCATGAAGTCCACTGGCTGATATATTTACTGGCTGTGGTTTTCATACTCCGATACGCGTTTATTGCTGTGTGATCTTACAGGAAATCGATTGTTCGACTTTAATCCGGGAAGCGGTTACAATATCAGGCATATAAAGCTTGTGAACAGTTTTAGCTTTATTTTATGGAGAATTATATGGTTGTGATTCCTAAAAGCGGAAGCCCGTTTTATCCTGGTCAACCGGTACCGGTTGAGTTTTTCGCAGGGCGTGCTGATCAGATTGACCGGATTATGACCCGTGGTGCGGGGCAGGTAGCAGGTGGTAAACCGATTGCAATGTTTATCCAGGGTGAATATGGAATCGGGAAAAGTTCAGTTGCTAAATTCACTCAATGGTGGGCTGAGAATAAATACGGTCTGTATCCGATATATGTTCCATTAGGCGGATGTGCAGATCTGTCCTCCATGGCTGAAGCGGTTATGCAGTCTGTTCTCATGACTCGTGCATTGGATGCCAATCGCATGGAGAGGATACGGAACTGGTTAAGTGATTATATTGAAAAAATTGAATTGTTCGGAGTGTCTGTGAAAACAGATGCCTTGAAAAATGATGCATCGAGGTTGTCAACTCCCCCCGGCATGCTTGGTTTTCTTGGTGAGGTTCATAAACGCCTGGAGGATACTGGCGTAAAGGGGGTTTACCTGGTTTTTGATGAGATAAACGGTATCACTTCAAACTCCCAGTTTGCGCATTTCATCAAGGGACTGGTTGATTCGAATGCTATGTCGAAGGAATCTGTGCCTTTGCTGCTTGTTCTCTGTGGAGTAGAGGAAAAGCGCAGAGAAATGATCCGGCATCACCAGCCTGTGGAGCGTATCTTCGATGTTGTGGAAATCGGAACCATGAGCAAACCTGAGATGAGGGATTTTTTCGAACGGGCTTTTAAGTCTGTACTGATGACTGTTGATAAACCGGGGATGGATGTTCTGACAGACTACTCAGCTGGTTTCCCGAAAATTATGCACCTTTTAGGTGATGTTGCATATTGGCTGGACAAGGATGGCGTAATAGATGAGAAAGAAGCCCTGCAATCAGTGATTATTGCCGCAGATGAAGTTGGGAAAAGATACGTAGATCAACAGGTATATAAAGCCCTCAGAAGTAAGACGTATCACTCTATCCTTTCAAAAATCGCAAAACTAGGACCTTCTATGTCATTTACTAAATCTGAGGTTGATGCCGATCTCACTAATGCTGAGAAAAGCAAGTTCGACAATTTCCTGCAGAGAATGAAAAAACTTAAAGTGCTGAGACATGGCGAAGTAAAGGGCGAATGGATCTTCAACAGCCGTATGGTCAGAATATATATCTGGTTACAAAGTCGAAGAAAAAATTGAATCCACCGGATTATCTGCCTCATGCTTGATTCCCACACCACGGGATCGATTTTTTTCTGGAACTCTTAACTCCCCGGATGTATGATACCACTCCGCAGTTAAATGGATGAAACCGAGTTGAAAAACAATGATGGCGAGGAATCATCCGGACCGGAACAACCGGATGAGGAAATCGCTCGTCCCGACCCATTGTCAAATCTTAAACAGGCGCATGCCGGTATTCCACTGGGTGTCGCGAAACATCACATATATACTCACGCACGCCACGCCCTTGGTGGATCTGAAGCCATAAACGCGGTGTACCAGAGGCTTGAGCTTCATGATCTGCTTCTGAAACGGATTCTCGGTTTCCTCGGGAATTTCGGTAGCGGCAAGACTGAGGTCGCTGTTAATTTCGCCATGCAGTTAGGACTTGCGGCTCAAAAAGACGATGATCCGTTTGAGGGCAGGGTCAGGGTCATTGATCTCGATATTATCAATCCATATTTCAGAAGCCGCGAAGCGGTCGAGCCTTTAAACCTGGCTGGTGTGGAGGTTGTCATGCCCGGTGGGGAGAATTTCTGGGCGGATCTTCCCATTATCCTTCCGGAGGTCAAGGGGCATATTAAAAGAACCGATGGTAAACTCATCCTCGATGTTGGAGGCGATGATCTTGGCGCAAGGGTACTGAGTCATCTGAGCCAGGATTTTCCGGTCGACAACACCACTTTAATGATGGTGGTGAACGCCAATCGTCCGTTTACATCCGAGATCGAGGGTGCAAGGAGTGTTCTGAATGAACTTGAATCCGCCGCCGGATTGAAAATCGGCGGATTGATCGCCAACACTCACCTGATGGATGAGACCGATCCGGACGAGGTCCGCAGGGGATATCAATTCACGAAGGAAATGAGCGAACAGACCGGCCTTCCGCTGTTGATGATTGCCGTAGAAAGTCGATTGATAGATGATGGTAGTGGCGTGGGAATTCGGGCGGATGAATTTGATTGTCCATTGCTTCCGATTTACAGGTTCATGCTTCCGCCGTGGCGGCAGGCGCAGGTGCGGGGACGGCATGGCGGGGAATCAAGAGCGATTGGACAAAAGGACTCCGATGAAGCATAATTCGGCTTTCAGGACTATGCGAGGTGCCTTACCATGCCGATGATTAAGGTTTACAAGGAGAAATGCAAAGGTTGCGAGCTTTGCGTGCATGCCTGTCCCCAGGAAATCCTTGGGATGAGCAAATCCTTGAATACAAAAGGTTATTTTTACGCGGTCATTGAGGACCCCGGACGGTGCATCGGGTGCGCTATGTGCGCGATCACTTGCCCCGATATCGCGATTGAAGTTGGGATTCAAGGAGCTCGTTATGTGCTGTTCGATTATTAACGGATTGGAGGATTACTAAGATGTCAAGGGTATTAATGAAAGGTAATGAAGCTATCGGGGAGGCCGCGATACGTGCCGGCTGCCGCTTTTTCTTCGGTTATCCGATTACACCGCAGAGCGAGGTGCCTGAGTATCTCGCCAGGCGTTTTTCCGAAGTCGGCGGTCAGTTTATTCAGGCCGAAAGCGAGGTTGCCGCGAGTAACATGATTTATGGCGCCGGCTGCACCGGAACGAGAGTTTTCACCTCGTCCTCTTCACCCGGGATTAGCCTGATGAGCGAAGGACTAAGCTATATCGCGGCCACCGAAATTCCCGTTGTGGTAATAAATATCGTTCGGGCAGGACCCGGACTTGGCGGAATTCTCCCAAGCCAGGGTGACTACTGGCAGGCGACACGCGGTATGGGGCACGGCGATTTCCGTATACTCGCGCTGGCGCCGGCGAGTGTGCAGGAAGCGGCCGACCTGGTTGGCCTCGCCTTCGATCTCGCCGACAAGTACACCAACCCGGTGATGGTGATCGGCGACGGCATAATCGGCCAGATGATGGAGCCTGTTGAATTCAAGGAGATGATCGATCCCGCGAGTTTCGAAGAACAACCCTGGGCATTGACCGGCGCGAAAAACCGCGAACCGAGAATACTCACCAGCCTGTTTCTTGATCCGATTCAACTCGAAGCGATGAACCAGCGTCTGTTGAAAAAATATAAGCAGATGGAAGCTGAAGAGACGCGCTTTGAGACATACAACGTATCCGATGGAATGAAATTGCTGGCTTTCGCGTGGGGAACCATGTCCCGCATCTCCAAAACCGCCATCGACGAACTTAAAGGGGAAGGAATTGAGGTCGGATTATTCCGCCCGATCACCCTTTACCCGTTTGCATATGAAGCTGCCGGTGAAGCTGTTAGTAAAGCCGAGAAACTCATCAGTGTCGAATTATCGACCGGCCAGATGATCGATGATGTCAGGCTGTCTGCGCCCGGTAGGGATGTAGCGTTCTTCGGACGCCAGGGCGGGATTGTCCCGACTCCTGAGGATGTCAAAAACGAATTCCTGAAATTGATTGAGAGCTGAGGGAAACCATGATCAATACTATTTTCAGCCGACCCGACTCAATGCGCGATGTTTCCACGCACTATTGCCCGGGATGCACCCATGGAATCACACACAGGCTTGTCGCCGAAGTGCTTGACGAGTTGAACCTGAGGGAGAGGACTGTCGGTGTTGCCCCGGTGGGATGCGCTGTCCTGGCTTATAACTATTTCAACTGCGACTTCACTGAAGCTGCGCACGGTCGTGCTCCAGCGATGGCGACCGGGATCAAGCGCTGCCGACCCGACCTGATTGTCTTCACCTACCAGGGCGACGGAGACCTCGCGAGCATCGGTATGGCGGAAATAATTCATGCCGCGAATCGCGGTGAAAAATTTACTGTGATTTTTGTCAATAACGCAATCTATGGGATGACGGGCGGGCAGATGGCTCCTACTACAATGCCCAACCAGAGAGCGTCCACATGCCCGTTCGGCAGGGATGTCAGCCACACGGGATATCCGATTCGTATGTGCGAGCTTCTGAGCAATCTCACCACCCCTTCCTATATCGTGCGGGTGAATGTGAATGTCCCCGCGGGAATTCCAAAAGCCAAGCAGGCGGTGAGAAAAGCATTTCGCTACCAGAACGAGGGTCGCTGTTTCAGCTTGGTTGAGTTTGTTTCCACCTGCCCGACAAACTGGGGAATGAATCCTAAAAAAGCATGCGAATGGGCCTCGTCGGATATGATGCCCTACTATGTCGTTAAGGAATTCAAAACTCCTGATGACCCATTACCCGGCGGATTGAAAATTGACGGGGGTGATATGTGATGCTTACTGAAGTTGTTATGGCTGGCTTCGGAGGTCAGGGTTTGATGCTTATCGGCAAACTCCTGGCCGAGGCGAGCATGGACGAGGGTAAGGAAGTTAGCTGGCTTCCAAGTTACGGACCTGAGATGAGGGGTGGTACCGCGAATTGCACGGTTGTCGTCAGCGATAAACCGGTCGCGAGTCCGGTAATCAATACTCCCTCATCCCTTGTTGTGATGAACCGTCCATCCCTTGACAGATTTGGTTCAAGCGTGAAACCCGGCGGCCTGGTAATCATCAATTCAAGCATGATCGATGTCGGCACTGGTCGGAATGATGTGACCGAGGTCCGTATTCCAGCCAACGATGAAGCGCAGGCTATCGGGTCGGACAAGTGCGCCAATATGGTTATCCTCGGAGCCTATATCGCGATCACGGAAGTATGTTCCCTGGACGCAATTATCAGGTGGATGGAACATCAGTTTGAGGGGAAGGATAAAATTATCGACCTTAATCTGAAAGCCCTTAACCGCGGGTACGAACTCGGAAAAGCGCAGGAGGTGAAGGTATGACGATCACGCGGGAATCGGTTGTAGCGAGGGTTGATGATATCTCAGCGAAGTATCCGCCGATTGAATCAAGCTTGATTGAGATCCTTCATGATGTTTCAATTGAATACAATTACCTTCCCGGCGATGCGCTCAAGCGGGTAAGTGAAAATCTTGGGATCCCGATCGCGAAAGTATACGCGGTCGCGACTTTTTACAAGGGTTTCAGCCTGGAACCTCGCGGGAAGAAAATCATAAAGGTCTGCAAGGGAACGGCATGTCATGTTCGTGGGGGGGACCGGAATATCGATGAAATCAAAAGGCTTCTGGGAATTGGGCCCAGAGAGACCACTGAAGATATGAAATTTACTCTTGAAGTCGTCAACTGTGTGGGAACCTGTGCCATGGCGCCGGTTATTGTGGTTAAGGACAAGTACTACGGCAATGCCACGCCTTCAACGATTCAGGAGATAATTGGATCGGACTCCATGGAAACCGACACAGGCGAAGCACTCGAGGGAGGCGATGTTTGATGCGCTTTAAGAGTGTGAAAGATCTTGAGACACAGATAGAGAAGGCCAAGAAGGCAGAATCTGCTGTAAAGAAAACCATTCTCGTATGTGCGGGTCCCGGTTGCCGCGCCAATGGTTCAGGTGAAGTAATTGTTGCGTTAAGGCGGGAGCTGGAGAGTCGCGGCATAGATATGAAAGTGGAGGTTGTGGTTAAAGAGACTGGCTGTCACGGTTTTTGCGAACAGGGACCTTTGTTGACTTTCGAACCATCGGGCCTCCAGTACCAGCGTGTGTCAGTCAGTAAGGTGCCGGAGATTGTGGAGAAAACCATTGTTGGGGGAAAGGTGATCAAGTCGATGGTCTACCGCGATCCTGAGAGCAAGAAATATATAGATGAATATCCAAAAATACCATTCTACCTGCACCAGACAAAAATCGCCCTAAGGAATACCGGGCATTTGGATCCGACCTCCCTTGATGATTACCTTGCAGCCGGCGGTTTTGCAGGTCTGGCGAAGGCTCTGAGCATGGAGTCCGGGGCCGTAGTTGATGAAGTTGAAAAAAGCGGGCTGAGGGGTCGTGGCGGTGGTGGATTCCCCACTGCCCGTAAATGGCGCAGCTGCATTAATGCAGGGGGCGATGTACGTTATCTTATCTGTAATGGTGATGAGGGTGATCCCGGCGCTTTCATGGACTGCGCGATCATGGAGGGTGATCCTTTCGGGGTGCTGGAGGGTATGATCATCGGCGCTTTCGCGATTGGGTGCAATGAGGGTTATATCTATGTGCGTCAGGAGTATCCGCTTGCCATTAAGCGGCTGCAACATGCCATAGAGGTTTTACGTGAAGCCGGGCTTCTTGGCGAGGATATTCTTGGAAGCGGATTGAATTTCGACATAACTATCTCACGCGGCGGCGGGGCTTTCGTGTGCGGAGAATCATCGGCGTTGATGAGGTCGATCGCGGGGAAAGTCGGTGAGCCGAGAGCGAAATATATTCATTCCACCGAAAAGGGACTTAACGATCTTCCGACTGTGCTGAACAATGTCGAGACCTGGGTCAATGTTCCCATTATTATCGAAAATGGCGGCGAATGGTTCGCGCGGTTCGGAACGGAGAAATCAAAGGGCACGAAAGCATTCGCGCTGGTTGGAAGAGTGATCAACACCGGGCTGGTTGAGGTCCCGATGGGCATCACCCTGAGAGACCTGATTTTCGGGATCGGCGGCGGGATTCATAAAGGCCGGGAGTTCAAGGCTGTTCAGACAGGGGGGCCGTCGGGAGGGTGCATCCCGGCTGAACTTCTCGATCTGGAAGTCGATTTCGACCGCCTTGACGAACAGGGCAGCATGATGGGTTCCGGCGGCATGATCGTGATGGATGAGCGCACATGCATGGTGGATATCGCAAGGTATTTCCTGAAATTCCTTCTCGAGGAATCGTGCGGAAAATGCGTTCCGTGCCGCGAGGGACTTAAGCAGCTTACGGCTCTCTATGACAGAATTGTTGAGGGTCACGGCACGATAGAGGATCTTGAAAAAATTGAATGGCTGGCTGAGGACGTGAAAATCGCCAGCCTCTGCGCGCTCGGGAAATCAGCCCCGAATCCTGTTCTGTCGACCATTAAATTCTTCCGGGATGAATATATCGAGCACATCGAGGACAGGCGTTGCCGGGCGGGTGTATGCAAACCGCTGACAAGGCTTGTTATCGAGGACGACTGCATCGGCTGCGGCAAATGCGTGAAGGTCTGCCCGACCGATGCGATCGCCGGCGAATTGAAAAAGCTGCATGTCCTCGACCAGGTAAAATGCATCGTGTGCGGTTCCTGCGTGGAGATTTGCCCGGTGGATTGCATCCAGGTTGAGCCTGCGAAGATTGCCGGGGAGGTGACCGGTTAATGCCAAACATAATTATTGATGGAAAACGATTGATGTGCCGCGATGGGGAGACGATCCTCGAAGTGTGCAACCGTAAGGGAATTGATATTCCGACGCTCTGTTACCATGAATCCGTAGAATCGTCGGGCGCCTGCCGTCTCTGCATGGTTGAAATTTCGCACCCCAAATGGCCGGGCTGGAAGGACTGGGTGACCGCCTGCCTGTACCCGGTCCAGGACGGTCTTGTTGTCGGGACAAACACGCCGCGAGTCAGAAGGTTGAGGGCGACAGTGCTCGATCTGCTGCTGGCCCGATGTCCGAACTCCGATGTTATCCGCAAACTCGCGGCGGAATACGGCGTAGAGGAGACAAGTTATGAGCCGAGGGAGGGCGGCGATAACTGCATCCTCTGCGGACTGTGCGTGAGAGTGTGCGAAGAGGTGATAGGTTTAAGCGCGATCGGCACAGCCAACCGTGGTGTAATCAAGGAGATCAGCGAGCCTTTGAAGGAGCCGCCGCCGGACTGCATCGGATGCGGTGCGTGTGCGCATGTTTGTCCCACTAATAATATTCCGCTTGTCCAGACACTGACACACCGCATTATCTGGGATAGGGAATTTGAGATGCATTGCTGCGTGGAGTGTGGCAAGCCGATCACAACCAGGGCTCACAGGGACAGGATGGTTAAGAAAGGTGCGGTTCCTGAGGATTATTTCGACCTGTGTGATGAATGCAAACGAAAGCTGGTCGCGACTACACAGAAAAACCTGTCTTTGATCTGAATCGAGAGAAAATAACCATGAAAGTGCTTGTGATTAAACCGAACCTCTGCACCAATTGCCATATCTGCGAACTGGCCTGCTCGTTTAGCCATTCGAATGAGTTCAGCCTGGCGTACACAAGGGTGCGGACGATTTTCTATCCGGAAGATGATCTCACGGTTCCGGAGATTTGCCTCCAGTGTGTAGATGCCGCATGTATGAAGGTCTGTCCGTCCGGCGCGATCGAATTGGACGAGCAGCTTGGCGCGGTTCTTATCAATTACGACAAATGTATCGGGTGCATGAGCTGTGTCGGGGGATGCCCGTTCGGGAATATGCTCGCCGACCCGAAAAATATGGGCTATGTGTTCAAGTGCGATTTATGCGGTGGTGATCCGGTTTGCGCGAGATTCTGCCCGACCGGCGCGATTGTCTACGAGGAATTCGAGCCAATGGCTGGGAAACAGCAGATGGTGCTTGAAGAAGAAGCGGTTACTTGAAAATAGCAGGTAAGTTCTAATTTAATTTACAGGAAAATTTGGGAGGTGTGCACATGTACCGTCAGGACTACGGCTACGGACATCAATACAAACCACACAGGGAACGTGGCGGATGCCTCTGGATCATGCTGATCCTGGCCACTCTCGGGGGAATACTCAGCCTGTTCAGTGGATGCGTGCCGGATCGTGAATCGATGGAGGTGCTCAGCGTTTTCTTTGGCAACGTCCCCCAGTGGTATTTCATGTTGGCCGGTTTTTTGAATTTCGTCCGGCTTATTTGTGTGGTTGGTTTATGGATGTGGCAGAGATGGGGGTTCTACGGGTTTGTGGTGATTGCAGTTATCGAAACCGTGGTTGGGGCCATGGTAGGAATTCCCATAATCTATGGCATCATAGGTTCGTTAATCCATCTGGGAATCTGGTGGCTCGTAATAAGCCCGTACTGGGACAGCTTTGAGTGATTTAAATTCCATGCGGTTATTTCAGGACTTCAAATGTTTCAGAAAAAAATCGGCAAGGGCAGATTTCACAGGGAGCGGTCCCCTTTACTCAACGGATGGTTGGCCCTTTCAACCGTTGTCGTAGTCGTAAGCCTGTTTCAGGAAATAGGACGCTTCAGGAATCCATTGATTCATTTCCTCATCCTTAGTAGAACATTCCCGACGTGGTGGTTTCCCGTCATAATTTTTATGAGTTTTCTTGAACTTGGATGTTTAACTGGTTTATGGATGTGGAAGCGATGGGGAATTTACGGCATTGTTGCATTGACTATAGCAGGATTGATAATAACCTGGAGCGCTGGATTTCCGATTAACAGGTTGTTGATTTTTGCGTGTATCAGGCTTGCTATATGGTGGATCGTTCTGCGTAACGACTGGGAGAATTTCGATTGAATTGCGAATTTGGATGGAAGCGGAAAAAAGGACCCCCCCTGTAATCCCCCCTTCGGGGGGATGGTGTTTACCTTCACCAAACCCTATGGGAGGACGGTTTCCACAAAGTCCCTTCCTATGGGAGGGATGGCAAATACACAGTCCCCCCATGGGGGGGACTACAGGGGGGGTTAGTTATTGGCTTAGAAAATGTTGGATAGGTGAGGAGAGTGAAGAAAAAGACCCCCCCTATAATCCCCCCTTCGGAGGGATGGCAA
>CBDURU010000012.1:0-54201 GCA_965369865.1 uncultured bacterium | reverse complement strand
TCCTACTAAGTACAGATTTAAAAAACTTTCCTCTGAACTAATGATATCACGATTAAAAATAAAGTCAAATGAATTGACATTAGAGTGATTAAATACTCAAGTAAGGGAAGTAGTTATTAAAAACCCTTCGACGTTTTGCCAAAGGGTATATTGGGCGGGGTGGTGGAGCATACCGGGCTCGAACCGGTGACCTCCTGCGTGCAAGGCAGGCGCTCTCCCAACTGCCTAGCCCTTATACAATGGCTTACAGCGAACGACCTCACCGAACTTGAGCGAGGGTTGAAGGCATTAGGTGTACCGCGTCCCAGGTTCGCGTGAGAGGGGCACTAGAACTCCTGATGCATCCGAATTTTGCCTCATCTAGACCATCATAAATTGTCAAAAACTTGACAAGTTCATAAATGTAGCATAAATTAAGGGCAACACTATAGTGTTCACCGCATCCTGGCAAACCAGCCAGGGGTACGAGGCAATGAATTCTAGGGACTGTTTCTAATTAATTCAGTCCCTTTCTGTATCTATGGCAGGTTTTCCATACCACGTCTCCCCTTATAGCTTTATGAGGCTAAAAACATGCCCTGTAGCCCGCTATCCATGCACCCTTCGGGATTCACTTTGTGCCATGTGACGAGAGAGGGTGCCTGAGGGTCGCAAATAGGTCGGGTAGGGGTAAGATACCCGGAAAACGCTGGCGGGGGTGTGAGGAACCAAAGTAGTGGCTATTGTGGTTCGACCTTCCGTTTCCTAACATTATGAGTTTCTGGTCCAGATGAGTCAGAATGCCAGATGGTTATCTCCCTTAACAGTTCCCTGGTTTTTAGATCAGGAAGTCCGGCGTACGTAATCAACCCGATGATGGAAAAAAAGAATCCCACGATGAATGGGCCGATAACCCCATACCCTTTTTCCATTGCAAGTGTGGCACAACCTAGGCCGCATGCAAAGGATGCAAGCAATATTCCACCCATTATCAAAACAGTGTATAAAACAGTGTATAAATCAATGTATAAATCAGACATTACTATCCTCCTTTTACATGCTACGTATTTCGTATCTACTAGCTTCAAAACTCACAGCTTGGGTTCTGTACCGATATATGACAATTGTGTCTCCCCTTATAGCATAATTTCCTGAAAAACGTGCTCTGTACACCACTTCTGATGCGGGCTTTCAGCTATCACTTTCTGCCATATGTCTCACGTGCGCTGGAAGGGTCGCTGAAGGGCTGAGTAAGGGTCTAGTACCCTGGAACCAGCCACGAGCACGTAAGAGTGGGATTTTCATTATTTCGATATTGGGTGTGCCCAAGGATACCTGAACGGTTTTGGCAATTTGGCCTTTACGAAATCTGCTAATGGGATTATTCCCCTTTTGTGATGCACAAGGAATTGACCCTCCTCATCTTGCGTCATGTGAAAAATAATGTCATCCATGAATGCGTAACCCCATGGGATTTCAGGCGGTTCCTTGAAAAACCAAACTACCGATGCAAAGTCACGGTAGTAATTAAAGGTTCGTTCCAGAGTATCCTCAAAGTTTTGTGGACTCCACTGGACTTCAAACGCACACTTCATCACATCATCAGTTGCGAGTACATCAGCTCTATAACCCTTACCCCCCGCCTCAGTTCTAACATCCCATCCCGCTTCACGACAGGCCAATGCAATAATTGACTTAGCCATTAGATGCTCAAGGGATTCATTAACATATGCACAGTCTTCTGACTTTTGTCCTGGCATATGTACGAAATGTTTCGTGCCCTTTCTTTTACGCAAGTATACAGGAGCACCACAGAAGCAACACTCAACGGTGACATCACCCTTCTTTCTGGAAATACTAATATCCTTCCACACAAAATCAGAGCAGAAGGCCGCGATTACTTCTTTACCGTTAACCAAAGCACTAAGTGGCATTCCCACACCTTCAATATCGGTTATCAACAGATTCTACCAGATAAGCTTGACATGTTGAACAACATGCTTGCACCATATAACATTAGTGGAGGACTGGTCTCATCTTAAACATTTACTGTATGCCAAATAAAAAACCTGATATTATTACCTCCTGCAATGTTTGAATCTTTTAACTTACGGACGATCAAACTCAAGCCTTATGGTGGTGTAGTGCCAGTCGGATGGCTATTCGGGCAAGGACACAGCCCAGTTGAGATAGTCTATTACACCGCCGAAAGGACCCCGACCAAGACCACGATGGGGAATCTGTGGAACCAATGGGTTAAAGGAAGGGCGATACCTTGTCTATTCGTGATCGAGCACGGCGAGAAAGCTACTCTGTACGGTCACACAAATCAGACCCGTGACATATTCCCAGATATTTCTCCAGAGACGGCTGAGAGTATCTGCCTTGCTGCGCTTGATTCCCCAAATTCCCACGATGCAGAAAGGTTCCTCCGGAATTTCGCGCTGCCGGGTATACAACGGAAAATCCCCGGTCTGCGTAATGAGTATCTTCTCGCATGGTATACACTTGAGAATGTTGTTCGCGATCGTAGTGACTGGGAAACCGCCAATTCCAAAGGGGCAAAGGTGCGCGGACTTCGTGACTGGGAACTCCTGACAGGGCTTGGATACGAGATCAGGGATGCAGGTGACCGAAAACGCTTTCTTTATGCCCATAGTAAGAAAGTTGCGGTTGCTCTGCTGCTTGACCCGGCGGAATCCTTCGATCAACCCGGTGAGTATTCCCTTTTCTCTCCCGTGGCTCATGGTCTCAGAGTTGCCAGTGATGAGAGATTGCCGTATGTGATCCTTATCGATGGACCGACGATCCGGCTCTATGCAACCGATGAAACAGTCGGTGTCGGACGACGCGGGCGTACTGAAACTTTCCTTGAATTCCATCTCGACCTTCTTCCTCCCGATCAGGCTGGATATCTCTGGCTCCTGCTGTCAGGCGATGCGCTTGTTCCCAAGGGCACTTTCGAGCAGATTTACCATGACTCAACCCGTTTTGCGGTTGATCTTGGCGAACGTCTTCGTGCGCGGGTGTATCTTGATGTTGTCCCTAATCTCGCGAAAGCTGTCGCTGAACAAATGACTGCGGGATCGCGTTCGAAAATCGATCCCAAACATCTCTACTCCGTCACGCTGACAATCATCTTCCGGCTTCTCCTGATCGCGTACGCCGAGGACAAGGACCTGCTTCCGGCAACATCAGGCCTTTATAAAAGCAAATCACTGAAAGCAAAGGCTAAGGAAATTCTGGAGTTGGTCGAGGGTAAACAGGATTTTGATACGCTCGACGTTCACTGGAACGACATAAACACTGTCTTCAAGGCGGTTGACAAAGGCAACATCGAATGGGGAATCCCTTCCTATAACGGCGGACTGTTTTCATCGGATGCCGATATATCAAGAGAAGGGGCTGATATCGCAAATTTGAGTCTCCCTAATAATGTGTTCGGGCCGATACTCCGATACCTTCTGATCGACGAAACTGACGATGATCTTCTCGGTCCTGTTGATTTCAGAACGCTATCAATCCGCGATTTTGGCACCATCTACGAGGGCTTGCTGGAGAGTGAATTGGCGATTGCACGGGAAGACCTGGCTGTCGATTCAACAAACAAGGGTGATCTCTACCGTCCCACGAAGAAAAATGAAGAGATTGCCATAAGCAAGGGCGAATTCTACCTTCACGACAAGAGCGGTGCGCGTAAGGAAACAGGCTCCTACTACACTCCACAGTTCGCGGTTGAGCATCTGTTGAAATACTCACTTGATCCCGCCCTTGATGAACACCTTGCCAGACTTAACAAGATGGACTACGCCGATGCTGAGAATGCGTTCTTTGACTTCAAGGTTGCCGATATCGCGATGGGATCGGGCCACTTCCTTGTGGCGGCAGTTGACCGTATCGAGCAGAAGTTCATGGACTACCTTGCAAAAAAGGAACTCGAAGAGCGGGAATTTCCGGGGGTGGCTGAGGAATTCGCAAGGTTGAGAGCAAGTTCAAAGAAAGCATTCGAAAAGGTTCAGCTTGATCCGCCTGACATTGAAAATGGACAGCTTCTGAGAAGGCAGATCGCGCGACGGTGCATCTACGGTGTCGATATCAACCCGATGGCAGTCAAGCTTGCGCAGGTGTCGCTATGGATTCATACGTTCGTTCCCGGACTACCGCTTGCGTTTCTCGATCATAACCTCGTGTGCGGGAATTCCCTTGTCGGGATCGGCGCGCTTGATGAGATCGAGGAGTTAGGCTCAGGGCATGTCCTGTTCATGAGAAAAGAACTCGAAGCCGCGCTGAAACCTCTTGAGAAACTTGCCAAACTGAGTGATGCCGACGCTGCTGAGATCAGACTCGCAAGGGATGAACATAATGCCGCAAGGAGGGCTGTCGAAACAACAAGTCAGAAATTCACTATGCTGACAGCGACCAGGCTGGATGAGGATTGCGGGGAGTATCTAGGCAATCCCGACAATCTCAACCCGAAGAGCCCGGTGTTTACTCCTTGGCTAAAAAAAGCAAAGAAAGCTTTTGCTGATATCATGCCGTTTCATTTCCCGATCGCGTTCCCGGAAGTGTTCAAGCGGGACAATCCCGGCTTTGACGTAATCATCGGTAATCCACCATGGGAGAAAGCCCGTGTCGAGGAGCATGGTTTCTGGGCTCGGCATTTTCCGGGTTTCAAAAGCCTTTCACAGCGCGAAGCCGGTAAATTGAAAAAGCAGTATGAGAAGCAAAGACCTGATCTCATTGCTGAATTGACGCGTGAAACCGCAATTGCTGAGTCTATACGGCATGCGCTTATTACAGGTCCGTTTCCCGGAATGGGAACGGGTGATCCTGACCTGTATAAAGCGTTCTGCTGGCGCTTCTGGTATCTTCTTCGTGAAGGTGGTCGAACTGGGGTTGTCCTTCCAAGATCGGCATTTCAGGCAAAGGGTAGTAAAACGTTCAGGGAAAAGCTCTTCAAGTCAGGGATGATAGAGGATTTGACATTCTTGCTGAACACAGGTGGATGGGTGTTTTCAGATGCGGAACATCGGTACACAATTGTTTTGGCATCATTCTGTCGCTTGCAGACAGACGGTGATCGGATTATCCCCATCCGTGGTCCGTACAGAAGTTTAAAACGGTTTGGTCCTGTCCAGAGAAAAGAAGCCGAGCCTGTTCGATTCCCGGTTGATGAAGTGATGACTTGGACGGATGACGCTTCATTGCCATTGCTTCCCGCCGAAGAGTCCTCTGATGTTTTCAAACAACTGAGAAAGTCACCGCGTCTTGATCTGCCAATGGATTTGAATAAACCAGAGCAATGGCGCGCTAGACCATACTCAGAACTTCATGCAACAAATGATAAAAAAAGAATGGATTTCTCAGAGAGATGTCCTGAGGGATACTGGCCTGTTTATAAAGGAGAATCGTTCGATATCTGGGAACCTGATCGTGGTGAATCGCATTATTATGCATGGGTTGATCCTGACGAACTTGTTGAATATCTCCAAAGCAAGCGAGTGAGGGCACGGAATAATTCCAAATCACCATTCAGTGAGTTCACAGCAGCCAGGGTCAACCTAGATGATCCTGACAATTTGCCTTGCTTTGCACCACGAATAGCATTCCGGGATATTACAAACCGGACTAATACAAGGACTGTTATTGCGGTGCTTATCCCTCCAAGGGTTACTGTTAATCATCTTGCCCCATTTCTGCTATGGCCTGTAGGGAATTCTAAAGATGAAGCATACCTGCTTGCGGTGTTATCTTCATTATCTCTTGATTGGTATGCTCGTCGCTTTGTTGAACTCCACCTTCTTTTTTCTGTTCTTAATCCCTTCCCGATTCCCCGACCATCTTGCGATAATCCGCTTTGGAAACAGACAGTCGCGTTGTCAGGACGGCTTGCGTCACCCGATGAGCGATTCGCTGAATGGGCTGGGGAAGTCGGGGTCGAATGGGGACCGCTTCCCGAGGATGAAAAGCTTGACATGATTCACGAACTCGACGCGGTCGTCGCGCATCTGTACGGCCTGACCGAAAAGCACCTTGTTCACATTTTCGAGACATTCCACGAAGGCTGGGATTATCACGCAAGGCTGGAAGCGACGTTGAGGCATTACAATAAAAGGCAAAGGTAGAGGTGCGAAAATGAGTCAGACTATATCGGCTGACGTGATCGGAAAGTTACGGGAAGCTCTTATTAATATTAAAAAAACAACGATCTACAAGGAAATCGTAGAACCGAAAGATGCGGTTCTTGCCCGGTTTCAACCGATTTTCTCGGTTGAACATGTGCCCGAAATAACTGAGGAGGAATTTTGGAGTTTCCTGCTTCTGGAAAATAATCATCATTGGACAGGTTTGAACAGGCACGGGTCGCGGATGTGTTCCGATATGACTCTTCTTAGAAAAGGTTTATCAATTCTAATCGACGAAGACAGGCCTGTTGCTGAGAGACTTGATGAAGCTAATGAAATGGTTTCCGGGATGGGAAAAAATCTGGCAACAAGTATTCTGTTAGTAACACATCCAGACCGATATGGGGTATGGAATAATCGCTCGGAAGCGGTGATGGTACGCCTTGGCATTTGGCCTGAGTTTGTTCGAGGCATTTCTTTCGGCAATTGGTACGTAAAGGTCAATCAGATTCTTCTCCAGCTTCGCGACGAACTTCAAACCGACTTGTGGACGCTTGATGCCCTGTGGTGGTTTTCCGACAAGGAACACTCCTCAGTGATTCCTCCTGGCGGTCAGGATGAACCTGTGACAACAGAAGAAGGTGAGCAGCTATTTGGCCTTGAGCGCCACCTTCACGAGTTTCTAAGAGACAACTGGAAACTCGTTGAGCTAGGCAAAGAGTGGGCGCTTTATTCAAGGCCCGGTGATGAAGAAGCCGGGTATGAATTCCCATGCGATGTTGGACGCATCGATCTGCTTGCGAAGCATAAAACCAAATCCCACTGGCTTGTTGTCGAACTGAAAAGAAACCAGACAAGCGACCAGACAGTCGGTCAGCTTCTCAGATATATTGGATGGGTAAAACGTCATCTTGCCGAGGGTGATGATGAGGTTCATGGCCTTATTATCTGCCATGAAGCAGACGATTCGCTCCATTATGCCATAAGCGCAGTTCCAAACGTGAAACTGCTTTTCTATGAAGTTGAGTTTCACCTGAAAGAACCGAAGGGAATAATGTGAGCATGGATATTGCTTATCAAGGCGTTGGAGAATAATATGACGATTCGCAAACCTGAGTTTGTCGATAATCGCGATGGAAACACGCTTGTTGAAGCTCTCAGGCAGCACCTTGACGATCTTGATTATGCACTTGTGCTTCCAGTTGAGTTGTCGATAGCGACAGGTTATTTCAATCCTGGCGGATTCGCGCTGATAGCAAAGCAACTTGAGCGTCTTCCAAAGGTCAGATTACTTCTTGGCGCTGAACCTTATGTGCCACCACGGACTGTCAAGTGCAAACCGGGGGAACAGGCAGTTGATGCATGGTGGGCAAGCCAACTTAAACGTGCGTTAAAGGACAATGAGGAAGGCATACTTGGTGATAGGGACTTAATTCCATTTCTGCCATCAGAAGAGAAAAACATACAAAGGCTTCTTGAGTGGCTGGATACTGACAGGGTCGAGGTCAGGCGCTATACGAAAAAATTCCTGCACGGGAAGGCGTTCATCTTCTCAACAAGCGAAGGTGTAATTGCTGGCTCATCGAATTTTACTCAGGCGGGACTGACAAGTAACCTGGAATTGAATCTCGGTCGATATGATCCGACACCGGTAGCACAGGTCAGGAAATGGTTTGACGAATTGTGGGAAGAAGCGGAGCCTTATGATCTGGCTGAATTATATCAGGCAAGATTTGCGGAGTATCCGCCGTACCTGATCTACCTTCGTTTTCTCTGGGAGCGGTATTCAGATGAACTTGAGGAAGAGGAGGAGGAAGTCGGACGAATCAGGCTGACCGAATTCCAGCGTGACGGGGTCTGGCGCGCTGAAAGGCAGTTGGAAAAGTATCACGGAACGATCATCGCGGACGGTGTGGGTCTGGGTAAGACATTCATCGGTGGGGAATTAATAAGGTCGAGAGTCGAGGATCTGAGACAGAGGGTTTTGCTGATCGCTCCTGCCGCACTTCGGGACGGCACATGGGAGAGATTTGCCAACCGGTTCCAGCTTCATATTGAAAGTGTCTCGTTTGAGCAGTTCGCCGATGATGTTCAATTCGGTGGCGAACATCCATACCTCAAGAATTCAATTAAGGATTACTCTCTTGTGGTTATTGACGAGGGACATGCATTTCGTAATCCAGATACAAGACGAGCAGCAGCTTTAAGGAAGTTCCTGATGGGCAAACCCCCGAAGGATGTCGTGTTCATGTCGGCAACTCCCGTGAACAACTCACTTTGGGACTTGTATTACGTCATCATGTATTTCGCGGGACACGATGCGGCATTTTCTCAGGACGGGATTGTCAGTTTGAAAAAGCGGTTCAACAAAGCGATGGAGTATGACCCGCATGAACTTAGTCCCGATATCCTTTTCGATCTTCTCGACGTATGCACTGTTCGTCGCACGAGAACATTTGTAAAGAAGTGGTACAAAGGCGCTCGGATTCCGGGTCCTGATGGTGTGGATATCCCGATAGCATTTCCCACGCCGGAACTTAGGACCATTAAGTATGAGTTTGAGGACATTATGCCTGAGCTTTTCGACCGCCTTGAAACCGCGCTTGCCCCTCCGGAGGGTATCAAGCCTGAAATTACGATGGCTCGATATCTGCCGGACTGGTACAAAATAGAGGAAGGCGAGAACAGGATGCAGCAGTTCGCATTGAGCGGATTGATAAGGTCGGGACTTCTCAAGCGGTTTGAATCATCAATTTACGCTTTCCACCGTACACTTCGACGACTTGTCGATGCACATAGGGCATTTCTTGCCACGATGGATAAGGGATACGTGGCAACTGCTGAGATGTTGTCTGAGTACGATCCTGAGGTTTGGGATTCAGAGGAATTTGACGAACTTGTCGAACGCTATGATACCACGGAGCCGGTATCTCTCTTCAAGGCTGGCCAACTCAGGGAGGATGTAGCAAACGATCTCCGGGTTTTTGAAGAGCTGTTGGAGATGGCTGAGCTTGTTAAACCGGAAGATGATCCAAAGCTGGAAGCGCTTATTGAGTACTTGGCTGAGATCACAGAGCAGGCTGAAAAAGACGCAGCTACAGAAGCGGATTACAGGGACTTCCGTAAGGTAGCGATTTTTTCGACGTTTGTAGATACGGTAGACTGGATCGAGACCTATATTAGGGAGAAGATTGAAAATGATCCACGGCTTGAGGTATATCGCGGCAGGACCGTTTCAACAAGCGGGAAAGGGTCTCGACTGGGTGTTACTCCACAGGAAGCACTGTATGGGTTCGTCCCGATCAGTTCGGAAGCCCCTGAACATCTTGCGGAGGATCGTTTCGATATTCTGGTTTCTACAGATGTACTGTCTGAGGGGCAGAATCTTCAACAGGCTCGTCATGTGATTAACTACGATCTGCCGTGGAATCCGATGCGGTTGGTGCAGAGGCACGGACGACTGGATCGAATCGGGAGCAGGCACAGAAGAGTTTACATTGGTTGTTTTTTCCCGGAGAAACGTCTTGACGCGATCCTCGAACTTGAGGGGAGGATCAGGTACAAGTTAGCTCAGGCTGCTGCATCGATTGGGGTGGAGTCGGAAGTTATCCCCGGAAGCGATACGTCGGAGATCGTCTTTGCGGAAACAAGAGAAGAGATTGAAAGACTCAGCAAGAATGATCCTACTTTGCTTAAAAACGCTGGTGAAGACCCTCACGCACATTCCGGTGAGGAATATCGTCAGCAGCTTAAAAATGCTATGGACGAATGGGGGAAGCAGATAAGAAGCCTTCCTGCCGCAGCAGGTTCCGGTTTCAGTGGCGCACAGAGAGCAGGAGCGACGTTTTGCGCAAGAGTTGGTGATCGGGTTTACTATCGATTCGTGCCTTTCGATGGTGGTGAAATCGAAGGAGATACACTTCGGTGTCTTGCTGTGATTAGCTGCGATAAGGATACAACGTTGGATTTACCTGATGATATAAGGGGAAAGCTATACGAAATGTGGGAGCGTGCCCGACACGATATATACGAGGAATGGATGGAGCTTACAGACCCAAGGAATTTGCAGGAAAAAGTCCGTCCTGTTTTTGAACGGGCAATAGACCACTTAAGGAAGTATCCTCCCTCTGATATTTCCCAGGAGAAAATAGACCGTGCTGTTGACTCATTAAGGGCACCATGGCAAAGGCGTATTGAGAACACATTAAGGACATTAATGAAGGAGGAGGCACATGGCACGGCGAAATCACTTGCCATAATCGAGCTAGTGGATGAACTGGGTTTACAGCCTTTGATTCCACCTGAACCGTTACCGGATATCGAAGAGGATGAGGTTGATCTGGTCTGCTGGATGGTTACAACGTAAGCTGATTGTTGAGTAAGGTAATTGTGTAAAGTAAATAAGGTGATGCAGGGCTGGCTGTGTGTGCAGCGGGACTGCAATGTTGAAAAATGGTCGCTGGTTCGAGAGGGGGGTATGAGTCCCTTAAGGGCACAAATCCTGGCGGTCCAATACCCCCCCCCTTGGGTCTGCGCACATCCCTTTATCAATAGACAGCCTGCCGGTTGCCTGCCTGCTATCCTTTATCCTGCCTTAACTGCATGATCTGCTGTCCAGTTATCACCGGCAGAAACCTTCATTTGTTATCAGTGGGAGTGCATTTGCTTCCTGATGCTGAACACAAACACCTTTAGGACTGCTACCGGCTGGACCTTTACCACTGGAAACCCATGCGCTTTTCTATGTCCTGTATTGCCCCTTTGGTGACACTGGCAGCATTTCAGTGCAGGAATTAACCCATTTATTCTGGTAAATCTGGTAATACCGCTTGACACTGGTAACACTATCTGTTAAGATACGGTTGACAAAAAAATAAGAGGGTGCCCGGACTTGTCGCTAAACGAACCGGACACCCAAAGGACTAAAGAATGTATTCTACCACTCAAGCCGGTAATCCGGCAAACCCCCAAAGTAACACAACCGATAAACTGATTGATCTGGTTGATGTCGTTCAGTTCTGTAAAGATCACGACATACCTGCTGATGTTGTCGGTCGATGGGTTTGGGTTAAGTTCGACGAAAAGCCGGACCTTGAAACCCGCGACCTTTTAAAGTCTGCAGGTTTCCGGTGGGTCCGGATACGCGGACAGTGGGCACACAATTGCGGATATCAATCCCGACGTGGTAAAGGCAATCCCCGTTATAAGTATGGAAGTATCCCGGTATCGGCAATCACAAGGGACGATATGAAAGTCCTGAAAGGGGTACCGGCATGAAACTACTAACTAAATCAGACCTTGCCAAACTGCAGAAACAGGATCCGTACCACGAAAGCGGTCCCGGTCGCGAACTTCCCGCGACTGAAACCATGGTCCTGGTTAAGTTCTTTACTCCGGACGCACAGTGGACGTGGTACGCGGTATCAGCAAGTCAGGACCCGGAAACAGGCAATGTACAGTTCTTTGGACTGGTTGACGGTCTGGCAAGGGAATTAGGGTATTTCTGGCTTTCTGAACTGCAGTCAGTACGCGGTCCGTTAGGTTTGCCGGTCGAACGGGATTTGTATTGGACACCGGTAAGACTCTCTGAACTGATGTAACAGGGAGTACGTGCAGGGAAAGGCTAAATTCGACTGAAAGGAAACCAAAAATGAAATTAACAATAGACTCAAAACAACTTAAGGACACACTGCAGGGAATCAAGCCGTTCGTGATGTCAAGGCCGTTGCCTGAAATTTGCGGGCATATACTCATACAGGCAGACGTCCAGAACGGGACACATATCACGGCATACGATTTCAAGGCCGGTTCCGCTGCACGGTTTCCCCTTGAAGCATGGGTAGCCTGTCCCGGATCATGTGCGGTCAAGTTCGCGGAACTTTACGCTTTATCACAAACCGCAAAGGGTGAAGTCACACTGAAGTATGACGGCACCGGCTTTGTCGCGGAATTTGGCCAGTCCGTTTTCACGTTCACGTCTGTGAAGTGTGAGACCGAATTCCCGGCACTTCCGAATGCATGGTTCAGACACTTGCACGATCATAGTTTCAGGACATCATTCGGGCAGTTCTCAAAGGCTGTGAAGTTCGCGCATTCCGCGACTGACAAGGCCGAAAGGAATTACAGGAACTGTGTTTTATTCGACATCAAGACCGACTACCAGTGCATAGTCGGAACCGATGCAAGGCGTTTAAATTATTCGGACATTCAAGGCGTGATGTGTTTCGATGTTGCGGATGGCAAACCGTGCGAATTTAAAGCCCTTATTAACGCGGAACTGGTAAATAAGATAGCTAAAATCAAGGCGGACTATTCTGCACAATGCGATTTCGGCATCCGACGTGTGACATGTGAGACAGGGACATGCACCGATTATTTAGCATGGGCTGTCGATAAAACTGAAGGATTCTGCAGAATAGTTGACACGGTCTATCCGGCATGGACTGAAGTCACATCGGGAACCTATCACGGTTCGCTTGAAGTCAAAGCAGATGCATTATCAAAGGCAATTAACCAGTTAAAGCCGATTTTAAAGGCAGGGGACAGCCGGGACATCGTCAAGCTGTCCGGGAACGGAACCTTGTATGTGTCTGCAACCGCTGAAAGTGAAGGTTCGGGCAGAATCTGGCTTGATACGGATCATGCAGATGGTCCTGATATGCTGGTCGGACTTAACTATAAGTACCTGCAGGCTGTCTTGAAGTCACACAAGGGGCAGATCGTTTCAATCCGGTACGGGAATGAGTTAAACCCGATTGCAGTACAGGCAAACGGCAACACAAGTCAGTCGGCTATCCTGATGCCTGTCCGGTTGCCTGAATGACATATCATGGGTAGGATATTATCAGCCGGTAATGTCCTGCCCTTTCTTTTAAATCAAATGAAAGCGAGAAACAATATGAAACGAGACATCAAACATATCAAGAAGATCGACGTTGAACTGTACAGACGCTTTAAAGGGCACTGCATTGCGGAAGGTATTCAGATGGGGGAAGCATTCAACGGGTTAATGCTCGCACTATTGAAGGGCAACGTTTCACTGTCAACAAACGAGAATGACATCGTAATCAAGACTAAACCCGGAACCTGCCACTGGCCACGGGATCGGCGTGATGTCACATGACGATCAATCACACTGAATCTGTTAGCCTGCCAGTACTGCCAACAAGGACAACCTGGCGCGACCTGGTTGAATCGTTCCTGTCAGAATACCGTGGCGCATCACGTGCGAGTTACAGCAATGGGATCAGGCAGTTCCTGACATTCAGTAACATCCCGATGGACTCAACACTGACTAACATCACTGATGAAACACTGGTCAAGTCATGGCGTGATTCCATGTTGGATGCTAGGCAATCACCGTACACAATAAATTCGTACCTTGCAGCGATTCGGGGTCTGTACAGACACATGATGAGTTACGCGCGAAGAGCTCTAAGATCAGGAAATGTTACAGTGGATCAAGTGAGTCATATCACGATCCTGATTGAGGGTGTCATGGCAGTACGCAAGGTCCGGACTCCTAATACACCGGCACGGATTCCTGCGACGGTTGAGCAGTGTCGGGAGATCATCGAGTCTATCCCTGCTGATTCCCTGACTGATATCAGGGATAAGGCTATCATCAGCCTGCTAATCGGCACTGGCTTGCGGCGCATCGAGTTAGTACGTGCGATCCGTGCGGACCTGGTTCACCAGGGTGGGCAGTTGTTGTTGAAAGTTCAGCGCAAGGGGATGCACAGTAAACACGGCTTTGTCGTTATCCAGCCCGATGTTGAAAAGCTAATCAGACCGTGGTTAGCACAGTCCCCATGTCAGCAAACTGATAACCCCTTGTTTTGTTCGCTGAGTAACCGGCGATATGGCAATCCCTTGACGGCGAGATCAATCAGCAGGATCGTCAGGGATCGGTTGGACGTGCTCAACCTGTCTCACATCAGCACCCATGGATTAAGGCACTCATTCGCATCGGCAGCTTTGTCATCAGGTCAAGTTGAGTTGAGGGATTTGCAGCAATGCCTGGGGCATTCGAGCGTTGTCACGACTGAAATTTACACGCACACAACATCACGGCTGGAAGGATTGCCAGAACGGGTCGTCGCTGATCTGATATTTGCCGATATCCCGCGATCTGACACAACCTGACTTGATTCTAAGCTGTCAGACGGTGCCTGAGGGTCATCACAAGGGTTAGTAGGCATCAGTCATAGGGGGAAATCCAGTACATTCGCAAGGCTCCTGCATGAACGGCAGGGGCTTTTTGTGTGTGCAGGGACTGCTTACAACTACTTAATCATGGTTACTAATTAACCATGGTTTCCTTTATCCTAATGGTAACGCAAACAAGTGCTCATGATTCCTACTTACCGTTCAGCCCCGACCTTTTCTTTAGCCCTTTTTGATTTTAGTTTAGCCTTGAGCACACATTGTCGAGCTGCATAACCATGTCCGTACCTGATGATTCTAGTACCAGGTGAATGAGAACCATCACACAACTTGCACTTTCTGACTGGGTACTTTGCATTGAAAGACCCTGATTTCACCAATGATTGATCAAAGGATTTCAGCCCTGATTTCCTGCCTTGACCTTCTCTGATATCATCCCAATGCTTCTTGATGAAAGCATCGGTAGCAGCAGGTGAGTAATCCATGTCAGGATCAGGTGGGCTGATTGTGTCCATCTCACTCAGGTGTCTGTTCAGTTCCTCATCTGTCCACTGGGAAACAGGCTTACGCTTTATCTTACCACTCATGCTGCACCTTTGGTAACTGCCCTTGGTTTCTTGGTAAGCCTACTACTGTATTCAGGATTTACCGAAAACGTAATCTTTGCATCCTTCCCAAGTCCGGTGACTTCCCAACTACGTATGTATCCCAGACCTTGTGCGACATGTAATGCAGTTTCAATAACCCGGTGTATGCGTGCCCACTGATAATTCCGTAGCCAGGATTGAAGTCTGAGTCTCACAGCCAAATTAGGTAGCCAAAATTGAATTGTAGGGAAGTTGTATGTGCCAATTAAATCAATGAAGAGTTCAACTGCATGGGGAAACCTGCTCCCCCTGTTGAGCAACCCTTTTGCTACCATGAACTCCCTGATCTTGTTATGTAAATCAGGATCGCGAAGGGCATAAAAAGTCCTCACCTGGTCCATTAACAGAGGGGATGGATTTATGTGGAATACTCTACGTACAACCTTTCCGTGGACATCGCCCCCAGATTCAATATCCATAACCTCCCCATCACTTAGCCCACTAAATATTGTCAAGTCATCAAGCATGATAACCGGGCTAACAACTCGCACAACATCGGTGACAGTTTGGTTACCCGATAAACGGTTACGTTTGTAGAATATCCCCCATGTCTTTGTTGATAAAGCCTTAAGAGCCTTAATAGCTTCCACGGTCTGGTGACTACTGAAGCGTCCATTTTTTCGTTGAAGTCCAAAGGCTTTAAGGTATTCAGGCAGGGTAAAGCTTAAGCCTGGGATTACACCTTGATGCCATACCCATTCTTCTGAATCTACCGGGCAGACTTCCCCATTCCCCTTATAATTTGTCTTATCAAGAAGTATAAGAATCGCTTTATATGCCTTAGTTTCAGATTGTGTTAAATCTAGACCTGATACAGTAATTTCTATATCATCGTAATCAGCACGTGATGAAAACTCATCATCCCTTTCGCTGTCACCAAGTCTTTGCAGTGCCGAATGAATCCCTTCTTTGATCCACCCATCATGTGCTTGGCGTATTTCCCCATCAGCTTCTGTTATCATATTTGCAGAATCCACTATCATCACCAACCTTTCCTTGTACCTCTTCTGTACTCAACAATACGGTTAATTGCGCCTTCTAACTTCAGGCTGACATCAATGTCCCTCGGTCCGCGTTTGTTCTTCAAAATGCGCACAGTTAGTTCATGAGATGATGGGTTGAGGTACAAGCCAAGCACTAGGTTTGCATCAATCTCGATATCCCCTGCTTCACGCATGTTGTCAAGACGTAGAACAGCGTCCATTTCACTTGGTTTGTAGTTCTGTAGCGATCCAGGTCTCCCCAACTGACAGCCCATAATCACGGGGATGCCTTGATCAATTGCGCAATTAAGGAAACACCGTGATATCTCTTTGATTATGGCGTATTCCTGCTTGCCCTTCGCATGATCAAAAGGAACCTTCTGAATGTAGTCTATGAAGATCGCCCCTATATCTACCTCATGTGATAATGCTTCAACTGTTTTACAAAGTTCCTGAGCTGACATACGATCATCGTTTATGATCAGCCTTTTTGATAGGTCTTCATATTGATCCATTGCATGGTTGATACTCGGCATGTTGCGATTATCCCCCTTGATATATGCCTCGTACCGATCTTGGTTATTCTCATGATCAAGTATCTCCCCTGCAAGATTCATGACAGCCCGTATGCCAAGTACTTGACATGCATCCTCGTATGTAAAGAAGTAGTACGTTTTATCAGGATTTGCATTCGCAAAATTGAGTGCCAAGTTCAGCAGCATCGTAGACTTCCCGTGACTTGGTCTCCCAGCTATGATGGTGATTGCACGCTGTGGTATTCTGCAATGAGCATCAAGGCGATCATACCCTGATGATAACCCTTCACCCGATGATTTGAGATCACTTTGTAAAGCAGCTATACCATAGCGTTTTAACATTCCGCATCCGGTACCTGCACCCTGGTATGAGATGCTGGTGCTCATATCAGTGGTTGCTTCTGCATTATTTGTAGGTCCTAATTGTTTGTGCATCTGAACATTTTCTCCTTGTATCTTACTTTTACTTCGTCTGATGGCCATTCACACCTCTGTTATAATTAACTAATCTACTTTGGCAACTTTCCAGTGTTTGGATTCCTAGCCCTAATGTGACACCATTATGACTCTCCCTCATGATGCCCTGCATCACTCTGTATTATTAATACTTATTAATACTTATTCAGAACAGCAACGCCACTTCTCATGCACCCTACAGGGCGTATTTCCACCCGCAATGGGTACATAATCCGACCGTAGTGGGTACAAAACCCGACCGCAATGGGGTACATAAGAGCATCGGCTAGCGTGATATTTAGCTTATCCCTGCAACTTGACATCACCCCCTTCACTAGTCTGCGTCCCAAAGATCAGCTCCTCAAACCACCCTTTGTGATCCGACATCATCCCTCCAAGCCCGAAAAGCCACATCAACAATTTATCCACTGCATGCTGTGCAGCTCCTGGTTCCGCATTAGCGATGTCGAGTAGGGCGTCAAGATCATGGTCTGTGATCACCGGCAACTTTTGACTGGTAATTTCATCCATCCTCATCTGCATTACCTCCTAAGCGGCCTTATCCTGCGCTGTGATTTCAATAATCTCTGCTGTTCGCTTCACGTTGCGGATTTCGATGGCACATCCGGTTTCCACTGCAACGCCCTCCAAATACTTCGTGAAGAAACCAGCAGGGGAGCCATCGTAACCGTGAACGACCTCAGTCTTTTTTCCACATTCAGGATGGGGGCAGACTCGTATGCCCTTTGGGGCATAGAAGGTACCTCGGCAGTGTTCGCAACGGTGCAAACGGGTTGTGTTGCGTACTGATGTATTTTTGCTCATCTTTATTGTTTGTCCTCTAGTATTCTAAAAATGTAGTAATAGCCACCTGTAAATGATTGGTGGTAAATTTACAAAACAACTTATTTGTGGGGAAAACGAATGAGAGGGCTTGTGAGTTTTCGCTGCATGTGGTATATAGAGAGTGTATACAATCTATTCACACACGCCCCTCGTGGGCGTTTTCCTTTTCACTTGA
This sequence comes from uncultured bacterium, assembly GCA_965369865.1. GTDB lineage: Bacteria > JAJVIF01 > JAJVIF01 > JAPKYR01 > JAPKYR01 > JAPKYR01. The sequence goes on along the minus strand of CBDURU010000012.1, from coordinate 36,288 downwards.
TGATCAGTCCATAAGCGTCACTCCTTCCTAAAATAAAATACCCACCACCCAGGTCCATATCAGTGTCACTTACCTTAACAGCATGGGCGGTGGGGTATAGATGCAAGCTTATTATTAGCTATTTATGTTACTATCGTATACTGTTAAAGTTAAGTGACATTTTGTATTTTCTTTCCTACCCTAAGTATACTCGATAATTAGCCCTGTGTCAAGTAGTACACACTAAATAAATGCTAAATAATCAGGTTATTTTGCCAATATTCCATTACGTACAGCTAGTAAGTGCAAATAGTTGTATGTTTGGCATTAAACTTGCAGTATCGTTGCCTGAATATAGGTTTATTATGCTAACAGTATATTAATAAGGTAACAGGAGCAGGGCATCATAATAGCAGAAATACTCACGAATTGTGTTTCCAAATAGCTCTAGCATTACTGGCACGCCCTAGTGTAACCGAGTGTACACCAGGTGATATTGAAACCTGTTCTGATGCGTGGTCCAAGGGGTGCAGATTGTAATCTTGTGTAGTCGCATCTACGAACCTCAAGGGGCGATCAGGCCTCTATTTTTTCTAGTACTGTTGTGGTATGATCTTCATGAGGGGGTGTTTAAAAGTGACTGCATCCCACCCAAATCATCTTCCCAATGAGAGAGTCGTAGCATTTATCGACATACTTGGCTTCTGTGATTTAGTGCACAAGATGCGAGATGATAGTGAGCTTTATGAGATAATTAGGGTTACATTAGACAGAATTTCAGAGAGCTCAAAACAATGGAGAGATAGGGAAATCGAATACCAAAACCTTCGCTCAACTACACCAGTAATCACTCATTTCTCTGATAGCATAGTAATCTCATGCGAAGTAGACAGCGATCATCCGAAACTAGCATGCTATACGGTTTGTCATTCTGCACTAGATTATGCCTGTTTAAATTTAACAAACGACATTCTTGTCCGTGGTGGCATCTCCATGGGTTGGGCATATCATAAAGGGGGTACTTTATTTGGGGAAGCAGTAAATAGGGCATATGAGCTTGAGAGAAATTGCGCTAGTGTTCCACGGATTATTCTGAGTGATGATGTGTATGAGCAAGTATGTGCCGATAATAGTTCGATGTTTCGCAAGGACTCAGATGGATTCCATTATCTTAACGTATTGGCACGGTTAATACGCGGAAGTTACCAAGAACCAACTGATGGGTTCGATAGAATAAAAGCCGTAGGCAAATATTTAGAGCTCTATTTAAAAGGAATTGATGCCGATGACTTTAATATACTGGCAAAATTCAGGTGGTATGCCAATTATTATAACGATGTTGTTGAAAATTTACAGTTGAGCGCCGCTGATAAGAATGAGTTGATAATTACCTAACTATGGAGAGCTTCCATGAACACATTAGCAGTTATATACGCACGTGTCAGTAGCAAGGAACAGGAGCGAGAGGGTTACAGCATCGACGCACAACTTCGCCTGCTGAGTGAGTACGCAGACCGCGAGGGCTTCCAGGTGCAGCGTGAGTTCGTCGAGATCGAGACAGCGAAGCAGGCAGGCCGTCCTGTCTTCAGGGAGATGCTGGAGTTTTTGCAGGCTGATCCTGAATGCCGAACGATCCTTGCCGAGAAGACTGACAGGTTATACCGGAACATCAGGGATTGGGTAACCATTGACGATCTGGAATTGGATATCCACTTTGTCAAAGAGGCTGTGATCGTCGGACCTAATGCACGATCATCAGACAAGTTCATTCACGGCATAAAGGTGCTGGTCGCAAAGAATTACGTTGATAACCTGAGCGAGGAGATTCAAAAGGGTATGACAGAGAAGGTGCTCAAGGGTGGCTGGCCTCACCGTGCACCTTTTGGTTACAGGAACGTTGACGGTCTGCTGTCTGTTGAACCTGATCCTGAGAAAGCGAAAGCGGTTAAGTGGTTGTACCATCGGTATGCTGCCGGTGATATCTCACTTAGGGAATTGCGCCGTGAGTTCAGGAGGGCAGGTTACCCGTTCAGTATTGCTAACTCCACAATCTCGAAAGTCCTGGGTGATCCTTTTTATAAAGGTGTTATGCGGTGGCGTGGTGAGTTACATGCGGGTGCATATGATCCGTTAGTGGATTCTAAGACGTGGAATAAAGTACAGGTCCTGCTTAAGAGCACGTCAAAGGTACCTGATAAAGTTTATACGGGTGACTTCACATACAAGGGGCTGCTTACCTGTGGCCACTGCGATTGTGCGATTGTAGGGGAAAAGAAAAAGGGGAAATACATTTACTACCACTGCACCCAGAATCGTGGGGAGTGTAAGGCTAATGGATGGATAAGACAAGAAACGATAGATGCTGCATTCGCTGAGTCGCTTAAATCATTGAGGCTCGAACCTGAGATGCATGATCAATTTACACGGGCACTCAGGGAAGTACACATAACTGAAATGAGACAGCGGAATAATGAGTTGACCATCCTTAATGACAGCGCAAAACAACTCAGGGCGAGACTCGATACTGCTTACCAGGATAAATTAACGGGTAGGGTAGATGAGGGTTTCTGGCGAAAACACCACGCAAAGCTACAGGATGAATTAAATAATGTCTTTGATGCAATAAAGGGTTACCATCATGCGCACCTTGATCAATATGAGATCGGTGCCCAACTGCTGGAGTTCTCACAGGGTGCGGATCGCATGTTCCAGATGGGCGACATAGACATCAAGCGTCAGATAGTTAACCTAGTTCACTCGAACTGTCAGCTACGCTCTGGAACCCTGATGAACACTATGAAAAAGCCCTTCTACTACCTCATAGAAGGGCGTAATGGACTTCTGGTGGAGCATACCGGGCTCGAACCGGTGACCTCCTGCGTGCAAGGCAGGCGCTCTCCCAACTGAGCTAATGCCCCAAGTCTTTAATAAAGCCAGACCGGCTATTCTAATTAATATTACCGTCCTGTCAAATTTTTTGCACCTGGATACAGTTTACGGGCACTTACTGGTCACGTCAATAATGTGTATCGCTACGCGGGATTTTATTCCATGTAATTGTGGGAAATGACCATATATGATATCATGCGGTACCCCGGCGGATATCCGGGGAGTTTTGGCAATGTCTTACAATACATTACCTATAGCTGTCGATGCATTTGGAACCGATGAAGGACCCTCGGTAGTCGTTCAGGGAGTTGCCGATTCCGAACTCCCGATCCTTCTTGTCGGTCCTGATAAAATCCTCATCCCTATGGTCAAGGCCTCGAAAGCATCCGGCAGGATAGAAGTCGTGAATGCCGATGACATCATCGGCTCGGACGACCATCCTTTTACCGCATTCAGGACGAAGAAGAACTCCAGCATGATGGTTGCGATAAAACTTGCCAAGGATGGAAAAGCCGCCGGCGTGCTGTCTTCAGGAAACACAGGAGCCTTTATGGTGGGGGCGACAATGATACTTGGCCGGCTGCCTCATGTCTCCCGTCCGGCCGCAGCGATTCCGGTTCCCAACACATCGGGATTTTCGCTGCTTCTCGACGCAGGTGCATCTACGGATTGTACTCCTGCCGATCTCGTCAACTTTGCGGTGATGGGATTAAAATATGTGGAACTTGTCTGGAATGTGAGTAACCCGAAGGTTGGCCTGCTTTCAATCGGCGAAGAGGAAACAAAGGGCACGAAGATCGCCAAACGCGCCCATCAGATTCTTAAGGAAAGCGGAATAAATTTCATCGGAAATGTGCAGGGTAATGACCTTGCACAGTCTGTCGCGGACGTGGTAGTGACCGATGGTTTTACAGGAAATGTCGCCCTGAAAGTAGCCGAGGGATTCGCGGCACTCATGACAATGATCGTGAAGAATGAGATCAAACGTGCCCCGCTCAATGAAAAATTAGCGGCATGGGCACTCTACCCGTTCTTCAAACGAATAAAAAAACGATTTGACTGGCAGGAGTACGGCGGCGGGTCATTGCTGGGTGTAAACGGGAATGTGGTAATCGCACACGGCAAAAGCGGTCGCAGGGCAATCGCCAGCGCAACCAGGCTTTGCGGTGACCTGGCAAAAACCGATCTGCTCAGCGGCATGGAAGAAGCATTAAAAATGCATTACAAGCTGGCCTCTAAAACCGGGAATGAAACCGATGAGGAAATCCGACCCGATGAAGCTGTTAAGCCCGCAGATGTGGAGTGTTGAAAATGTTTAAAGGCAGATTTAGAAAAGAAGAGAAAAACCAAAGGCGGGCTGCTGTTGTTTCGGTTGGTAAATATATGCCGCCACATATCCTTACAAATTTCGATCTGGAGAAAATAGTCGATACATCCAATCAATGGATCCTCGAACGAACCGGAATTAAAAAACGTCATATCGTTAAAAATGGATTGCGACAAAGCGACCTTGCCCTGAGGGCGAGCCAGGAGGCACTGGCCCGTGTCGGCTGGTCTCCAATGGATCTCGACCTGATCGTGGTTGGTACCGTCACCCCCGACCATATTTTCCCGTCATCGGCAAATACACTTGCAGGCAAGCTGGGAGCTATCGGAGTGCCGTCATGGGATGTGCTCGCGGCGTGTTCCGGGTTCATGTACAGCCTGTACCAGGGTATGGTGACGGTCGAATCGGGTCGGGCCGAAAAGGCGCTGGTGGTGGGAAGCGAAGTGATGAGCAGTATCGTGGACTGGACCGACCGCTCTACATGCGTTCTTTTCGGTGATGGTGCATCAGTTGTTCTGCTTGAGGCAACTTATGAACCATATGGTATTGTCGATATGGAAATCGGATCGGACGGTCGCCACTTGAAACTCCTCCATATGCCCGGTGGGGGCAGCGCGCATCCTGCATCGCATGAAACTGTTAACAACAGGGAGCACTACCTCCATATGGAAGGCCAGGAAACTTTTAAGCTTGCTGTGAGAAAAATGTTGATCGTTGCAAGAACCCTCCTGGAACGGAACCATGTGAACCCGGAAGAGCTAGGGCTGTTTATCGGACACCAGGCGAATCTCAGGATTATCGATGCGGTCACTAAACGTCTGAATCTGAAACCTGACCAGATTTTCAATAATATTGAACGGTATGGAAACACGACCTCAGCCACCATTCCGAGCTGCGTATATGAAGCCGAAATGGAGGGGCGCATTAAGAAAGGCGACTGGATTCTGCTTGTCAGTTTCGGTGCCGGGCTAACCTGGGCTGGGGCTCTCATTAAGTGGGGAATCGATCCTCTTCCGGTTTTAGGTGCCGATGCTATGGCTGATGACTCTGTATCCGATACATACTCGGACCGGTTGAAACCCGGACGGGACTGGCAGAAACAATGAGGAGATTCGCATGTATATTCCCTGGGCAGGGGTCGCAGGCGATAGGGATGGCATCGGAACTCCTGAACGATCCATTTTCGGATTATGTGTTTGATGAAGCGAATGAAGAACTTGGATTCGACCTGAAAAAATTAATAGTCACTGGACCTGAGGACGAGCTTATACTCACTGCAAATGCCCAACCTGCGATTCTCACTACATCCTTCGCCGCCTGGAAGCACCTGGTGAAAGCTGTGGGCTATGGGGTTTTTCCTGCATATGTAGCCGGGCATTCGCTTGGTGAATTCTCTGCCATAACGGCCTCCGGTGCCCTTGAATTCAGGGACGCAGTTCAACTGGTACATACCCGTGGAAAAATGATGCAGTCCGCTGTGCCGGAAGGGGTCGGATCGATGGTCGCCCTGATGGGTGCCAAGGTTGAAAAAATTGAGAACCTGATAGATAAGGTCCGGAAGGACCAGGTGCTCGATATCGCTAATTTTAATACTCCCATGCAGACTGTCATTTCAGGACACACTGAAGCCGTCGATAGGGCTATAGACATTGCTCATAAGTTTAATGTAAAAAGGGTTGTCAAGTTAAAAGTAAGCGTTCCGTTTCATTCAGCACTTATGGAGCCCGTAAGTGAGAGATTTTTTGAGAAGCTTAAAAAGGTCAGGTTTTCGGACCCGATGACACGGATCGTTCACAATGTAACCGGGCTTCCCAACAAGGATTTGGCAACTGCTATCAGAATGTTGTCCCTGCAGATTGTAAGCCCGGTTCGATGGGTCGAGTCAATTCAGAAAATGCTGGATGACGAGATCGAGGTTTTTATTGAAGTCGGGTATGGAAACGTCCTTCAGGGCCTGGTGAAGAAGATCGTCGGGAAGAATTTCGAAGGGGTAATTGCCGGATGCGCCAATCCGGAAGAAGCAGAAAAAGTTGCCGAACTGGTTATTTGAACAGGTGGCATTAATTGGATATGTTTAACCTTACTGGAAAAGTTGCGCTTGTTACCGGCTCCAGCGGATCGCTGGGACGTGAAATAGTAAAAGCCCTTGCTGAGAAGGGCGCGGATATCGCATGCCACTATTTCAGTAATTCCCAGGCTGCTGATAACCTGGTGGCTGAAATCACCGGTATGGGGGTCAGGGGTGTGGCAGTACAAGGAGACCTGACGAACCCCGACGATGTGGATCGTGTTGTTAAAGAAGCGGTCGAAAATCTGGGTACTATCGATATTCTGGTAAATAATTCGGGTGTGAGCAGGGACTCACTCCTGATACGTCAGAAACCTGAACTGGTGAAGGAGGTTTTAGCGGGCAACCTGGAAAGTATGCTGAATGTATCGCGTGCCGTATCGAGGATAATGGCGAGGAACAACTGGGGAAGAATGATCCACATGGGTAGTGTTGTTGCCCATACAGGAAGCACCGCGCAGGTGGCTTATGCCGCCAGCAAGGGGGGCATTAATGGTATGAGCCGTGCAATTGCACGCGAGATGGGACCGAGGAACATCACCTCGAATGTTATTGCACCCGGGTTTATTGCGGGTGGTATGACTGATAGAATGACCGAAGAACGCAAGGGGGAATTAATTAAATACATCGCACTGGAACGCACCGGTACCGCCAGGGATGTTGCCTGTGCGGTTGTCTACCTTGCCAGCGATGAGGCTGGATATATAACGGGCGCCATTCTGCATATTAACGGCGGTTTGCATATGCATTAAGCTTTATCCTGAGTGATTTGAAATCGCATGAAAAAGTCATGTTGGAGGAACTATTTATGAAGCGTGTTGCTATCACCGGAATGGGATTGTTGACAACATTCGGAGCTGGCAAAGAAGTTAACAGGGATGCTTTTCATGCCGGGAAGAGTGGGATTAGTCAAATTGTTAACTGGGACACCAGTGAATTCAAGGCTCGTATTGGTGCGGAAATTAACGATTTTGAACCCACGCAGTATATGGATAAAAAGGAAGCCAAGAGGTTTGACAGATACAGTCAGTACGCTGTCGCCTGTGCGAAAATGGCTATTGAGGATGCAGGCTTCAAGGACGGGGAGCTTGATAAGGACACTACAGGGGTTATTCATGCGACCGGTATTGGTGGGCTATACACATTCTGCCGCGACCATGAACGCCTGTTAACCCAGGGACCTAACCGTGTCAGCCCGTTCTACATCCCCCATTCCATCACTAACATAGCCGCAGGCCTGATCGCAATCGCGCTTGGTTTAAAAGGCCCGAACCACGCGGTTGTCTCCGCATGTGCAAGTTCCAATCATGCAATTGGTATTGCCATGAAATATATCCAGACCGGGATGTCATCGACAATAATTGCAGGCGGGTCGGAAGCGGCACTGGTCCCCCTCGGTGTTGCCGGTTTTCAGAGCATGAAAGCTATCACAATCGACTATAATGACAATCCCGAGAAAAGCAGCCGTCCGTTCGATGCGAAACGCTCCGGGTTTGTCATGGGTGATGGTGGATGCATATTCGTACTCGAAGAGATGGAACAGGCTGTTGGAAGAGGCGCAAGGATATATGCTGAATTGGCCGGCTATGGCGCCTCGTGCGACGCTTATCACATAACTGCGCCTGCTCCCGGGGGCGCAGGTGCGGTTGTGGCTATGAGAAATGCAATAAAAGATGCCGGTATGACAATCGAGGATGTTGATTACATCAATGCCCACGGCACATCAACACTTCATAACGATCCGGCTGAAACCAAGGCGATAAAAACCCTTTTCGGCGACAGGGCGTACGAGATACCCGTCAGCTCCACCAAGAGTATGATCGGGCACCTTCTTGGCGCGAGCGGTGCCGCAGAACTGGCCGCAACACTTCTCGGAATGGAAAAGGGCTGGATACCTCCGACAATAAATTACGATTTTCCCGATCCGGAATGCGATCTGGATTACGTGCCGAATGAATCCCGGGAAAAAGCAGTGAATTTCGCGTTATCCAATTCATTCGGATTTGGAGGGCATAACGCGGTTATCGCGGTAAAACGCTTCGAAGGTTAGAAGGAATGCATAACCGGTGAGTCCATTTTTATTGATGGAAGTCTCATTTTTTCCTTGTAATTCAGTGTTAACATGTGATAGAAAGATAGTTTGCTTGAAAAATTAAGAATAACAAGGCAGGACTTACGTGTCGGTCAAGATCAGGTTGAGAAAAACAGGTAGAAAGAAGCAGCCATCCTTCCGGATTGTTGTTACTGAAAGCCGTAATCCCCCAAGGGGTAAGATTATCGAGAATATCGGTCATTATTGTCCGTATCTGAAAAATAAACCACTTGAACTCGATCTTGAACGTCTCGATGCATGGCACAGCAAGGGAGCCATTATTACGGATGCTGTCAAACGTCTGGTAAGACGCAAGCGTCGTGGAGATGAACCGGTAATCAAGGAGAAAAATATTAAGGCGAGTGAAGAAGATAAACAGCCTGAGGTGGAACCTGATACCGGGACACAGGAAGAAACAGGTAACGCTGAACCGGAGTCTCCAGAAGTATGAACTTCTACGGAAGCTTTTAAACATAAATAATCCAGTGCGAGGTATGCCAGTTGTTTAACATATTCAAAAAAAATAGCGGAAAAAACAACGGGCAGGAAGATGCCCCCGCAAAAGAAAACGTCGCCAGTCTGCTTGAGTTTATAGTAAAACGTCTTGTTGATAAGCCGGAAGACGTTCAAGTAACGGAAGTACAGGGTGAACGAACGACCGTGCTCGAAATCAGGGTGAACGACGAAGATATGGGCAAGGTTATTGGAAAGAAAGGCCGGATAATCAAATCATTACGCGTTGTAGTCCGTGCGGCCGCCTTGCATGACGGACAATCCGTTTCGATAGAGCTGGTAAACGGAAAAGATCCCGAATAGGGATTCTTCAAGTCAAAAGGGGGTTTACCGGAGGGTTTGACATGGATATTGGCCTCATAATGGGGGCCTTTGGTATAAAAGGCGAGGTTCGTATTCTGAGCCTGAACGATGAACCTGAGCGGTTTAAGGGGCTGGATGAGTTGATTCTTACACAGTCCGAAAAAACCGATCTGACATTTACAATAGAAAAAGTCCGCGTCCATAAAAAACACGTTCTCGTGAAATTTCGCGAGGTGAAGGACCGGACCGAGGCCGAGAAACTCAAAGGAACGTACGTTCGTCTGTCCGGAAGTGAGCTGACGGTTACGGAGGAAGCACGTATTGACAATGAGAAACTGATCGGCCTCCAGGTAATCACAAAATCGGGCGATTCACTTGGGGTGCTCGAGGAGGTGATCCAGACCGGGGCTAATGATGTCTACGGGGTCAGAAATGGTGAGAAGAGCATTCTTCTACCGGCAATAAGCGATGTAATAATCGAAATTGATCTCGAAGGCGGCCGGATGGTTGTGGATCCCCTCCCCGGTCTCCTGTAAGTGAATGGAAGACCGTTGTACATTGATATTCTTACCCTGTTTCCCGGGTTTTTCGATAATCCTCTGAAAACGAGTATTGTCGGAAAAACCATCGAGAAAGGGCTGGTTGCCGTTCGCTGTCACGATATCCGCGACTGGGCAGAAGGTGAGTACCGCCAGGTTGACGACATGCCATACGGCGGCGGGCCGGGCATGGTCCTGATGCTGGAACCGCTTGTAAAGTGTATCGAGGCTGTTCTGGACCTGAGACGATTGGAAGGTTTCGAATCCAAAATGCTGATCCTCTGTCCGAGGGGAGCACGGATGAACCAGGCGATGCTTGCTAACTGGGCCGGACTCGATCCGGCTACGGAAAGTATCCTGGTCCTGTCAGGTCATTACGAGGGTTTCGACGAACGAATATATACCTTGTATCCATGGGTAACCGTCAGCCTCGGGGATTTCGTGCTTTCGGGTGGTGAGATACCCACCCTGGCAATTGTTGATGGAATCGCAAGGCTGCTCGAAGGCGCTCTTGGAAATCCGGATTCCCTGGAGCACGAGTCATTCAGTTCCGGTCTGCTCGATCACCCGGCGTACACGCGTCCACCGGAATTTCGGGGACTGAAGGTTCCCGATGTATTGATGTCGGGGGACCACGCCAGGATTGATTCATGGAGGTCGATGAAACGTCGCGAGATGACATCGAGATTCCGAATGGATTTACTGAATGATCCGGTATCTGACGGGCAGGATGAAGAATAGATGTGAGTTGATCACATCAGTAAGAGATAAGTAAGGAGTGTATAAATTATGGCTGACAATGAAACGAAAGTTGATGGAACACCCGAAGAAGAGCCTGTTAAGGAAGAATCTTCGAATGAGGTTACTGACCAGGTAGAGGATACCCCGGAGGAAGAAACATCTGAAGAGGATGCCGGGGATGAGGTCAAAGCGTCCGGGGAAGAAACTACGGAAGCTGAAGAAGAAACTGTAGCCAAGGAAGGGCCGGAGGAGAAGAAAATCTCAGCCTTTGATAAAGTTGCCGCGATAACAGATCAGTTCATAAAGAGTGACATTCCTGATTTTCGATCCGGTGATATGGTCAAGGTGCATGTCAAAATTGTCGAGGGTAGCAAGGAGCGCATCCAGATTTTTGAAGGGGTCGTAACTGCAATAAAGCACGGCGGCGCCGACAAGACATTCACGGTCAGGAAAACATCGTGGGGTGTAGGTGTAGAACGGACGTTCTTTACACACTCAAAGAAAATAGATAAAATTCAGGTCGTCAGGCGTGGACGGGTACGACGGTCGAAGCTTTATTACCTTCGCGAACGGGCCGGTAAATCCGCCAGAATCAAAGAACGAAGAATGCAAACCAAGCCATAAGGAATTTTAAGCAGTAGGAATTATGCTCAGCAAATTAAAAGGGCCACCTGGAATGGGTGGTCCTTTATTTAAAAATAAGTGTCACCAAAAAATAAATCCGGGTATAATGCTAACAGCCGATGGATTCTTTTGACGTAACTCCAGTGAATTCCCCTCAGCAACCGGTCGCATTCAAATCCGGTGTAGAACTTGTAATCGTAACCGGTTCGGAAAATGTCTGTATACACAAGCCTGTCACCCTTGCCGCAAGATTTACTGATTTTCTGGGCGAACCGACAACCGATACCGGTCAGGTATACATAACCGCATCCTCAGGCGAGTTAACAGTTGCAGGATTCAGCACAAACAGCGGGGAAATTATGCTTCAACCCGGAGAATTCAGTATCGGTGATTCTGGAGAATTGCCGATCGTGCTGAATCCCGGAAAAGACTTCGGTTCAATCGAGGTTCAGATAAGGTGCGACCTTGGGGAGGCAAAAACAGAGGTTCTCGTACCGGCACCGTCAGGTTACGCAATCGCTGAAATGATGGAGAGCGTTGTTTACGCGTTCCTTGTGGCGATAATTATCCGCATCTTTTTCTTCCAGACTTTCTGGATCCCGTCCGGCAGTATGGAACCGACACTCTACGAACAGGACAGGATAATCGCGAATAAGCTGGTTTACAGGACAAGGGCTCCCGCTCGAGGCGAGGTTATTATCTTCCGGGTTTTTCAACCTCCACGGAGGGGTATGCCCGGCCGGCTGACAATGGAAGAAGCCATGGCTGCCACGGAATCTCCCCGGGGATCCGGTTCCGGGATATTTCGTGAATCCGGCGAGACGGGACCGGGTTCGATCGAAGTTCAGGATTACATAAAGAGAGTTGTAGGCCTTCCCGGGGATACGGTCGAAATAGATGACGGTGAGATTTACATTAACGGGGAAATATTGTACGAAAATTACCGGACACGGCGTCCGAACTACAGCCATTACGGGCCGATTACTGTTCCTCCGGGAGAAGTTTTCGTGCTTGGGGACAACCGCTCTAATTCACAGGACAGCCATGTGATCGGCACAGTGCCGATAAGGAATGTCGAGGGCAGGGCCGAGATGATATTCTGGCCCCTGTCGAGGATCGGCTTGATCGGGCATGACGAATGAGCCTTTATTGAGCTATTTCGTGGGGAAATAAAATGGAATCCCGGATCATACCTGATAAATTGTTCAACTCAGATAAATGCCTGGGAGAATTACCCGGAACCGACGCTTTTTACAAGGCACACGGATATTCTGTGATCGCCGGAGTCGATGAGGCGGGCAGGGGGGCTCTCGCGGGTCCGGTCTGCGCTGCAGCGGTGATCCTTGGTGATGAAGTCATCGATGGACTGGATGATTCGAAGAAACTTACCGCTGAACGACGGGAAGCTCTTTATGACGATATTTTTAGAGGGGCGAAGAATGTTGGAATCGGCATGGCTGGTCCGGGAAGAATAGATGAGATTAACATTTTATGGGCTGCCATGGAGGCGATGCACCTGGCAGTTCGAATGCTCGGAGAAAAACCCGACCTGGTCCTGGTTGATGGCGGCCATGTACCAAAGGGTCTCGACAATGCCGTGGCGGTAATCAAGGGAGACACAAAGTCGAAAAGCATAATGGCCGGTAGTATTATCGCGAAGGTTACGCGCGACAGGTACATGGTTTTACTGGACCGGTACTACCCAGGGTATGGATTCCGGAGGCACAAGGGTTATGCCGTTAAAGCTCATTTCAAGGCGCTCGAGGAGATCGGGCTGACATCGATGCACAGGTTGTCATTCTCACCCTGTTCTGAAGTTTACGAGAGCTTGATTGAGTCGGGAAAGGTGAGTACAATGTCCACCCGAATCTTCCGGGAGCGGATTGTATGAATTCCGGTTCGGCACGAGATAAATCGAGTGAAACCCGGAGACGGAAATCACTTGGCCGGGCAGGTGAAAAGGTTGCCGGGGATTATCTCGCTGGGCGCGGATACAGGATATTAGCTACCAATTATCGCAAACGAAGCGGGGAAGTGGATATAATCGCGATGTTCGACCCGGTCCTTGTATTTATCGAGGTCAAAACACGAGTCGGGTCGGGTAATGCGATAGAAGGTTATTCAGAAATTCAGATGGCCCGGATGGTTGAAGCCAGCAGGGCGTTTATTACTGAGAATGAAAAAATGCTTCCTGAAGAGTTTGATCTCAGGTACGACTTGGTAACGGTCGGGGAAGCGGAAGACGGCAGTCTTGCGGTGCAAGAACATATCAAGGAAGCGTTTCATCCGGAATAGATATCCATGTAAGTTATTGGATTGAAAAATACAAGGAGAAAACTAAAATGGCACTCGATACCAGCGAAGCCGAAGGCAGGTTAAAAGAAGCCCTCGGTGAATGTCGGAACAAGAATTTTGAGAAGGGACGGGAATTACTGGAAAGCCTGATTACCGATGATCCGGAGAATTATGCGGCGTTTGATGCCCTTGGCAAGGTGCTTGTCATAATGAAGGAACCTGACGGTGCTATTGAGAAATTCAAGCAGGCAATCGAAATTCGTCCGGATTTTGCCAAGGCAATTCTCAACCTGGCGCAGACATTTTACAAGATGGGCAATCTTCCGGACGCACGGAATTATTACCAGCGGGTTGTCGAGTATGAGCCGAAAAATGCGGATGGGCATTTCGGGCTGGGAAATGTGTACCGAAAGCAGGAGCAATATAAGGATGCTGCCAGTTGTTATAACGATGCGCTGGAGATCAATCCAAAGGACGCTCAGGCTTACGTGAATCTCGGACTATGTCATTATAAAGCCGATAACTACCATGATGCCGTCTATAATTACATGATGGCGCTGGAGCTTGGCGGGGATAACCCGAAAGCGTTTATGAACCTGGCTTTAAGCCTTGAGAAGACAGACAGGTATAGTGAGGCCTGCCAGTACTGGGAACGATATATCGATATGGCCCCCAAAGACGAGTACCTGGATATGGCCATCGAGCACCTGTCAATATGCAAAACCAAGTTCTAAATAAGGGTAAAATCTGCTTTGACAGGGGGGATTTCGTGTGTTATCTTTACAACTAACCTTTAATCAGGTTGTAAGGGTTTGGACTTATCTTCTCGGGACATTTGACGAGATGAATGTTTGTGGTATACTTTGATTGAGTATTCAGTTACAATTTGAGTAGTAATGAATTCCGCACGCTTCTCAATCACCAGAATACCACAATTCGAAAAAGGCTGGACGTAACGATTCATCGATGTCCGGCGGGTTTATTAAAGTGGGAAACGTTTTATATTATCATACATATCATAAACTCCATACAGAAGTGTGGAGAAAGCGAGGTTAACACATGAAAATCAGAGAGAGAGGTTTCACTCTGATCGAGCTGTTAGTAGTTATCACAATCATCGGAATCCTTGCAGCAATCGCTTTGCCAAACTACATCAAGGCGAAAAACAAGGCGAAGGAAGCCGAGGTAAAGGCTAACTGCCACACGATCCAGATAGCCCTTGAGCGGTACATAACCGACAATAGCGAGTACCCTCATTTCCTTCTCGGTGGTGACATTGACGGATGGCTTAACTGGCATAATCAGCATGACGGTGCGAACAACATCGGCATGTCCAACAACCGGGTAGCATCGAATGATCGCGTCCAGGACCCGCTGATTGAGTACGACTACATCACCAGTTATCCCAGCAACCCGTTTGTCGGCGATGGGCAGATCATCATTCGCCAGACCAGTGCCATCGGTGGAGACGAACAGGGCCAGGGAGACCCAAGGTTCGGTTACAAAGGTAATGTCATGGGGCAAGGGCTCGATGATATGAACCACTTCAGGGGAGCCACGGCCGGTGTAGGTCCGTTCTTCTGGAGCGAGGTCGAGACTCGCCGTACACTAGACCTTGGATCCTATATGAATGTGCCTCCCGCTTTCCAGAGCGGAGGATGCATCGACACCAGGATGTATTATGTGTTCGGTGGATTCCGAATGCAGCCGGGAACCCCGTGCTATGATACAATTGGAGACGAGATTGTCTTCACGCATTGGCCCGGTAACTTTTTCTACAAGGGCACGACCGACCAGGTTATCAGCCGACAGGGTTTTACAATCCCAGTCCCGAATACCAATATCGGTGGTCACTACAACAGGTACATCATTGGTGGATACGGTGCCCAAGGAACTATTGGCATGGACGTTATCCGCACAATCTGGTGGGATCCTGAAGGAGCCGACCTGTTCTGGAGATGCCCTCCGCCATTCGAATTCGACTGCTTCTATCTTGGTTATGATGCATTTATGGGTGGATTTGGCGACGATGGCGGGCTTCCTGAAGTATTCGGGGGCGGAGACGAATGGAATGGGCCGTGGTATCCGTATAACAAGAGTGAAGATCATTACGACTCTTTCATCTATGGTGCGCCCGATGGAATCCCCGATGGCGTCATACTTGTACTGGATAACGGCTCTGAAGTAATGGCTTATGTCAAGTAAAAAAAATTAAGGTCGATATGTAAATCTGTTATTACCTGTTAGTGGACAGGTACAAAAATCAGCAAACGGAAGTGATATGATGAAGCATTCACAACAACGTGGTTTTACCCTGATCGAGCTTCTTGTCGTCATTACCATTATCGGGATCCTGGCAGCTATTGCCCTCCCGAACTATATTAAGGCTAAGGACAAGGCGAAGGAAGCGGAAGTCAAGGCGAACTGCCACACGATTCAAATTTCTCTCGAGCGATATGCGACAGACCATTCAGGCGCCTATCCCAATTACATTATCGGTGGCGACACCCGTGGTTGGGATATCCGGTCTGGCTGTCGCGCAATTACTAATCCGAGTGGTGGCGATAACAATCCTGGTGAAGAACCCACTCGTGATCCATTAATCCATTTCGCATATGTTTACAGTTATCCGGACAATCCCTTCATCGACCCTGGTGAAGGTGTCACATCGATCATCCCATGGACAGGCGCAAGCCTTTTCTATGGTGATGGTGATGTCCGGTTCGGCTGGACCGGTGAGGTCATGGGTAACTGCCTGGACGACCCACGATTTCTCTTCAGCCGGGGAGATGGTGGTCCTGGGACTACAGAGCCATCCCGGCTGGAATGGACCATGTGGAATAGAGATGACCGCTATATTGGTGTTCGAAACGATCGCAGTCCTAACACGTTCTATTGCATGGGCGGACTGCCGCAGTGGTCGAGAGAAACCCTCGGACAGAGTGACCTTGAAGGCCAGGCCATCAAGGCTTTCTGGCCCGGACAGTTCTTTTATCGATGCGGTGGAGATTTCTTTATCGCGAACCCATTAAATGTCGAGGGTGACACGTACGAGGATATTTGGGGTTGGCCCTACATGCGCGTCAATAAGTACATGCTTGGTGGCTATGGTTCACCACGAACGGACGGCATGGATGTTATTCGATTAACCAGCGAAGAAGGTGCTGCTGCTTCTACTATGGGTGGCGCAATCGATGGTATGATCTCAGGGGAAACCTACACTAATCATCAGGATCCAACCTCAGGAACCAGCCATCCGGATTTCCCGGAGATTGAAGTTATGTACGCGAATCCGGAGGTCTACGGTGGCGGCGAACGCGGACTCATGCCGCAGTTCCCTTATTACCAGTCTGGAACGAAAGCATGGTTGTTCGGCGCTCCTGATGGATACCGTGATGGTGTGATCCTTGTACTCACCAGCGGATCCGATTCCGCAAAGTTCACCGAGTGGCGAGGTTAAGCCAGGTTTTAAATCTGTCATGATTTTTATTATTCACTTATTTAAGGCTTAACTGAGCAAGACTAAAGTTTTTTTCCTGAATTAACCGCTACTTGTCCACTGACATTTACCGCGCTCCCTCTGGGGAGCGCTTTTTTTATTCCCGGTCATGTTGGATTTGACATCCGCGGAAGTCTTGATATCAGGTTTGTGTTCGAACTGATTATTGTGCTAGTTTGTCTCAAAACATATGGTTTTTTGTTCATTCAGACCAATTCTGTCAAATAAAAATTGAATGGACATATTTAGAATTTAGGGGGACACCTGCTTATCGACGGTCGAACAAGAGGTGTCCCCGATCTCAAATCAATATTTAATTTATAGGATTTGTATCAGTTACCAGTGGAAATGAGGGGTTGTGTTTTATGAGATCCATACATTTTTCCCAATCGGGATTCACTTTGATTGAAGTACTCACAACCGGATCGCTTGTCCTTTTCATCCTGATTTTTATAATGCCGGGTTACCTCAGGGCAACCGATAGTGCTAAGGAAAGCGAGACCCGCGCGAACCTCCATGAAATCCAGGTCGCCGTTGAACGGTACATGACCGACAATGACACCTATCCATGGTTTCTCCTAGGCGGTGACCAGTCCGGCTGGCTTAACTGGCACGACATCTGGGACGGGGTGAACGATATCGATATGCGGGGGGATCTAGTGGCAGGGAATGATAAAGTTTTCGATGCCCTGATTGAGTTCGAATACATTTCTTCATATCCGGCAAATCCTTTTGTGGACGATGGCAGCAGTGTGATTTTCAGGACCTCACTTGAGGGATTGTCCACAGAAGGCGCGGGCGATCCAAGGTTCGGATTTTCAGGGAATATAATGGGAATGGGCCTTGATGACATGAATTATTTTAAAGGCGCAATTCATCCGGGGGCATTCACCTGGACAGAAATTGAAACACGCAGAACGCTTGACCGTGGTGACTGGATGATTGTACCGGACGAATTTATAGACAGGAATACCAACATGTATTACCTGTTTGGCGGACATCGGCCAAATTTTATGACTGCCGACCAGGAAGTTGTGTACAGGTTCTGGCCCGGGAATTTCTTTTATAAAGCTGCTCCGGATACTGTTATGGGCAATCGTCATCTATGGACAGCTTCGATACCGAATACATGCCAGGTGGGGGGACCGAGGCAGCGATATATTCTCGGCTGCTACGGTGCAGAGGGGGTGCAAGGGTTGGATGTTATCAGGCTTTCTGAATTTGTCCCCGATGGTCAAAGGGTTTACTGGCGGACTTCACCTCCTTATTCAGAAGGTAGTTTTGAGTGCGGTTTCGGGGACTTCACAGGTGGTTTTGGCAGTCAAGGCGGCCTTCCTGAAGTATTTGGTGGCGGTGATGAATTTACCGGGCCATGGTGGTTTTATAACGAAAGCGGAAGGAATTCCGGGGATTTCATTTATGGCGCTCCCGATGGGATTCCTGATGGGATTATTCTGGTGCTTACCGATGGTAACAATGTGTGGGAGGAGGTAGATTAAGATGAGAAAAATTTTATCGAATACCGGTGGATTCACGCTCGTGGAATTTTCTTCTTTCACGGCAATGCTTGGAATTCTCCTGGCTGTTGTATTACCGGCACATATCCTGGCAAGGGATGCTGCGAAAGAATCCGAAACAAAATCGAACCTGCATATAATTCAGAGCGCGGTCGAAAGATTCGGGATCGATAATGACGAATATCCCGCCTACATCCTGGGTGGGGACAGGGAGGGCTGGGATAAATGTCGCGCGGTAACCTGGTCAAATATAACTATGTATGAAGTGCCCATGGATGAATTACTTGATGGTGATTACCTCTCGGATTACCCACGTAACCCGTTTCTAAATGATGGGGATGGGATTTACACCATAATCCCAATGACCGGGGCCAGCAGCGATCCCGGAGATGGGGATGTTCGTTTCGGTTATTCCGGGGAGAGGATGGGGAACTGCCTCGATGACCCAAAGTGTCTGTTTGATGGTGGGGGATATGGTCGCGGGCCTCTAAGTAACACTATGCTGACAATAGATAGTTCGTATCTTGGGATTGTTAACAGTCGCAGCCCTAATACATTCTATTGCATGGGCGGGCTGCCGGAATGGTCGAGAGAAAGCCTTGGTGCAAGTGATCCTGAAGCTGGATGGATAAAATATTACTGGCCGGGAGAATTTTTCTATCGTTCCGGCGGTGATTTCCTTGTCGATATAAGAGCAGATTGGGGCGGTGATAGTTACGAGGACATTTTCGGCTGGGTTTATAAAAAAATTGATAAGTACATGCTTGGAGCTTATGGATCGCTTCGGACCGACGGCATGGATGTCATTCGTCTGACTACGAAGGCCGGACTCGCTGCTTCAACTGCCGGAGGTGCGATTCAGGGAATAATCTATAATGAATATTATCAGGATCATTCCAACCTGAACCGCAAATACAGTCATCCGGATTTCCAGGCACGCGTACAGTACTCCAATCCTGAAGTATTCGGTGGCGGGAAATTCGGTGTTATGCCGCAGTTTCCGTACTATGAATCATTCACATACAAGTGGATATACGGAGCGTCCGACGGATACCCGGATGGGATAATCCTGGTGTTAACCGGTGAATTCCCGTTGGTAACAGTTGACATCGGTGTAATAGAACCCACAGAATTGCCTGAATAACGTATTGATAATTGAAGCCTGAATTTCTAGTCGGATTGGGTGACTGTACGAGTCGTTCATATAATAAAAAAGACACCGATCTGAACAGATTTTGCCGTTGCAGGACCGGTGTCTCCAGATTGGCCAGGTTTTATATTATCCCAGGTTCGTCAGGGATAGGTTTCATAGATATCAAGGAATATCCACCATAATTTTGCCAGTAATTGTGGATTCTCAAGCAGGACCGAGTGCAGGTCAGGATAAAGGGTACCTTCCGGTGGGGGACCAAGTTTCCGCATCAGTTGGCTGGACCAGGGCACGATCCCGTCTGAATGATAGCCATACCTGTATTCCCTTAACCATAACGGCTCAATGACACATTGAAGCAGTAAGTTGCATCCGAAAAGGATCTCGTCCTCAACAGGTGGAGGAACGTTGTAGGAACCACCAAGCATTATTATATTTTTCTTCTTCTCGAACGTAAGGGAATTATTGAGTAACGCGATCGGGCACCAGTTGTAAGCCCTCGTTGTCGGGGTGTTAATACCCCACTGGTATTTGATCGCCTGCCTGCATCTCATGCCGCGGATACCCTTTGTATTCAGGAACAAAAATCCCTGGAGGTCACCCTTGTTCCAGCGGTCCATTAAGATGTTGACTATCGGGGTTCCATAGTGAGGCGTCGCGATTGTGACCAGCTTGAAAACCTCGGGATCATTGTAGTTCTGGTAATAGTCACGACCCATCAGTCCGCCCATGGAACCGCCGAAAAGCACGACAGGTCTCTCGACTATCGCATGGTCTCTGGTGTTCGCCCAGTTCCAGATTTCGTTGTAAAGGGTAACCCCGCCGTTAGCATATCCAGCAACAAATTTATGACTTGGGTATGTGAACCAGAAAAATTTGAAGTAATGATAATAAGCAGGATATGCGTTCAGAACCGCAATAAAATCATTCCAGTTACCGCTTGTGTCCTGAAGTTCAAACGGCACCGTATCAGGTTGGAAGATATTCAGTCCCTGGATCAGGATGATAGGAATCCTGCCGTTGATAGGACCCTGGTTCGCGGGTCCGAACGAGGTTATCTGTGCGTTTCTGTGTAATGCGGCCACCTGACCGGCATCATCGGTAAGCATGGCAGAGAAGTTCAGGTTGGGCATTCCCGAGTAATCAATAGGCCCAAGGACAACGCTGGTTTCCATGACAGGGCAATACAACCTGCCATCCTCAACCTTCGCCCATGAGTAAAGAGTCTGGGAGGATGTGAGTTCGAGTCCCAGGGTTTTCTGGATGTCGATATATTCGTAAGAAGCGATTTCAGTCCCGATTATTTCCTCAAGCTCGAACCACGCTTCGAACTGGTACGCTTCGGGCAATTCATCGGCTGTAATCCCATCCAGCATGACCTGGTATGGTCCCGCCAGCGAGACGATGCCCTCGAGGTAGTTCTGGGTCGCGGATTCGATATTGACTTTGAATTCACCGAGGTCCGGATTTGCAGGGAATTCAAGGTTTAACTCGTTCCAGGTAACCAGTCCACCGGTGGAACCATCGATTGTTCTGGAGAAAGTTTCGGGGGGCGTGGTTGTATCGGGAGTGGATGGCGCGGAACTGCCGGAGCATGAATAAACGAATAACAAAACCAGCACCATCAGGCCATAAAGCAGCTTCTTCATATGGTTACCTCAATTTAAGGAATAACAACAAGACCGCCTTTTGCTTACAATATAAATTTAACAGAGGTTTCCCAATTGGACAAGAGTATTTATCAATTTATATTGAAAGATTATGTTTTAAGAGTATCGCATGAACTTTTCTCAATCATATTAATCTTACCATTTAAGCGGGAATCTTCCAATTATCAGTAACCGCCCGAATCCAACTTCCCAATCACAATCAAATCAGGACTGACCTCCTCGTTCGCGTCTCCATCCGGGCGCGCACCAGGATATTTTAATCATTACGGGTGGTTCACATGTCAATATTTCATCTTATCATCTTATTATATTTTCCCGCTATGGACGCGGGAAAAGGAGGTCATCCAAATGAAGATCAGAGACAAAGGTTTCACTCTGATCGAGTTACTGGTGGTGATAACCATTATTGGTATCCTCGCCGCCATAGCTCTACCAAACTACATGAGGGCCCGAGAAAAGGCCAAAGAAGCGGAAGTGAAGGCGAACCTTCACACAATTCAAATCGCGCTCGAGAGGTACATGACGGACAACAGCGAGTACCCGCACTTTCTCCTCGGTGGAGATGTCGACGGGTGGCTCAACTGGCACACACAATGGGACGGTATAAACAACCTTTCCATGACCGGCGACAGAATTGCCACCAATGACAGGGTCCAGGACCCGCTGGTGGAATATGACTACGTGGTCTCATTTCCCGGGAACCCATTCGTGGGCGACGGGCAGATCATTATCCGCGAGACCAGCGTGGAAGGCAATGACGAGCAGGGGAAAGGCGACCCGCGGTTCGGGTACAAAGGGAATGTCATGGGGCAGGGCCTCGATGACAGGAACTTTTTCGCAAGCGCTATCTCAGGGCTTGGTTCGTTCTTCTGGAGCGAGATCGAAACCAGGAGGACCCTCGATCGCGGCGCATTTATGGTCGTACCGCCGGCATTTCAGAGCGCGGATACGTTTAACACCAACATGTATTACATCTTCGGCGGTTTCATGTATCCCCCGGATCACCCGGACTATGACGGGACGGTGATTACGACATCCTGGCCGGGAAATTTCTTCTACAAGGCGACAACCGACCAGGTGATGTCACGCAGCAAATTTACTATCCCCGTACCCAACACGAATATCGGGGGCCATTACAACCGCTACATTCTTGGCGGTTACGGGTCTCACATGACAACGGGTATCGATGTTATCCGTACAGTCTGGTGGGACCTTCAGACCGGCGAGAGGCTTCACTGGCGATGCCCGCCACCACACGAAGTCGACGCTTTCGATGTCGGCTATGAATATTTCGGTGGGTTTCACGATCCGGGCGGGCTTCCCGAGGTTTTCGGCGGGGGGGATGCGTCGAACGGTCCATGGTGGCCGTATGACGAAAGCGATACTTATCGCGGTGACGTTATCTATGGCGCGCCGGACGGTATTCCCGATGGTGTAATCATGGTGTTGAACAACGGAGCGGAGGTAACAGCATACGTGAAATAGATGTCATCAGGCAGTCCGGATCAGGTACTGATGAAGCTTGATGATATTTCGCACGAGTAATTAATCACCCCCGGTTTAATTACCGGGGGTGAATTTTTTATAACGAAGATTCGGGTTATAATAACTCCTGTATGGATAAGGGAAGTGCATATCCACAAATAATCAACGCCTACAACCAGTTCGATTACAAAAATCAGTACTACCAGTTTCTTGTAAAGCATAGAAAAAAACGCCTGGACCGATATATTAATCCTTTAAACCTGGCTTTACTAAGCCTGCTCGTACTGTTTGTTTCAGGACCGGTGTACTATCTGGCAATTGGTTCACTTTGCATGTTTCTTGGATTCTCCATCCTTTACCTGTTTTACATGCCAATGGTATACCACGAGGACCTTAAATCCGGTTTTATGCAGCTCGTCCACTGTGCCTATGTAACTACATCCGAGATCCAGGCTGATTTGATTCAGTTTGCCGGTCCGATGTCAACATTAAATATGGTTTGCATAGGTGTAGTGGTTCTGTTTGGGGCTTTTGCTGTATTCCCATTGTTTACAGCCGGTCTCCTGGCAGGTCTTGCGGTTTTTATAATTTGGTTCCTGTTAATTCTATGTGGACTTTTAGCTGCTTTCCTGCCGTACTGGGTATACAGATCGGGTGTGATGTTCCCATTTATCTCAGTGAGTATTTTGCTTTCCTTCTGGGCCGGATTATATTCATCCGGGGTAGGCTGGGTGCCGTTCTGGGGAGGTGCATTTGAGGAGTCCAATCGATACCTGATGGCACTGCTGCTGGGAGATATTTTCCTCGGGATTATCACGTATATTGTCTGGAGAATAGTCCCGGAAGTTGCTGAGATGCGAAGGCGGGGGGTGTTTGATTAAACCTAATAGGCAAAACCAGGATCGTAGTGAATACCATGCAAAATATGGAACCCGGCAGATATGAGCAGTTTGATATCGAGAGTTTATACCTTCAGCTACTGGGACGAAGGAGCGTAACGATCTGGAAATTTCCTGGACTGCTGATGTTTCTGATTATAACGGTTGCAGTGGTCTGCCTTATATCGTCCTTAGCTACATTCTCAATGCTGTTGGCGATCCCTGTTCTAATCATTTCCTGGGTAATGACAAAGTACCTGTATTACATCCCTGATACTTTTCATAAGGATAAGGAATCCGGAATTATATCATTGATGTATTGCAGTACAATCCCGACCTTTGAAATAATGCGCGATCTTTTATCTCATTATAAGCCAATGTCGTGGTGGAACGTGCTGATTGTTGGTGTAGCCGGTATATCGCTGGTTCATTATATCGATCCTGCATCCAGTTCAATTCCTTTTGCATGGTCACTTGTATTTATTTTGTGGTGGCTTCTTGCAGGATGCGGGATACTGCTTGCTTTCCTGCCAGCCTGGGTCTACAGGTCCGGTATCGTGTTCGGGATTTACAGCATCTTGGCGGTTATTTCAATCTGGTTAGTGAAGCAGGCATGGGGCTGGAGTTTTGGGACATACTTCGGGCGTAGTTTTTATTCACTTGACAGTTATTTGTTTATACTTCTGATAATAAACATGCTACTTGGCTTAGTTTCTTACATCATTTGGTTGATTATCCCTGAATTTGCCGAGCTTCAGAGGAAGGGCGTACTGAAATAAAATCGGATTGACCGAAAAAAAGCAAAAAAAACCCATCTCCATGGACGGGTAATTGTTTTTACGGACCTGGAACTAGTTAATTTGCACTATTCCCGAAATCGTACGTAAATTCATACCTCTCATCCATGTCTCTTTTCAGGCATAAATCGCAGATCTCCACTAAATGATCAGGCGCGTTCGGGTTCAATTCCTTGATTGGCTGCGGGTTCTCCTCCCGAATCAGCCTGATCAACTCCGATTCGACAGGCGCGTTGAACGGCAGGCGTCCGGTGAGCATCCTGTAGAGAATCACACCCGCACCCCAAACATCGGCCTTCGGGGTAGGATTTCCGTCGAGTTGCTCAGGGGGCATGTAGTAAAGGGTTCCGGCACGAAGGGATTTCTGGTCAAGTTTATCCTGGTAATTGGCGAATCCGAAATCGGTTAGCGTCAGATGACCGGTACCGTTATGAATGATGAAATTGGCCGGTTTGATATCCCTGTGACAGACATTTTTTTCATTGAAATACTTCATGATTGAGAGAATCTGCGAGATTATGCGTTCCGTATTTTTCGGGGGCAGCGGCGTAAATCCGGCCAGGTCGATAATTTCCTCGAGGTTTTTACCCTCGAGAATCTGCATGACGAAGAAAAAGATATTATGCAGACGGCTGTACTCGATGGAATAGACCTTCACAACATTGGGATGGTCGAGTTCCATCAGGAATTCAGCCTCGGCCAGTTGCTTCTTGTATGATTTGTCCTGATCGGTTGGGATTTTTAGAGCGACCAGACCGTTTACCCTTCCGCCGATCCCCTCAAGATCTTCCGCCGCATATACCGTTGCGTAAGCGCCTTTTCCAAGTTGATACTTAACACCAAACTCGTTTAGCTTCTGATTGAGATACGTCTGTGGCTGCATACTGCTAAAAACAACTCCTTATTAATGTTGCACCCGTGTCAGCCCCGGCGCAGTAGTATAGCAGGAAGACTCATAGCCTACAATACCGTTATTTAATTTACCTAAAAAATTTAAAGATAACGGATTAACATTGATTAAGTTGCCTTAAACCGGTTGTTAATCCGTGCCGGAATCGTTTGGATCAAGGGTTTCTAGAAATTCAATGAGATTATTGTAACGCTCCAGGATAAATACGTTTTCCGGCTCGATTTCCAGCGCGATCTCGAGTTCCAGTTTAGACCTTTCAATGTTCCCCTCCGCGAAGTAAATCTCCGCGATGTAAAGATGATACAGGCTGTTTTGAGGGTCGGCATCGATCAACTCCTGAAAAACGATCTTAGCATCGTCCAGGTTCCCGGCTTTTGTAAGGCTGACAGCCAGTAGTTCCTTTGGTGCAAGAGCACTTTCTCCTGGATTGTAGTCAGGTTGGAATTCAAGACATAATCCGGCAAAATCGATAGTAAATCCATGCTCGTCATGGCGGTCCGCGAAAAGAGCAAGGTTGTAGCAGGCAGCAGCGTATCGATCGTAAACTTCCTTTTCAAACGGTGCAAGGTGATCCCTGTCGATATCGAGCAACGCCCGGAATTTGAATTCCTCAAGACCGAACGCCAGCCGTGGATGATCTGAAAAATTAACCTCCGTATCCCATTCGATTTCGAGCACAGGGCCGTCGAGAACCATATGCCACGGTCCATCCGTAAGAATCGGTTCGTATATCGGATCCCAGACGGTCATGAATACCCGGTAAACATGCCGGTTTTCACGTATGATCGATTCAAGCATCTTTACCCGTAGCTCATCACCCTCATAACGTTGATCGAGACCGTCATCGGTCGGAAGTTCAATCGACGGCTGATCGCGACTGACATCATCCCAGAACCAGCTACTGCTGACACCGAGTGCATCGGTGCCGATTACCGCAACGTCTTTGTCGATCCCCTCCACCCATTTCCAGTACCAGTACAGGAATATTTCATCGCCGCCGGTCACGAGGATATTTTTCTCAGGCTCCGGACGCATCGACGCGAGCACATCGTGGGAATAGACGTACCCCGCGATATTGTCGCTCATGTCGCTGATCCTGTAGTTCTGCCTGAACGCCAGGAACCCGAAAACGAGGATCAATCCAACCGCGATTATTGTGTAAACGACATTCGATGGAGGCGATTTGAATTTGAACCACATTGGCGCCCTGGAGAATCCGATCGCGACAAGCACCGCGATCGCTATGTACCAGGGGATGAAATAAACCTCGAGGAAGAATACACTCCCCCGGTCGATCCCGGCGAAATAGATGATGAATACCGTGTTCATCAGGAAAAGTGCGAGGAGTGTCGCAACAAGTGCGGGTCGGTGAGGAGACCTCTTAAAGAAAATGCTGAATCCGGGCAGGGCGAACAATGTCACAATGGGTCCGTACTGGAGAAATGACCAGAAGATGAATTTTGTGAGGATATCTATCGGGGTTACAAGGCTCCCCGTAATTCCTTCCTTTACCTGGCGGTAATCCGCACGGGTGAGGACCTTGAGAAACCCGGTAAATGTGCTTGGGTCTCCCCAGTTTAGTTCTGGTTTGAAAGATGATGCTATCGGGAGGTACAAATATGGGATAAGCCCGATCGCAACAAAAATAATTCCTTCGAGAATTGATCGAGCCGGGGGACATTCCGGACGTTTCCCGCCCGGTCCGGGAACCATGGCTAATCCAACCATTACAAGCCAGAGAGGAAAGAAAAACGCCATTTCATGATGGTTTGTCAATGAAAATCCCCATATTACGCTTCCCCATCGGAGCCACCTCAAGCGTTCTTTCGATCCGGGTTTGGATTCACCCTGGATTATCGCGATAAGCACCATTAACGATGCGAGTAACGCATTGAGGGTGTAAACCTCCGCGATTCCTGTCTGCGACCAGAATGTTTTACCAACCATCGCGAGGATCGCGCCGGAAAGTGCAATCCAGGGCGACCGTGCCAGCCTGAGAATTATCAGGAAGACGACCCAAATTGTTAAAGCCCCGAGGACTGCCGAGAAAAAGTTGGCCTGCCATGCGATCGGTTGAAGGAATTCCGCATCCGGAGCGAGGAAAGACAGGGGCAGCCTCAGGAAAATTCCCAGCGGGACGATGTATCCTGGATATCCGGGCGGATGCGCGATCCCCCACCGGTACGCGGCTACTGTAAGTTCACCCGCGTCGCCGAAATATACAACCGGGCAAGTTGTAAGGTAATATAGAAACAATGGTGTGAGAAGTGAAACCAGGCCAAGGATTCTTATAACCAGAGGATGGCCGGAGATTGGTGGCAGGGCTTCAACACCGGTTTTATAACCAGGCTGAATCCGGGAGGAATTAATTTGATTTGAAATATCGGAATTTCCATCACGCATTTTACAGGATAATACCAATATTTAGCATGTATTCGCTATGTGTTAAGCCTTACCAGCATGTAAAATTTCTTCAACCCTTTAGCAATCATACTGCCGGAATTATCAGGTATACTCATCCTGACCGGAGCAGCATATGCAGATTGAACCTAACGACTACGATTACTGGAGCAAATTCGCCGATACATTCGATGACGATAATAACCACATCATCGGCAAAACCACGAATGACGCAATTAAAATGTGGCTTGAAAACCAGTTTGATGAAAGTGACCTTGTGCTTGAACTCGGATGCGGCTCCGGATTCACGTCACTCTGGATCGCACCCATTGTTAATCATCTGACGGCCACTGATATGTCGGAAGAAATGATCTTAATAGCACGAGAAAGGTTATCCATTTTCGATAATGTCGAAGTCAACAT
Source organism: uncultured bacterium (assembly GCA_965369865.1). Taxonomy (GTDB): domain Bacteria; phylum JAJVIF01; class JAJVIF01; order JAPKYR01; family JAPKYR01; genus JAPKYR01. The sequence continues at coordinate 8,189 of CBDURU010000012.1, read as the reverse complement.
TGATAACTGCTATGGAACTTCGTTTGATGACCGTAGTTTTGACGCAGTCCTTATGGCGAATCTGCTTCACCTTGTACGCAAACCCAGCACGGTTTTAAATGAGAGCTACAGGATTCTGAAAGACGGGGGGCGGCTGGTTGTGGTGGATTACACATCATTCGGATTATCACCTGAAAAGAAAAAGGAAATGATGCGGAGGTACTTCTCAAGATGGGGTCCGGTACCGGAACAAAGCTTTGCGGCATCACCGGACATCCTGACAGTGCTCGCTGAACAGGCAGGTTTTACTGTCGAGGAATCAATCCTGGTTGGTGAAAATACAAAATCGGTTTGCCTTAAAGCAGTGAAAGAATAAGGAAGTTGGAGAGTGATGACAGCTATCCTTTCCAATGGCATACAACTTAAGCGGAGTGTATAATTAACGAAACATTGACGCGAAAGAAAAAGAAACAGGAAATTATAATTGAGGAAACAGGGTTAACCTCAGTATTCGCTTCACGGTTCAAAGGCTTCGCGAAAGACATCACCCACGATAAAGGTCTCTGGTTCGTCATTTATTTTGCAGTCGTTCTTGCCTACCTACTTTTAAACCAGGGTGGAAGTATCGACCTGACCCGTGCACCGCAATGGGCTTTTCGTGCGTTCGCGTTTGGTGGGCTCCTCATTTTCAGCATTCTCGATGCAAAACGAATCAGTATTGGTCTCAGGTTGGTTAATTTCCGTGGGATATTTCCAATCGCCCTGTTCATCATGCTTGTCATGGCGAATTTCGTTTCATTGCGGCATTTCGAAACGGTTGAAGAGACGATGAACATCCTGGCCTACGCTTCAATTGCTTTCATGGCATTTATTTATATCGACTCGCTCAAAAGGCTCAGGCAACTTTTAGAAATAGTAATGGTCGCGGGATTCCTGATCGCGTTCCACGGCATATTCATATTTTACGGCGCCTTATGGAGCGGGAAAGGGGCAACCCCGCTTTCAAGCCTGTTCTACTGGCATAATCCATGCGCCGGATTTCTTCTCCTGGTATGGCCCGTGATGCTTGCGCAGTTTTATTCCCTGAGACGGGGAGCGCAGACATTTTTTATCCTTTATTTTTTCTATTTCACATTCACGGCATTCGGCTTGACCCTCTCCCGTGGTGGATGGCTGGCAGGCCTGATCCCATTTTTCGCCATACCGTTCATCCTGTCCCGAAAAAAATCGATGGTGAGCTGGCGACCGGTTCTCTTGGTTGTCCTGTATTTCTTGTCAGCCCTGCCGTTCGTCATAAAATATCGGGGACGGTTTTTCCAGCCGATGATCGACCGTTTTAACCAGATGCGCTGGGATGATTACTCGGTAATCGGGCGGTTTGAATTCTGGGATATCGCGTGGAGGGTTTTTCTTAAAAATCCGATTTTCGGTATCGGTTTTAATTCATTCGGCTATTACTATGTACACTACCAGACCGATCCGCAATATTACACAAAAGACCCGCATAGCATTTACCTGCGTTTCCTGGTCGAAGGTGGTTTGTTCGGGGCAATAGTGATAATTTCGATACTCGCCCTTGTATTCAGGCTGATCGTTAAAACCCTGAGGGAAGTCCCCGGAAAAATGATCACCGTCTACAGGGTAGGGCTGCTCGGTGGAATAGTTGGCGAACTTGGACATATGGCACTCGATTTCGACTGGACTTTCCCTGTCATCCCGATGCTGCTACTTGTTGAAATCGCGCTGGTCGCCCGGACCTTCTCATTCAGCAAGGTTGACCTGGAACTTCCCGTTGAAAAATGGGAACCGGATGAAACTGACAAGGATGAATCAGTAGATTTATCAGTCGATGACACCCCGATCCCCGTAGCCGGATGGTTCCTGAAGCCGCTTCCGGTATGGCAGGTACTTGCAGGGGTCCTTTTCGCCATCAATATCCTTGGTTATGCCTCAATGAATTATTATGAAACGGGTAAAAATATGATCGAGAACCAGGGAGTCCTGGCGGAGGCACGCGCGGAGGCTGAGATCAACCAGCTCCAGAGAGAAGCGATTCGAGGAGCGACCCAGGAAATCCCGACCTTATCAGAGGCATTCACTGAAGCGAGAAGCGATGTTGTCCAGGAAGGCATGAAATACTGGCGGGAAGCCTTGAAATATAACCCATGGAACTGGTATCCGCTAAAGGACCTTGTCAGCGCACATTTCTTTGGTTCCCAGGACCTTGCGGAAGCCGGGCATCTCGAAACCGCAGAGCCAATAATCGAAGCGGGACTGGAGTACGGGAGACGTTTATTGCAGGTGACCCCGTACCGTCCGGCAAGCCACTATTATGTGGGGCAGCTCGAAATTCTTACTGGACGATTGACTGGAAACGATGAGCTCAGGGCTGAAGGTTTGCAGAAAATCCTCCATTCAATCGAACTCGATCCGAAAAATATCCCGCGGTATTACCTCGGTATCGCGCAGTATTATAAGGACGAGGGCGAGTATGAAGAAGCGTTGATCTATATCGCATCTCTTGAAGATTTGTTTGTCCCGCTGTACGAGGGGACCAATGAAATAGATTTCGGTGCTCTGAAAGGGAAATCTCTCGCGCGATATGACTGGATAGATATTACTGAAACAATTCGCGAGGCATGGTGGATCAAGGCGGATATGCTCATCGGGATGGAGCGTATCGAGGAATCGCTTGTACCGCTTTATAACGGCCTTAACACCCCGCTTGGCGGTGGAGATCAATATCTGGGCAATCTCGATATCGGACTTCTGCAGGCGCCGTTCGCGTTGAGAATCGCCGAGGTACAGGCTGAGCTTGGGAACTGGGATGACGTCACTCTTCGCGCGAACCAGGTGATCGAAATCCTGACAGAGCGCGAATTACTTGGTTCAGAACAAAGCCAGCATGCGTACGACCTCCTGTATACCGCGATGGGTGAACTTCGCAGAAGTCCTGAAGATGAGGACAGGGAGCCTCCGGATTCAGAACCGGACTTGTAAAATCCATGTCTGACACATTTAAAAATGCAATGGATGTTCTCAAGGGCATTGGAACTGGAAAATTGACCGGCTGCATTTCCACAGGAAGCGGACAGGCTCTTCCAATCGACCATTCTCTTGTTAAATCTCAAATCAGCTACAATGAAATCCCGGGATTGGCAGACCCGGGAATCCCAGGACATGGCGGTATTCTACAAATTATTTCCGTGGGGTATGGCGATTGGGCACTATGGACAGGACGACGTCATTTTTACCAGGGATATTCGTACGAGGAAATCGGTTACTACATCGATCTTTCGCGTGAGCTTGGCGCGGAAAATCTCATCTGTATAAATGCGGCTGGTGGGCTTGATAGATCACTCAACATGGGAGATCTTGTAGCTATCGACAAATTCAAATGTTTCATCCCGATACCAGGAACGGATCGCCAGGTCGATGGCGGGCAATTCAGAGAAACATCGCCGGTAATTAAGGAAAAATTATTAGAAGCGGGATCCAGCCTTGGAATAAATATCAAATCCGGAAATTATGCTGGGGTACCGGGACCAACCTACGAAACCGCCGCGGAAGTTAACTGGCTTTTAAAACTTGGATGCCAGGTTGTCGGAATGAGCACGGTGCCCGAACTTATCCGCGCGCAGGAATTGGGGATGACCGCGTTTGCCCTGAGTGCTATCGCGAATGTGCATGGCAAATCGACATCTCTCAGTCATGAGGAAGTTGTTAAATCCGCGGAGACCGGTGTGGAGAGGCTTGGGAAACTGATAACCGAATTTATACGAACCTTCGATATGTAAAAATACCCCTCAAAGATGTATAATCGCCGGGCTGAACGTATTTTCTAATAACAGAGGATTGAAAAATGGTTGAGAAATACAAGGAATTCGATGCTGGAAACCTACTCGGTGGCATGAAAAAGAAGGACGAGGAAAAAAATATGGCAAGTGATTCAAAACTTTATGATATCGCGATAATCGGAGGCGGGCCAGGTGGGATGACAGCCGCGATCTACGCAGGACGTGGACTGCTCAAAACCCTGATCATCGATAAAGGCGCACTTGGCGGTGCAGTACTCCTGTCATCCGAATTCGATAACTTCCCCGGATTCCCGGGCAGCATAAGCGGATTCGATCTCGCGCAGAAAATCGAGAAGCAGATGAACGAGCATGATGTGACATTCGAGATGGACAATGTCATATCTCTGAAATTCCTCGATGGCGGCCCGTTGTTTGAGATCGTTTGCGATGGCGGCACTCATCATGCCAAGTCTGTAATCATCGCGTCGGGCAGTAATCCAAGACCTTTGAAAGCTAAAGGCGCGAAGGATAAACTCGGGAAGGGTATTTCGACATGCGCGGTCTGCGATGCGGGTTTTTATAAGGGGAAAGATGTTGCCGTGGTTGGCGGTGGAGACGCCGCGGTCGAGGAAGCGGATTACCTCACGAAATTCGCGAGTTCGGTGACAATTATCCACCGTCGCGATGAACTTCGCGCACGTCCGAACCACGCGAAACTGGCGTTTGACAATCCGAAAATAAAATTCCAGTGGGACAGTGTCGTGGAGGAGATCCTTGGCGATCAGAAGGTCGAGGGTGTAATAGTCCGCAATGTAAAAACCGATGAGACCACAAAACTCGATGTGGATGGGTTGTTTGTTTATATCGGGGCTACTGGAAATACCGGATACATCGATCTGGATGTCGAGATGGACGATTGGAAATACATCGTGGCGACTCATTTATGCGAGACAAATATTCCGGGGCTGTACGCGATCGGCGATGTCAGGTGGGAGCCGTTCAAGCAGGCTGTCATCGCATGCGGGCAGGGAGCCCAGGCAGCCCTGATGGCGGATAAATACATCAAGACGATCCCGGAAGAAGCGTTAGTGTAAATCTTCTCATGAATGATTAGCTTCCTGATTTATCATTACATTCTTTTTTTGTTAATAAGTCTGGCCTAAATTCGGTTAAATACCCTTGCTTCCATTCGTCCATACTCCTTTCTGCAATTTTGTATTCATTCTCAGGCAATGTAAATTCACTTATACAATTCTTCATAATATCACACAAAAATTTAATCGATCGCAACCAAACCACTGCTGATTCAGAAGTAACACGCCATATTTCATGGGGTGTAATATTCGGGAAAACTTGTTGGTGGATTTTATTATCTTTAAATTCATAGAAAGCATTAATGCTGAAATGGTTAAAGTGTACTGAAAAATCAGAATCGAGATTATACATATTTACTAGAAAATCTAGATCGTCAGAATGCTCTTTCAACTTTTCTTTGTTTTTTAATTTCGATTTCTGCCATAATCTTTTTTGAAGCAATTTTTCCCAGTTTTCTAACCTCTTGCTTGATCCTAAATATCCCTGATAATATTGACTTTGCATAAAATTATGAAAATCCTTGAACTTTTTCTCTAAAACATCATCCTTTAAGAATTCTGATTGGGTTGACTTAGGTGAGTAATTAGCCCAGGCATACCAGAATTCCTCGTCATAGAGACAAAGCATCAATAATAGTGATCCTTCAATCCCTCTTCTTGAATAATGTTTACTCTGAGTATAGAATCCAAGATAATTTGCTATCATACAATGTGCAAAAGATGTGGAAATAGCAGAATAAATCTGTGCAGCAAATAGACGTTTAATATTATTTAATTGATTTAAAATAGCTATATCTAAATCTATTAAAGAATCTATATATTTGATTCCATTAGGGAATTCTTTTTGCATTCTAGGACTTACCGTTTGACAATATCCTAATGTTTGAAGAAATTTGGATTCATTATCAGTCATTTTCTCACCTGCTTTGAATAATTGATGAATAAAGGCTGTTAAAAGAGCAGCGAGATAGCTTCGCGAATATTTTCCAATGCTTCATCCTCCGTCTTTCCCTGGGTTACACATCCTGGAATAGCTGGACATTCAACCACAATCATGCCTGTTTCATCGCGTTCGAGAGTTACAAGTAATTTCATAGTAAATACCTCAATTCAATTCTACCAGTGAATCCATAGTATTGACAAGGTTTCATCACCCACAAGCCTTCGCTGCGCTTCTGCTTGTTGGCGCCACCCGAGATTATTATAATGACGCACTGCCGTGCAGTTCTACGGGATGGATGATTATTTTTTGTGTACACTAACCCTTAATTACAGCTAAGGGTTTCAGTCTCGCGACTTTTGTGCTTATCCCTGACTGGTGCATGACCTCCACTACCTCATCAATGTCCTTGTACGCGTCGGGGGCTTCCTCTACCAGGCCCTTTCTGCTTCCCGCGCGCACAATAATGTCCCGACGGGCCATTTCTTTCATAAGAGTGTTGTATTCAATTGTCCGTTTCGCCTGACCGCGACCCATCGCGCGACCCGCGCCATGACACGTCGATCCGAATACCGACTCCATCGCTTTCGGACGCGCCCTGAGTACCCACGATGCTGTCCCCATATCACCGGGAATCAAAACCGGCTGGCCAATTTTCGCATAGGCTTCCGGAAGGTCATCATGCCCGGCCGCGAATGCCCTTGTCGCCCCCTTCCTGTGGATCAGGAGCCGTTTTGTCTTGCCATCGACCTCGTGTTTTTCCCATTTCGCTATGTTGTGCGCGACATCATAAACAATTTCCAACCCGAGACGTTCAGCTCCCTGTCCGAATATGTGCTCGAAAGCCAGCCTTATCAGATACACAAGTATGGAACGATTCGCCCACGCGTAATTCGCCGCGCATGCCATCGCTGACAAATAATTCCGGCCCTCTTCCGAATCGAGCGGGGCACATGCGAGCTGGCGGTCGGGAAGTTCGATACCATATTTTTGAACCGCGTCCCTGAGAATCCGAAGATTGTCGTCGCAGGTCTGGTGGCCGAGTCCGCGCGATCCGGTATGGACCATCACGGTGACCATACCCTCCGCAAGCCCGTACACATTCGCGGCTTCACGGTCGAGAATTTCATCGACCCTCTGAATTTCGATGAAGTGATTCCCGCCGCCAAGGGTCCCGCACTGTTTTTCCCCACGCTTACGGGCTTTATCGGTGACGTAATAAGGATCGGCGTTTTTCAGCGCTCCGAATTCCTCAAGGTATTCAAGGTCATCCGGCCATCCCAGGCCCTCAGCCACAATCGTTTCCGCGCCATTTCTCAGGAGCCGATCCATCTTCTTGCCTTTGAAAACAATCCTGCCCTCTTTCCCGACACCAACCGGAATGGTCCTGAAGATCTCATCGGTCAGGGGTTCCAGAGATTTTCGGATATCCTTTATGTCGAGATTGCTCCGTATGAGCCTGACACCGCAGTTGATGTCATACCCGACCCCGCCCGGACTTACGATCCCTCCTTTTTTGGGGTCAAAAGCAGCGACACCGCCAATCGCAAAGCCATAACCCCAGTGAATGTCAGGCATCGCGTACGAAGCACGCACTATTCCGGGCAGCGTCGCTACATTCGCGACCTGGTTGAGCGAATTGTCATTAACCACCTGCTTCATTAATTTTTCCGACACGTAAATATGGCCGGGCACACGCATGCCGGGCTTGAATCCCTTTTCGAGAATAAAAAGGTTGTCATCTACCTGCTTCAGGTGATCCGGTAATTTCATGTCAGCCATAAGAACACCTACGTGTCAAAAACTATCTTAGCCGTTAATTTTCCATCAACTTCGATAACCTGGAGGTCGGAGTAAGTTGCCGCCTTGATATGGCCAAGTTCTCTTCGTTCATCGTTGCGGATATTTCTGCACATGATCCTGGCGGTTAAGATTTTACTATCATAATTGAGCTCGATAATCTTAAAAGGAATAACTTCTTCGACCTCCATCACATATATACACTCATTAAGGAAATCCACCAGTGCATTTTCGATCTCGCCGGTTTCAAATTCAAAGTTGTCCTCGGTAATTTTACCGAATTCGTCCGGGCTGCGATCGATGTCCTGGATGCCGAGGAACCCGTCGAACGCTGCATGAAACAGTGCGTTTTTATCGGAACCTTCAATGGCGATCGCGAGATCGGCGGTGTGTGGAGAAGGTTCCCATTTGTAGGAATGGTCGGTCATGGTCGGTTCCTGGTTAAGGAGTAAGATTATACCAAAGTGAGGTAAAAAGACCCCCCCTGTAATCCCCCCTCTGGGGGGATGGTGTATCGATGGTTTATCAATTGTGGGGGATGGTGTATCGATGGTTCATCAATTGTGGGGGATGGTGTAT
>CBDURU010000011.1:0-55678 GCA_965369865.1 uncultured bacterium | reverse complement strand
CGAATGGAAGTGCGTCGAATAAAAAAACCGTAGAACAGCACGGCAGTGCGTCGAAAAGATTGTTTTAATGCGGGAGACGCACTGCCGTGCTGTTCTACGGCGTGGATTTTTATCCCAACGGCAGCGTGACTGTAAAAATTGAACCCTCACCGGGCTCACTTTCAACAGTAATCTCACCATCCATCAATTCAACCAGGTCCCTGGTAATGGCAAGGCCAAGGCCGGAACCGCTATGCTTCCGTGTATCGATATCCTCTGCCTGGTAGAATCTCTCAAAAATTTTCGTCATGTGTTCCGACGCAATACCTATGCCGTTATCTTTTACTGAGATAATGCCGTACTTGTCGCCTGTGCGTGTTTCGATTTTAATTTCAACAATGTCGCTTGAATACTTAATCGCATTACCAATAAGATTCTGCATTACCTGGCGGAAACGTGCGTGGTCCGCGGTTACATTGAATTGCTCACCTGACAGTTCGATCTCTACCGGTTTGCCGTAATCGGTTGACTGGAAATCCGAGATGATATCCCGCAGGTGCTTATTGACATCAAGGGTTTTAAGGTCGATCCGCAGTTTATCCCTCTCTATTTGCGACACCATCAACAGGTCCTCTATCAATTTAACCAGGTCATCCGCACGGTTTTTAATCGAATCAATCGCGTCTTCAGCTTCGTTTGATAATTCTCCAAAGCTTCCATCAAGAAGGAGATCGCTATAGCCAATTATCGGAACCAGCGGGGTCCTTAACTCATGGGACACCATTGAAAGGAATTCGTTCTTAATTTTCAAGGCGTCTTCAAGGGCGATATTTTTATTTTTTATTTCTTCCTGCGCTTGCTTACGATCGGTTATATCAGTTAATACACCTTCATAGTATCCCTCCTCCATGTAAAGCAGTGCATCGATACGAACCCAGATTATTTCACCGTTCTGACGACGTAATTGCGTTTCAAACTGTGTAACTTCTCCGGAATTTTTCATTAATTCTATAAAAAGTTCCCTGTCCTCAGGATTGTAATAATGATCTTTCACAAATCCCTTTTTCATTATGTCTTCACGACTTGGGTAACCCATCATCTTAAAGCATCGGTCGTTTACCTCAAGGATTTTCCCGTCGCTCAACCTTGACCTGTACATGCCGACCAGGGCATTGTCAAAGATCGAGTGGTATTTTTCCTCGCTTATCTTTAAAGCCCTGGCAGCATGTCTGCGTTGCGCGATGTTTATGCCCATTATGGCTATTAAGGCTACAAGCAGGATTATAAATGCAGTTAGACCCCTGATATATGACCTGTGCCTGGCATAATAGGAGAACGGCTGGTTAAGTATGATGCTCCCATCAGGCAGATCACCCGTGGAAATACCGTATCGCGTCATGACGTTATAATCGAACATCGGCACGTTCGGGCTGTCACGAAGAACAGGGATATCTTCAGGAGACTCACCGTGCAGTATTCTCAGAGCCATTTGTGCCGCAGTTTCCCCCTGGAGCCGGCCGCTTGTGACAATGCCTCCAAGGAAACCGTAATCAATCGAAATATCCCATGTCGTAAAAACCGGGAAATCGGTATTGCCCACAATAAGAGTGTTACTTTCCTCAACCGTGTATGAAATCCCGGCACGGTCCCTGTAGAAGTGGAGATAAAATACCAGAGTGTCGTCGGGCAGGCTGTTTAATTCGGCAGCAAGCTCCTCGGCTGTCCTGTCAATCAACCAGAGAAAATCAACCCTGTCCTCGAATTCTGGTATGACTTCCCGCATGCGCCCGGCGTTAATTCGGCCCGATTCAGTTTCGTCGCTGATTAAAGCGACATTGCTTGTATCCGGAAACAACTGCAGGGCAAGTTCCAGTGTTGCTCTCAGGTCTAAATCCTCAGCGACTCCGGTAATCCCGGAACGGCCCTCAATCATCGCGTCGTTATAATTATTTACACCGCAAAAAATTATCGGGACATCCGGAAATAAATCGTCACCGTGCTCCAGCAGGAAATCAAGCGCATTGTTGTCCGTGCCGATTATTACGTCGAATTGGATGTCCGTGTATTTAAATTCAAAGAGTTCAACAAGGTATGGGAATATTTCTTCCGGAATCTGACGCTTGGTGTCCATGTACTCAACATATAATTCGATATAATGTTCTGACTCTTTAAAAGCTGCATGGATCCCGCTATTAATGTTGCCGCACCATGCATTACCAAGATGATATGAATGCAGGACAAGGACGTTATCAGCCTGGCCGGAATCGGCGTAGGGGCCGCCCGCAACCGGGAACAGGGATGCAAACATGGCAATCACAATGAAAACGAGTACCCGTGCGAGACTGTTCGAGGACCTCCTGAGACAGTCGGAAACCCGACTAAGGTTAAACACCTTAGATAAGCTGCATCGGATCAATTGAAAGCCTCCCGATCCATGGATAATTTTAACCTGAGTATCAGATATCGGGATGATTCTCCCATCCACCTGACGTAAATATAATATTATCCCATGTAAATAAGGAGTAACACTATCCTAAAAAAGAAATCTTTGATATATATGTTATTCGTAATTTAATGGAAGGCCTGTCTCGCCGGGCAACTCGGCAGTACAAGCCATCTACCTTAGTATCCAAATAACCATTATTTTTTGAGATTCCCGATGTGGTTTCGCGTTCAAATTATTATTATTTTCATATATTCCTGATTTTAATCATTGACTGACCATTTTATTGCATCCATTCAAACCCTCATTAAGTTTGGTCGGGATAATAGAAATGAGTGTGATATACTTGGTAATCGGTACTGGAGGAAGATCAGCATGGTGGAAGAATTAAATGGCGGCGAAACCATCAAGCTTCTTAATCTTGAAGTGGCGCTCGAACTCATGGATGGAGACGCAGACCTCCTGAAAGAAGTCCTGCAGATATTCGTAGACGATGCCCCACGGAAAATGAATGGATTGCGTAATGCGCTGGATATTGCCGATGCAGATGCCATCAGCCTTGAGGCGCACTCAATCAGGGGTTCATCCGCGAATATTGGCGCGGAATTAATTCGTGAACTTGCGTTCAAGATCGAACAGGCCGGGGTAGAGCATCAAATTGGAACGGCGCTGGAACTTTTTGAGAAACTGGAATCTGAACTAACCAGGCTTAAAACCAGGATCGCGACTGTTATCGAGTCCCTGTAATAATGCCAATTCTGTTAATTGACTATTTTTAATTTATTTCTATTAATGGGGACGTTTCAAACTGGTGGCGCATCGACAAGCAAGTATCCTGGAAACCCATTTCATGAGTATATGTACAAGCCTGGATCAATTTCGCGAAATGGGTTTCCGGGCTACTTGCTAATATCGATGGGATGGAAAGTCGGATTTGATACAGGTCTGTTTGACTGAGCTTTAACGCATCAAACCTTTCGAAATTCTTATCTCGTATCTTTTTAAGTTTCGGATTGTATCACGGTCGTTCATTTCGTTCGCGACAGCTACCAGATCATCATGGTAAGTTTTAGCTTCGCTGAATTTTCCTTCATCTATTAATTTTTCAAGATTTTCATCCACAAAACCAAAATTACCCTTCGATTCTGAAATACCTCCGAAATTCGATGCCATCGTTCCATGTGTCGCAAGATCAGCGGGATCGCCTCTGGACGCGTACCTGTCACGAATTTTTTCATCATCGGCCCTGGAAATCGCCCTGTATTTTCTGGTCGGGGCGAAATTCGCCCTGGCTATGAAGAAATATACGAGAAGGCCGGGCAGGTTGAAAAAGAGAACGATCAATCCCCAGGCAACCGGGTCCTGACCGGTATTACCGCAATCCACCATCGCTACAATGGCGAACAGAACACTGGAGCTGATATAAATCAGGGGTATCCATTGCGGTAATTGTGAGAGGTCAGGACCACCCATTATTTAAATCACCTTCATCATGTAAAGCTCTTAATTTAATTTTACACCATTTTTTTAATCGGGTGCTGCTTTTTGTTGAGAGCGGCCAGGTATGTTAATCCCCCGACAATAAAAAGCGGTTCGAGCGGCATGTACAACCGTCCCTCCACAAGCCGTCCCCATGCAAGGTGAATGAATAAAAAAATCGGCACGATAATAAAACATCTTCGAATTACTCCCGGAATCTGTTTCCAGGCTTTTATGAGGGTAAACCAGAGCACGTTGAATGACAGGAATAATACAAGCCAGCCTTCCGGATATTTCAGGTTGTACGCGAATATGTTTGGTAGATCCCTGAGTTCGAGCTTGTTCTCCATATAATTTATTACAGGGCCGAAAAGTGCTCTAATCCCGATCCACGGAATCGCCCATACAATGATCAGGCCGATTGTCCGTAGAATCAGCCGTCCGATCGGCAGTTCCCCATACCGTGCCGCGAAGTAAGCCGGTATCAGCAGGACGATGGATTCGCGGAAGGGTACGCCAAGAAAAATAATAAGGAATAACCATCCATCTTTTTTGAGAGCGATGGCCGAGAATCCGAGAATAAAAAATAACAGGTTCCATGGGTCGCCCGGCTGATGGTAATACTGGATTTCAAACATCGGGTTAACAGCAACCATGAATCCCAGGCCCAGCAAGGATAATTTCAGATCGAACCAGATGGATAGAAATTTCAGAAGGGCCAGGTAGCACATAGTCATGGCAAGGATGCGGATTAGAAGGTAAGAAATAAGCAAGGTGCGGGAATCGTTCGGTGCTCCCGATTTCACGAGCAGATCCAGTACGGCTTGTGCTATCAAATAAGGCGCAAAGCGGTACTGCATGGGAGCTTCCGCCTTTCGCTGGATAACATTCTGGTGGTCGATCGATACCGCGACTGAATTCGGTCCCGAGACATAGAAATAATGATGATAATAAGCGGTCACAACGGTAAATGAGAGGCATAATACCAGGAGCCACCAGAAGTTAGCCCAGAACCAGTCGGGCCGGTCGGTTCTCGGTTTTATCTCATCCGGGTTCATTAGAAAAAGATGATATATGAAAATGGGCATTAATGGAAATAAGTGGACTATGGTATTTTTACAGGAGCCTGAAATCCCTTCTTGGCAATCGGGGTATTGCCAAATGAACTTTACCGAATTACGATTGGTCACAATCGTTTATGGATATGAAACTCGATTAATGGTGGTGAAACCATGACAGCAGAGATTAAGTACCCGTGGGGCGAACTCCCACAGATCAGAATCCACAACTCGATGACCCGTCGCGAGGAAAAATTCCCGCTTCCAGGTGAACATCCCGAGGTTTCGATCTATGTCTGCGGACCCACCACCTACAACCTGGTTCATATCGGTAACATGAGGGGACCCGTATTTTTCGATGTCGTACGGAAGGTTTTTATAGCTCACGGTTACCGGGTGAAATATGTCACCAATTTTACCGATGTCGACGACAAGATGATCGCGGAGGCAAAAAGGGTTGGGGAAGATGACCCGATCCAGTTGTCGGCGAGATTTGTGCATGAGTACTACACCGACCTTTTCGCGCTTGGTGTCGAGAAGGCTGATTTCTATCCGAAAGTATCAACCCATATCCCGGAAATTATTGAATATGTAAAGCTGATCATGAACAACGGGCACGCGTATGTCGGAAAGGACGGGAGCGTTTATTTTGATGTAAAATCCTATCCGGATTACCTTGCGCTTACCCGTCAGAGCATAGACAGCCTTCTGGAGAACATCGATCAGGGAGATGAACAGAGCGCGAAGAGAGATCCCAGGGATTTCGCTCTGTGGAAAGCGGCAAAACCGGGTGAACCGGAATGGGAATTCTCACAGAGTGACGATGAGATAAAGCGGTTTGGTAAGGTTTCATCCGGACGGCCGGGATGGCATATCGAGTGCTCGGTCATGAGCGCAAAACACCTTGGCCCGTCGTTTGATATTCATGGCGGTGGGAAGGAATTGAAGTTCCCGCATCACGAAAACGAGATCGCACAGGCGAAATGCGGACATCCGGATGAAGATTTCGCGCGGATATGGATGCATAACGAATGGGTCGTACTTCCCAGCGGCGATAAGATGGCGAAGAGCGGTGAGAGCGTGTTAATCAGGGACGTTCTTAAGGATAATGATCCGGATACAGTGAGGATGTTCCTCCTTTCGTCGCATTACAGGAAGGAAGTTCCTTACACCTTTGAATCGCTGGGGAACCAGACAAAGGCAAAAGCCCGGATTGTAGAGACGTTCAGGCGCCTGACGGAATTTCTGAGATGGCGGGCTGAAGAACGGCATGAGAACTGGCTTCAGATCTGGAATGAATGGGATGTAAAGAATGGATTCAATGTGGAAGGATTCGTGAAGCGGATGAGTGATAATGCTCCACGGAATGAGGGAGATACAACACCGGTACATGTCCTGGTGACGGTTATTCGTGAGGCATTGTACCAGTCGCATTATCATTTAGCGGATGATTTCAACAGCCAGGGGGCAATCGGGGAGATGTTCCAGCTTGTTAATCGAATCAATGCGAATCTTGATGAAATGTCTCCCGACAATCAGGATGATTTTACTGCCGCGAATATAGCTCTTGGTGCCCTTGTGCATATAACCGGGATTCTGGGAATTCTCAGCACCGAGCGTGAAAGCCTTTATGCGACAGCCGAGGCACGCGAGGAAATCGCAAAGGGTGGCGGAGACGCTGCGAAACTTGCGGAAGTGCTTCTGAAACTTCGTGAGGACGCGAGAGCAGATAAGAATTTTGAGTTGTCGGACAAAATCAGGGACGAACTGAATGAGATCGGCGCCGAGGTCCGGGATTCGAAGGACGGATCGAAGATCGTGTGGAAGTAGATTGGAAATTTGTGCTTTACGGTATTTTGATGTAGAATAAGGGTAATATGCCTCGAAGAAACGTCAAGATACCACAAAAAGACGGCAAAAAGAAACAAAAGCCTCCTGTAAAAAAACCGAAGACTTCGGCTGAAAGACGGTCAATTGATCTGCTTTTTGGATCGGGTGCGCGTGTAGATGTACTGTGGTGCCTGATGCAGTTTCCCATTCTTGGTCAGAGCGAGATTATGCGTCTGACTGGAAGGTCGCTCAAGGATGTTCAAAGGGCTCTATCAATATTTAATGAATTGGGATTGGTGGAAAAAGTCCTTGGAGGGGGAGAGTGCATGTCGCCAAGGTCAATGAATTTGCTGTGGGATGAAAAATTTTTAAAAAACAATTTAAGGACATTATATAGACTAGATAAGAATAATCCATGGATCGCGCCATTGCGAATGCTTCTCGAATGTGCTATTGGAGGTCTTGACCTGATCAAGGACAAGGTCAGGGAAACCCAGGGTATAAATGTTTCGTTTATTTTTGGATCCATGGCAACGTCAGACCAGAAGCCATACAGCGATATCGATCTCATGGTGATTGGTATTCACGACCAGTTACAACTGGACGATGAAATCGCAATCCTTGAAAAAAGAATTCGAAGGGAAATCCAGGTAATCTCATACACTCCTGGTGAATGGCGTGAAGGGTATCAGAAAAAAGCTCATTTTGTAGTATCATTGATGGAAGCTCCGAAAATTTTCCTTAAGGGTGATAATCAGGAACTAATGGATATTGCAGTCAGGTCAAAGAAGTGAAATCGCGGTAATAGAGTGGTTGAAGGAAAAACATCCCGATCTTCTTCCGCTGGTCTAAAAAAATATTTCAATTGTCCTTGAAATGGTTATAATATGCTGACAAGCGTGAGTGGCGGAATTGGTAGACGCGCAAGATTTAGGTTCTTGTGCCGCAAGGCGTGGGGGTTCAAGTCCCCCCTCGCGCATTTTAGAAAGAAAATCCCTCCTCAATAACCAGCACTGAAAATGGTGAATAAATTATTAATGGAGGCCGACAGGCTTTCGGCGTTACTGCAGGCCAGCGACCTGCGTTACGGAATAATTGGTATCCATTTAAAACGTTATATCTGGCCCCTTGCGAATTTAAGGAATTAATAGTACACTACTGTCAAGTACTTCGGGTCCATTTGTCCCCCCAATCTGAACTTTGGACAAGAGATTTTATTCTTAACATATGAAACCAATCGTTTTTTGTAGACAGACGATTAATATATAAATAAAAAGTCAGTTGAAGTGAGGTATTGGCGACATAATAAGTCCTTGACAATACGGTAACAGCCTATTTATAATCATTACCGTCATACTATTTATTAATTTATCGGATCGAAGGCTGTAATCGGGAAAAGGAACATCGCCAGTACCGTAGTTTTCGAGGTTTTAAATCAGGTCGGTTTTATCATACCTCTTATCCCCATTTTATCCGACTGTCATCCTCGACGAAGCCTGGAGACCCAGGCAATTAGTCGGCAATCTGCATTTTAACGCAATTATGAACTAATCATTATGATTTCTAATTCCTTTTAGTATTGGACTGGAAACTTTCATACTTTCATTACTAGGGAAGTGATGATTTGAGAAAGGCAACATTACAAAATACGTGCTGGAAGGAGGTGCTCTTAGTGAAGCACAACCGTAACAATGAAAAAGGTTTTACCCTCATTGAGCTTTTGGTGGTTATCGTCATCATCGGTATCCTGGCCGCAATTGCGCTCCCTAACTTTATAAAGGCTCGCAACAAGGCCCGGGAGGCCGAGGTGAAGAGTAACGTACATGCCATCCAGATCGCCCTTGAGCGCTATGCTGTGGATTCAGGCGGTGTATATCCTCCGTTCCTTGTTGGAGCGGAGCGAGACAGCAATATTATTAAGATGTTTAATGATTTGTCTATGTCAAGTACCGTAGCAACATTTCCGACTGCGGGAATGACCCCATTCGCTAAAGTTCCACCCGCCCAGGGGGGTGAGCCGGAACTGTCTATCGGTATCACACAGCTCAGGATTCTGATGGATCCAATGATCCAGTTCGGTTATTTGTCGGAATTTCCAACAAACCCGTTCTCAAGGCGTGATTCAGGTATGTGGAACTCGTCCGCCATCAACAATACCGGTATGACCGGTGTGTATCCGTATGGTGGATACCATGGCGACAAGATGTTCGATCTCGGTTTCGGTTGGGGTGATACACCCCAGACAGACTATGTACTCTATACCACAGAAAGTATTGAGGAAGCCGAAGGTAACGCGGATCCTGACATGGATTCACCGGGTAATTTCTACTATCACCCGATCTTCAACGATATGATTCCAGTTTATTTCCATTATGCAGCAAATTTCGGCGCAGTCCATTTGTTTATGAAGGACTGGTCGCAATATGGAATTATGTCGGATGAGGTGGCCGGCTACATGCTCTATGGCTATGGCGCGGCTGGTGATCGTGACAGCCTGGTTGAAGGTGGTCTTGACTACTTCAACCGGATGCCTAATCACCTGGGTAGCTGGGATATGCCTGATTACAAAATTATTGAGAATTGTACTCAGGGCGCTGGCTGTGATGACGCGGATAATCTGATTGAGACTTTCCAGATTGGCATAATTCTCGATACGTCGGCCGGGTGCGCCAACCAGGAACGTGGTGAAACCACCGGTTACCCGTCCCAGGAATTCGATCCCTGGACCGGGGGATACGCCGATGGTATTTATCCCGATTGCCCGATTCTCACCGATTGCATTCCGAAGTCAGGAGCCGATGGCATTCTCGACTGGGTCATTATCGAGGTCTCTTCAGGTGTCGATATTAAATCAGACACTGTGAAAGATCAGCTCCAGTTCGCTACCTGATCCTGGTATCGACTGGATGATGATGATCGGCTGATTTTAAAAATGGGTAAGACATGACATAGACGGCTCGGGATATAAGGATATCCCGGACTCAAGAAAGGCAGATTTATAAAATTATACCTATCGTCCTAGTCATAATGCCTTTCAGACAATGGGAAACCGAGCCGGGTGTGTATGCAAATAGTAGTAAACACCGAAGGGTGGGGAAAAATGCTGAAAGCTCAGACCTGCTATCAGCAAAAAGAATCATGGTCTGAAAGGAGGTTTTCCGAGCACGATGAAATTATCGCAGCGAGGATTCACCTTAATAGAGCTACTGGTTGTCATCGTTATCATCGGTATTCTGGCCGCCATGGCGTTGCCTAACTTCATAAAGGCACGCGAGAAGGCCAAGGAAGCCGAGGTAAAGAGTAATATCCACGCGATACAGATCGCTCTCGAGCGATACGCGGTGGATACGGGCGGTTTCTATCCGCTCATACTCTATGGCGGTGATGTGACTGATACATTCGCGAAGCTTGGTTCGCCGATTAATCCGGATACCGGGGTAAGTTGGTACCAGCCTCCGGATAGTCCCGGCTACCAGGCGTATCCAGGTGACCTGGACGTACTGATTCAGTTTGGGTATCTTGCACAATATCCGAATAATCCATTCCAGAGAAGACGTGACGTGTCGAAGTTTGGCAGGTTAAAGACCAATCCGGCGTCGAACGGATTCCAACCACTTGAGTTCCACTTCGGGACTTCAGGGAAGGCTCGAATCAATGTCTGGGCACAGCCCCAGGATCGCGCCCTGGTTTACGTCGAACGTCTGGTTGGTGGTGCCGCAGGAAACCTGATGTGGGATATATCGGAAGGTCAGCGTCACGCACCGTGGCCGATTATGGTAGTTCCCGAGCCTCAGCCGCACTGGTGCGGATACACTAATCCGCAGCTTTCCGCTTATGCGTTCGAGAACACCACTAACTACCGCGATGACTTCCAGTTCTGGATGACACCGGGTAACTTTTATTACTATGCCCTGTTTGAGGGCGTAGGAGGATACTCCAGTTTCGTTGCACTTAATGGTGTGACGAATCCGAATGCACCGATTACCGGTGCGATCATCGGATTCCATCTCGCGGGTTACGGTACGATCTTCAATGCCGGTCAGGACGTTTACAACCTTTGGGGCGACTTTATCGAAAGGTCCCTGTTTACGTTCAACAAGCAACCTGGCGTTGAATGGGATCCCCAGAATCCTGAGGGATTTGGCGACATTTATGTCGGCCCAGACGGACGTCGAGACGGAGTTATCATAGTTGTTGACTCTGGTGTTGACATTGCCGCACCCAGGGGTCAAGCACAAGCTGGCGAAGCTTATTGATCGTCCAGTACCTCTAGTAAAATTTCAGGGCACGGTTAAACCCCGTGCCCTGTTTTTTATCAAACGTAGCGTCGTGGTATAAACCCGACCCGGTATGATATAATCTTTGTTACCGGAATTTATCGGGGTGTAGCTCAGCCCGGTTTAGAGTGCTTGCTTCGGGAGCAAGAGGTCGTGAGTTCGAATCTCACCACCCCGACCATTAAGAAAATTAAACCGTCAGTTTAATCAAGGCTGGCGATTTTTTTATTTTAGAATTCCGGGAAAATTCGTTTCAACAATGGATTTAAAGTAAAGCCAGGTTCCAGCCGGTAACCGGTATCTACCCGTAAAGTTTTTGTGGGAGGTATTTCCGCCAATCCTCTTCGCCAATTCCCCGGTCGACAATCGCGTAGGAGATGTAGGGTATGTATGAGGGTCGTCGCGGTTTTTTAATAAGTGTCATCCCGGCCTTATGGGGAGTCCGATCGCCTTTTTTCGCATTGCAGGCATGACAGGCACAAACAAGGTTATCCCATGCGAATATTCCCCCGAATCGTCTTGGGATAACATGATCGATAGTCATTTTCACAGTATTGCGGCCGCAATACTGGCAGCGATGTCCATCCCTGGCAAGGACTGATTTCCGGGAGAGTTTGATCTGCGGACGCGGGCGGTAGACCAGGTGGGAGAGTTTGATAACCGAAGGATAGGGCATTGATCCGGACGGACTCATGATGTATTTTTGCCGTCCCTCAAGGATTTCGGCTTTTCCAAGGTATAACAACTTCACGGCACGTCGAGTACCGCAGATATTAATTGGTTGGTAATCGAGATTTAAAACCAGTACTTTCCCATCGCCAGGTTGCATTGTTTGCCTCGGAAGATGAGATTATAACGAAAAGATTGGTCATATTATAGCACTCGATCATGATAAACATTTGAAAATTACGGAAATTTAAGGATGTTTTAAGTCTTATTGTAGCTCGGAACCCCTGAATTATTGAGATTATATTGAAAGGATACTTTAACACCCAGCCAATGGAGGAATTAAGTGACGCCTGATATTTCAAATAATACATTAAGGGAAAGGTTCCTGGAGAACCTGAAAGAGCTGCCGACTCTGCCTACTGTGGTTGCCCAGTTGATGTTGACGCTAAACGAACCGACCTCATCCGCGCGGGATCTTGAACGCTTGATAGCAAACGACCAGGCTATAGCGGCGAAGGTTCTCAAATTGGCGAACTCTGCATTTTATGGTCTTCCCGGTAAGGTAAGCAGTCTTGGCAGGGCAATTACCCTTCTGGGATTCAATACGGTGCGTTCGCTGGTCCTTACGATAGGTATAGTTGAAAAATTCTCGGGTCCATCCGGAGGACGGTATTTCGATCGCGGGGAATTCTGGGAGCATTCACTATCTGTCGCGATGACATGTAAATTACTCAGCACCAGGGACCCGGCAATCAGTTCGGAGGAATCACATTTAGCCGGACTCCTTCACGATATCGGCAAGGTTATTATGGATTACTCGATGCCTGCCAAATTTCAGACGGCAATGGAGCAGGTGACTTTAAAGGAACTTGACCCGCTTGAGGCGGAACGGAAATATGTCGGGCTTTCACATGACGAGGTAGGGGAGATTGCTGCAGAGAAATGGCAGTTCCCGGAGTTCATCAGGGAAGTCATCAGGTATCACCATACTCCGCTGGAGGTACCGGATAATGATACGGTCCAGCTTGTTGCCATGGCGAATATAATAGTCCATGCTTTCAAACAGCAGGAAAAGGATAATCTTGATTACCAGCTTCCGGAGCTTGAACCTTCATGGCGTGAACGATGGGTACCCACACCCCGCCATGATGAATTGATTGTAACCAAGTATGAAGTGGAGATTGAAAAAGTCAGGGATATTCTCAGCCTGTACAATTAGGATTTAAATATAAAACGGTTAATTAAAGAAAAAATTAATCATTTTTAGCCAACAACAAAAACGACAAACCGTAGAACAGCACGGCAGTGCGTCTTCCGCCTTAAAACAATCTATTCGACGCACTGCCGTGCTGTTCTACGGTTTGTTCACTTCCTGGTGGGTTTGGCAGGATTGTTGAATTATTTTTTATGGCCGGAAGTTAGTTTGGTGGGCCCAGCAGGATTCGAACCTGCGACCAAAAGATTATGAGTCTTCTGCGCTACCGCTGCGCCATGGGCCCACGGCCAAACTATTTTACCCGACTGAAACCATCCTGACAATCCCAATTTCCTCAAGAAGCGTCTGTGTTTAAATTTTCAAGGTCATCGGCAGTCAGGAGTTTTTCACCTCCCAGACTGAAGATGATCTCATGGTAATCCGCTTCCAGGTCCTGCTTTTCCTTCATTAACTCCAGTAATCTGGCCTGAAGATTTTCAGGATCGCCATCAGGTCTGTCATCCGCGCTTAATTCGGCCATTTCGGACTGCAATTTTTTGCTCTCAGCTTCAAATTGCCTTCTCAACAGGCTTGACAGGCACGGCTTAAGGGCACTTTCAGTGTATTGAGCATTTTCCCCCGACGCCTTGTCCTCCTCGAAATCAATAATGAGCCTCACTACGAATGAGTACAATTCCTCATCATCCGTTATCTCCCTCAACCTTTGTAGATTATCCGGGGAGCCGAGCGCGAATCCAGGCTGAAACATTATCCTTGCGAGGCGACGGTGCAGCGGATGATCGAAATCCTCCGGCTCAAAAAGATCTTTCACCTCGGGAAGAAATGCCGGGCAACCCATAATTATCAGGAACAGCTCCCGTTCGATTGTTTCCCCGCCCCGGAGCACGGCCTCGAGGTTTACCGGATCCACAATTCTGCGAGTGCCGGTACCCGATTTCAGTTGTGTAAGAACCGCCTGTAGTGCTGAATGATTCAAATTAAACCCGATTGCGGCTTTCTCAAGGAGTTCGTCATATACTGGATGAGATGAAAAAGCGTCCAGGTATGGCGCGACCTCTTCGAATGCCTTCAGCCTGTCGGATATAGCCTTGTTGCGAACCGGTTCGCCGTAAGTTTTGAACAGCCACCGTGATGCATCGATCGCCTGGGTTACTCTCTCGACAAAACTTTCCGCGCCTTCACTCGTAATAATGTCGGCGGGATCCGATCCCTCGGGCAGGTCGAGGATCTTTACCTTAAAATCCGATCCCGCGAATTCCATCAGGCTTTTTGTTGTGGCGCGGACCCCAGCCTCGTCGCCGTCGAACGCCAGGATTACCTCCCCGGCGTAACGTGCGACCAGGGGCAGGTGATCTTTCGTAAGGGCTGTACCCATAACCGCGCAGCAATTTTCAACCCCGGCCTGGTGCGCGTGCATGACATCCGTGTAACCCTCCATCAATATCAGCTGCGAAGTTTTCCTGCATGCATTTTTAGCGAGATCCAGTCCGAACAGGATTTTGCTTTTCTGGAAAACCTTGCTCTCGGGCGAATTCAGGTATTTCGGGCTGTCGTCCCCCATCGCGCGCGCCCCGAAACCGAGAGTACGGTCGAGCGGGTCGATTATCGGGATCATCAGCCGTCCCCGGAACCTGTCGACTATTCCCTGCCCGCTTCGTTTCTTCAGAGACACCCCGCCTTCCGCAAGGTCGTCTTCCCTGAATCCTTTCTTAACCAGGGTTTTAGAGAGGAAGTCCCACGTATTGAGCGAAGCGCCCAGGCGGTATGCTGTGATTGTTTCCTTTGTGTAACCGCGATCTTTAAGGTAGTCGCGGAAGAACCTGCCGTGCTTTGATTTCAGGACCTTTATGAAAAGTTCTCTTGCCGCGTCGTTAATGTCGATGACCGTTTTCCGTCGCGAGGTGCCGGGATCGCGCGCCCCTTCGGGAACCGGGATTCCGTACAGCGATGCGATAAACTGCACCGCCTCCACAAATTCAAGCCCCTCCTGTTTTCGCACAAATGTTATCGCGTCCCCACCCGACTGGCACCCGAAGCAGTACCAGAATTTTTTCTCGTTATCGACCGAAAGGCTTGGATTGGTGTCGCCGTGGAACGGGCAGACACCCATAAAACGGCTGCCGGTTTTTTTAAGCGTGATGTAACGGCCTATGAGGTCATTGAGGTCAACGCGCTGGATGAGTTCGTCGATAAAATTGTCCGGGATCGATGGCATTTCTAATTTCCGATTATAAGATATCACAGCGCATCCTGCATCGGGATACTTTATTTGGGAATTACGATGGTTTTCTTCAGAGCAGTAGCCGGGTGCCGCCTACAAAACACATCTTGTGTTTTGTAGGTGAATTGTTACCATTGCAAGCCTGCTTGCTTTGATAAAACATTCCCGTCGTAAAGTAGAATTGATAGAAATTCAACAGTTGAAAATCACCTACAAAATCCAGGATGGATTTTGTAGGCGGCACCCGGCATTTTTTTGACCGGTGTCCTGACGGATTTCACCCCAATCCGATTTGCCACTCGTTCATGTGGAAGGGTACAATGCTAGAGATGTCCCGATACATCATAATAAGTAGTAGTAGCCGTGGAGGGATAAAATGAATGGATTAAAAAATTTGTGGTTAAAGTCGAGATACCGTGCTTTCACTGTAATCCTGTTAATTGCAGTGATCCTGTATCCAGGAAACTCTAGTGCATCGGTAAAATGCAAGGATAACATTGGGTATATTGAAGTCCTTATTGCACAGATTAATCCGGAGAATGTGATAACTCCTGAAGATCTAGGGGATGCTATCAATGCAGCAAAGGAATTAGTTAATTATGCGGAATACGATGGAGTTATTGAAGCATTAATTAATGCATTAGACCGCGGCTCTACATTTAACACATTTACGCTCATGACAGCAGCTGATACAGCACTTACAGATATAGGTGAACCCGCTGTACCATTATTAAAAGTTGCATTAAATGACCCTCAACTTAAAGAAGGGGCAATATCAACGTTCTCTGGGATGGATGTACATTATCCTGATGTTACAGACATTGTGATCGAGTCACTTGGTGAAGATAATCCTTTTTTAATATCTACAAGCTTGGGATATTTAGCAAACTGGGGTACCAATGGGATTGATCTTTCAAGAGAGATTTCTGCATTCATTACCCACGATGATCGTTTTGTAAGTAGTGATGCAAGCGAAGCTGCATTAGCACTTGGATACCGACAGGACTATGTATTTGAGGCCTTACTTAATAACTTCATGGAATGGGAACATGATGAATTCTCGTCAAACGCCATTAGAAATATGGCCCGACTTGCCCCTACACCAGAATTTATTGACGATCAACTAATGGACTTGTTTCCTGAATTAACAGATCCTAGGGAAATTATTTGCGTAGCAAGTATATTATTTATTAATGACCCAGATAGGATTCATATGCTGAACAACATAACAAAATATTTGCATGAACCGGAACAACCTGGCACAGTCATAGGTAATGCTTTATATTCACTAGTAATTATCGGTGAAATTGGCTCAGCTGCTTATGATGATTTAATTAAACTACGAGAAGATCCATCATGGGCTTATGATGAAAGTCTTCTCTATTTGATTAATTTATATGAAAATATGGAGTGATTAGGTAGGCATCTCGTACAGAAAGCCTCTCAGGCACCTTTCTGGAATTTTCACCCGGATTCGATTTGCCAGCCGTTCATGTGGAAGGGTACAATCACCTCGATGTCCCAATACATCATAAAAAGAATCCTGCAATTGATCCCGGTGCTGTTCGGTATCAGCCTTATTACTTTCACGTTGTCTTTTATCGTTCCCGGCGACCCGGCTCGCGCGATCATGGGGCAGCGATCCGACAGGGAAACGGAAATCAGGATTCGTGAGAAATTCGGACTCGACCGGCCGTGGTACGTGCAGTACGGAATCTGGGCGCGAAACCTTGTCAGGAATCCCGGCAGCCTTCCAGAGTTTAAGTTGCGTGTCGCGACAGAAACCGGGCATGAAATTTACAAGATAAAACTGAATGGAAATATGATTTTCGCTACCGATGGTGAAATCCGCCGCGTGACGAGCGAACCGTTCCGAAGAAATGTACTGACCCACCTTTATCAAAGAGGATGCCCGACACCGCCGGACACAGGGCAGATCGGGGGAACCACGCGTACGGTTATTGAAGCTGTGCTTGATGAATCTCCACCGAAGATTCTTCTGGAGGATTTCCAGGGTGAAGAGGAATGGTTCGCGGCGGATGAGAATCTTGAGATTTGCACGAGCGATGGGACAAACACGCTGAAACCGGGCGAGCAGTACACGGCGTTATTCAGGCCTGAGGGATTCCTTGCCACGAGGGAATTCACCGCGATATTCGACCTGGAGGAATGGACAGTGATCGATGGGATGTTCGACGAAGCATCGAGCGAAGCCACCGATGTCCGCAACCTGGAAAATCCCGCATTGATGACCATCAGGGATCGGCAATACCGGCGCGGGAGCTGGGTATTTACTTTCGAGGATGAATCGGGCCAAATGTATGAGCACGACCTGGTTTCAAACGCGATTCTGATCCTTGGCGGGAACCGGAAAGTTGCCCTGGATTTCACATCGGGCATGGTTGTTTATGTCGCGTTCGCCCAACAGGCCAAGGTAAACCCGTACGCGGTGTTCGATACCGAATCCGAAAGCCTTGTCGATGTGGGTGGATTACTTGAGGGGCATCCGGAAAGGATAGTTGCGACCGGAACCCTGTCGGAGATAGTTCTTAGCCCTGCGGTATGGTTTGATTTCGGACGATCGTACCGCCAGAATCGCGAAGTCAGGGAAATTATCAAGGGCAGTTTTAAAAATACTGCGTACCTGGCATCAATCGCGATGGTGATAGCGATTCTGGTGGGAATTGCCGCAGGGATTATCTCCGCCGTGAAACCGTATTCATTCTGGGACTATCTCACTATGACAGGCGCGTTGATCGGGGTCAGCATGCCCGTGTTCTGGCTCGGTTTAATGCTGATACTTTTGTTCCAGGGGCAGCTTGGATGGATCACCGGTATCGGGTTCGGTGAAGTTACCTGGCATGAATTCAATCTCGGGTTTACCGCCTTTCATATTCCATGGCACCAGAATGTGATCCTTCCCGCGGTTACCCTTGCGACAGTACCGATGGCGGTAATCGCGAGAATGACAAGGTCCAGTATGCTCGAGGTTATGAATCTCGATTATATCCGTACCGCCAGGGCGAAAGGTGTGAGTGACTGGAATGTGATTATCCGCCACGCGTTGAAGAATTCGCTGATACCGATTATTACGGTGATCGGGGTTAATTTCGCGTTGCTGATGGCGGGAGCGGTGCTTACGGAGACAGTTTTCAGTTGGCCGGGACTTGGAAGGGAAATTGTGGATGCTATCGAGTTCCGCGATTTTCCGGTCGTGATGGCCGGGGTTGTGCTGTTCGCGTTTGTTTTTGTCCTGGTGAACCTTGTCGTGGATATTCTTTACGCGTATGTGGACCCGAGGATCCGGTATAAGTAACCGGTGTTGTCAATTTACACCATTAATTTTTTAAAAGGGATTTACCGAGATGCAGACCGCTGAGAATTTAAGGGGATAAATGAAACAGGATCAGAAAAATAATCCCGGTGCCGCGTTGAAAAAGTTCGATTCAGAACCGGAGCGTAAAAGCGTATTCGCGTTAGCGCCTACAATCAGGCGTCTTTCGAGATCGAAATCCGCATTGTTTGGAATGGTCGTGGTCCTGGTACTTTTTATCACTGCCACGCTGGCATCGCTAATATCCCCGCATGACAAGGCTATGCAGTATCGGTCTGCCGTTAAAATTCCACCAATGACCCGGATTTCATGGGATGAGATTAACGCGGAATTCGAAGGTGTACCGGAGGGGCAGTTTCATCGGGCAAGAACGAACCTGTTTGTGCTCGGGACAGATAAATTCGGTCGGGATATCCTGTCGAGAGTCCTCTACGGGGCGCAAATATCTCTTATAGTCGGGGTTGTCGCGGAAATTATTGCGATCCTGATCGGGGTGACAATCGGCGCGATCGCGGGATATTTCGGGGGGTTTCTCGATTCGGTTCTCATGCGTCTGACCGACACTTTTTTCGCGTTCCCATCGCTTCTCCTCGCGATTGGAATCCTGGCAATTTTTGAAAAACCCGGGTTATTTACAGTGTTCGTGGCTCTCGGGATAGTGGGGTGGACATCGATCGCCAGAATTGTCCGCGGACAGGTGTTGAGTGTGAAGCAGGAGGAATTTGTCGAAGCCGCGCGGGCTGTGGGAGCATCGGACGCGCGAATCATCCTTAGGCATATCCTGCCAAATTCACTCGCGCCGATAATTGTTGTGGGCACCCTTGGAGTCGCCACGAATATTCTATCGGAAGCCGGACTCAGTTTTCTCGGCCTTGGAATTCAGCCGCCGACACCGTCATGGGGAATCATGCTCGCGGAAGGAAGGAATTTGATCGAGAGTTCGCCATGGATATGTATTTTCCCCGGACTCGCGATCCTGTTAACGGTGCTGGGATTCAATCTTCTCGGGGACGGGCTGCGGGACGCTCTGGATCCACGGTTGAAGGTATAGTAGCGGCATTTCTGTATTAAACACTCAGGGCGATTTCTTAAAGGACGAATTAATCATCTTAGCCATCGAAAATGCGACGAACCGTAGAACAGCACGGCAGTGCGTCTTCTACTTTAAATCAACCCATTCGACGCACTGCCGTGCTGTTCTACGGTTTTTTCATTTTTCACTTAAACCAGAATCATCCGGAAACCTGTAAATCAATCCGGAGTGGTCAAGTATGATTAATACCTGGAAAAAATGAAAAGCATGAAAACTGGTTGCCTCGCCATAAAGAGGCTGTCTCATGAAGGTCTTGCTGTACGGATGCCAGCACTTATCAGGAATCTATACTTTTTCTATAATAGCTCTTCAATCAATGGCTGAACATCCCATAACTGGCCCAGCGGACCAACCTTAGCCCACCGGCATCGGCCGTCGCGGTCAAACAACAGGTGCTGGGGCAATTCATTCGAACCACCGTTCCAGCCATTGATCTGATTGAAATATAACGCGCATGTATCCAGTGCCCAGTACATTGCTTCATAATTGTTGTCGTAAATGAAACCGAAAACTTCCTCGACCGGCTCATCCTCATTAATCATTACGTGCCTGTAATGCGGGTTCGTTTCGAAAAGGTCATTGACTGCAAGCACCGAAGGCATTCCCTCCACGCACGTACTGCACCACGTCACCCAGAAACTCATGAATACAACATTGCCATCGTTCGGATCGTTCGGGTACACCCAGTTCGCGGGATTAATGCTGCCGTTGAAAACAGTTTCGAAATTAACCGGGATCATCAAGTTACCCGGCGCCAGCCCGTTCACCAAAGTTGGCATCGACGTCACCCACTGGTTGCAGGAGCCCGAATCCGACAACCCGAACCAGTCAGTCACAATTACACGTATCTCGCATTTGACCGGACTGTCGGGAGGGAACCATACCGGGTGCTGGCTTGTCTCGTCATCGAAATAACCGTAATCGCACTCCCACCTGATAGTGATCTCGTCATCCACAGGCGCCGGATCGTTGAAAAGAACCACAAGCTCGACAGCTTCATTGTCATTACCCACCTGGCTGGTGGTGCGGTTGTGGTTGACCTCTGAAATCACCGGAGCATAATTCTCGACCACCTCGATTACTATCGGCTCCGTCAACATGTCTGTCACGTTACTGCGGTCAGTGATCCGAAGCTGAACATTATAAATTCCAGGCACTTCGTACAGCTGCCTGGGATCGCGATCCTCGGAATCACTGAAGAATCCATCATCCTCGACATAGGAAAAATCCCACTCGAATAAAATTATGTCGTCGTCGCCTTCAGGGTCGGTCGATTCGTTCGTGAACTGGACCGACTCCCCATGCCCGATCCTGGTTTTATCAGCCGATGCCGCCGCGTTGGGAAGCTGGTTGGTATCGGTTATAGTCACATCTCTTATGACAACGACCGGTTCGGTTTTCCAGCCTGTAATGTTTACTGTAAGTCTCGCGGTTATGTCCTCGGTCACTTCATTGGGCTGAAGGGTTACCGTGGCGGTCGTGACATTGGTCAACTGCCCTGCCGACTGGGGCGTAAGGGTCCAGGAGTACCCGAGCTCGAGGCCGCGTTCGACAGTGATCGAATAATCCGCAACCTCGTGTTCGTTGAGAGTCCCCGGTCCGTTGATGTCGCTGACATTCAGAACCGCCACACCACCGCCGCTGCAGCTGACACCGAGTAGTATAGAAATCGTGATCAGGATCTTTAGGATTGTGTCTAATCTCTTGTAGTTATGCATTGTTCTTTCCTCTCATCCCTTAAATCATCTAAAAAACGACATTGCCGAAAGTTACATAGTCTGCTAGCGTGTTGCATCGATTGGGTTCACCTGAGTCAAATACAATTTCTCTAATTCTCATTTTGCCGAAATTTCCGTGATAAGTTTGATAAATGATAACTGCAGGCAAAGATAGAACAAGGGTACCTGCAGGATAACTGGCAATTATTGTTTGATCTGTTTCAAACAACTCCTCCATTTTACAATCATCTTCAGTGATCAGAAGGTAATCCTTGTTACCGCTGTAGATGCCTACCGGCATTGGCTCTGCATTGCCCCAGAAGCTGCGTTCTACCCACCATAGCGACCAGTAACCATCCATCGGCAAGAGAAACACATCACCATCCGTATTTGTTGCTTCCCAGAAGAGTGTCCGGCCGCTATGACCATAGTCATTAGTATTAATATTAATTAGAAGTGGATCCTGGTAGTACTGCAGGTCATCGAGGTCCCACCAGCCAATATATAATTGATCTGGATTTGGGCCATCATAGACTCGTGAATACCAGTCATAGTAGTTGTTGTAACTATAGCCGGTAGGTTGAACGTAAGTATCGAAATATGTATCTGTAGCGAATACTTCGGCTGAAACACCAGCTTTTATGATGACATCCTGATAGTTATATTTCGTCACGCAATCCGGAAGCCTTGCATACCATCTATCGTTATAATCGCCAAATGGTGCTCCCAATGTCAGGTTAATTATCTCTGAAGTACACGAAAATTGTGCTGTAACCCATAGAGTAGGCCAATCTTCATCTTCGATAACCTTAACACTGAACATCCTGTTATCCAGGTAGATGCTCGATGGATAAATATATGGCTTTACCGGTTCGGGGAACTCCGCAAACACAAGTTTCTCAACATCAGCTTCAGTGTATGGGACTGTTGTATCTACGCTGTATGCCCTTACAAGCTCCGTGCCATTATGTGTATATCCGGAATCAAGCTGTATGGTGTACAGCCCGGATCCGGCTATAACTTCATTCATCGAATCTACTGCGCCGGTCTTATCAATGAATTCAACACCTGCAATCCCGCTGTAATCTGCTGCAAGAGTAGTAACAGATTTTTCAATGCCATCGAAATATGCATAAATAACTACCGGGGCTCCAACTCCTGAAAGACCTTCACGAGGGATCTTACCGATGATCTGAGTAAAGGGGTACAGGACAATGTCTTTAATGTTGTAATCAGGGGTTGGTGGTATCAACGGAGATACCGTGAATCCATTATTGATTAATGTCTGGGCATCGAAATTAAATTCCCAGTCATCAAGTGCTGCAGTCTGCTCCTGGCCATTTTCATCGTTGTATGTGAGCCAGAGATCGGTCGCAGTTGTCTCAGCGCCTGCAGCCCAGACCAGGGCATCGCCGAACGTAACCTCGGGAGATGATGATTCATCATCAGAATAAACCAGGTAGTGAAGGAAATTCCCTCCACCGGCTTCAAGGTACATGTTTGTGCAAACGGCTTCACACCTTGCCATATATTCTCCCCAGTCTCCTGCCGACTCCCACTGGCCGCTTTCATTCATCAACATGACCTCTGCATCCATCTGGGTCATTACAACACTGACCGGCGCCCCGCATTCAAGAGCTCGTAATTCATCAAGTGTCAGTGCCAGGGGTACCGTCATTCCGGTATCGATCTTATCAACAACCCAGTATGTACCCGGTTGGGATGGATACACTCCACCAGGTTCGAGAATATTGATTAACGTACTTGGCTCGAAAGTTTCTACATTCTTGTTTCCGATTTTTAAAGTGATCGTTGGTGAGATGTTGCTGGCACAAGACGTTCCCATGTTATAAACTTTCAAATATAGCTTTATCCAGGCTGCTTCAGTTGTATCGGTACAGGTCGCCTGGCTCCACTCCTTCGTGGTCGCCACAGATCCACCATTGGACCTCGTGACGGCAGTGGTGTTAGTGTTATGGTATGTTTCACCATAACTCCCGCTAACCTGAACAACAGCCTTTGGACCTCCGTCGTACCCTAATTCCGTGCCTGCACTTACTTCCCAGGCCTGTTCCTTTTCGTACGAGTGTTCTCGCGAAGTTTCGCTGCTCCATTCTGTTCCCTTCTCAAGTGAACTTCCTTCCTCTAGTGTAATTTCCTGTTTTACCGTAACTTCATATCCTTCAAGTCTTACTATGATATTCGGATAAGCCGGCACCATCGGGTAATCACCAGGTTCTTCAACTGAAACATCCATGAATGCACCCGAAACCTCCATGGAATCGCTGTAAGGATCCTGATCTGTTGATGGCTGAAGCGGATCGGTTTTGAAGTACGGCTCATCTATTGACGACCCATCCCATAGATTGTATGTTCCGCTCATCCAGTCGTATGTGTATCCGTAATATTCAAGATAGTTTGGAATTCCATCCAGATCCGTATCAATCTGCTCGCCGTCATTGACGCCATCCATGTTGTCATCCATATCCAGGGGCGCGATAACACCATCCCCATCCAGATCGGGGATCAGGTCGTATGGATCGAAGTACCCGTTACCGAATATTTCATAATTATCGAACATCGAGTCCGGGTTTGGAATATCGCAGTCCCGGTCAAGCGGATCGGTGCCGATAAACAATTCGACATCGTCAGGGATATTGTCAAGGTCGGCATCCCCGAATTCGGACTGCTGGACCATGTCATAAAGGATGCCCAGGTTGATTGGAACAACAATCAGAATTTCATCGAATACTCCGGGATCTGACGATGATTCCACCCTGACCGATCCGGTTATCTCAGTGTCATCCCACAAACTCAGGTTTGTTATTCCATCCGGTTCAAAAGTCGGAAGAGCCCAGCCGATATTGGCAAGATCGTCACTGACTGTGCTGTACGTGCCAACATTGTCCATATTCACCAGGATATCCACCATGGGGATGATCCCGTCAGAATCCCACTCTATTAATTCACCGCATCCAATTTGCCAGCTTTCACCTTCACCCGGAGTCTGGATCTGGATGTAACTAAGGCCCATAGGTTTAATTGAAAAAGTCCCGTTACTGATATCCGTTTCAGTTGGATTATCTACGTTCGTAATTTTTATCCGGTTATATTCACCAATAGCTTCATCCGGAATCGGGTCCCACCCAAAAGTTCCGGTATTAGGTGTTGAATCAATAACCATAAACGGATAGGTCAGACCTGCATCAAACGATAACTCGATCCTTACGTTCATAACATCCGGATCCGCTTCCCACGTTATTTCAGCAGCAGTCTGAGCTTTCCAGATTTCATCGCCGTTCGGAGACGTAAGACGGATCGGTGAATAATTTTCATCAAAAATACTGAAATCATTATCCGATTCATCTCCGGTCAGAGTTGGTAGTACATCCACAACCTTAATCCGGCAATGGTCTCCGCCATATACGGCCGGATCTATGTACCACTTATAACTGCCATCGTTTGGAGTTGCCATATCGATCGGTTTGGAGTAATCCAGTCCTGAATTTTCTGACAGGAGAATCATTACGTTTTCAATACTGGAACTTGCCACCCAGGTGATTTCATACATATTCCCGGCGATCCAGTATTCCCCGCCATTGGGGGCCTCAAGGTGAATATCCGGTTCGATCAGGAAATTCCCGTCTGACACATCGTTTACTTCCTGTTCAGACGAACTTGAGACTCGAATTTTTGCACTATCAGATGACCAGTCGCCTACAGCTTCGACCAGGAAGCTTCCTGTATTTTCAATGTCAGCAGCAAGGCTGATTTCGTATGTCTGGCCACCATCGACTGACAGGTCAATATCCACCATCGGGATCACGTCGGTCCATGACCACAAAATCTCCTGCTGCGATGTGATGGGCCAGACCTCACCGCCGTTTGGCGATACAACGGTAATTGATACGAATGAAGGCTCTGCTATCAGAATTGGTACCTCAACCAGCGTGTATGCCGCAAGGTGCGCGTTCTGAGGCCAGTCCGGACCTGAAACCGGTGGCGCATAAGTTGCCGGGTAACTTGATTTTACCGTTACAAGGATTTCCTGGTCTTCGAATCCAGTTGGCGTGCAATTGGGGATCGTAATGTGGAAAATGCCACTCGTTGATTGCGTTCCGGTCATCGGTCCGGTTTCCAGGTTAACTGGATTTGGGAACAATGTTTTCGATTCCAATGTTATCGATTCGATCTCTCCAGAGATACCATCGGGATTTTCCATTGCCCCCCAGTCGAAAACTTCGATGTCCAGCACAAGGTTCCCACCGCGGTTTTCATCGTCCATGTACCAGACCCACGAATTATCCATGTTGACATCGATATAAAACGCTTCCGGCATGTTAGCCGCAAGTGGGAAATCTCCTATCGGTTTAGGGGTCGGATTGCCGCCTGTCGCAGGCGCGAAACTCAGGTCCATCGCGAAATGGAATCCCAGTTTCGGCTGATCCGCTTCGAGCGGAAACCGTACCAGGTAATTCCTCGTCACCGATGGTGGAGTTCCTGTCGTAGAGAATGTACCACGATTGGTATCGTCAACACTCGGGATTACATCATCAGTGGGGTCCAGGGCATCCGCGAAATATTTATACGGGTTCAGAGTCGTGGTCGGAATAATAAAGTCGGGAACAATGAAATCATTGTCGTACCCGAAAATCCCCGGCGTCGTGAATTCAACCGCGTTCCACCAGCGTGTGTACCCGTCGGAGTTCAGCAGCCTGATCCCGTCCGGCCCGGTATAAACAAGGCCCGCATCGCTCGATGCTGATAGTGTGTCTCCAAGTCCCATCAGAATGCCGCGCATATCGAACACGCGGATGTCCGAGTTCGGTACCGGATGTGTGATAGTTATATCGAAATCGAGCAACCTTCCCGGAATATTAATGTCATTCACATGCACCGACAGCCAGTCAGGATTCTGACAGAGAATTCCAGCGAGGTTCAGGTGCATCGACGTACCCCGTAAAGGGATAACATCAAGGTCACCTTCCTGTATATTCAATAATATCTGCCAGTACCCACTCAGGAGATGTCCGCCTGTCCCTACATCAGGAACGACAGAATCTCCCGTAAGGCCCGGAATTTCAGCGGGGGTTGTATTTGGCATTACAGGTGAATTACCGCTTTCATTGGAGCAACCAATGGTTGTCGTCAACAGAATTACAACTGAGCATAGAAGCCACGAATATCGAGTCATAATCAGGAACCTCCACGGTTTTGGTTAATTTAAAAATCGGATTTACCAAAGTCCTATGAACTAATCGTTTCCTTACCCAATTCCTGTCGAATAAATGGAATTAAGAATTTATTGTAACGTTGATTATATCTGTTGTCAAACGAATTGTCCGACTAACCATAGGGCGGTAAACGCTTGTTGAGTGAGTGGGTAAAGTACCCATACTCCAGGATATATCTGCAATAGAATATGTAGCTGTACGGCTGCATGGATTCCTTAACGCTGGTCTGACTCACACATTGGTTCGTCAGCCTGGTAAACAAAAGGTAACACGCATTTATAAAGACTTTCCCTGTGAACAAAAACCCTTTAAATACGTCTCAATGGTATAATCTATTTAGATTATTCTCTTAGATTTGTTATTTGAATACGTGGAGATTTCCTATGCCATTCGAACCGGTTGACCGCATCCGAGGCAGTGAAGCAGCACTTGTTTACAAGGGCAAAGACCCCAAAGACCCTCGCGAGGCACTCGTTAAAATTTTCAAGGAACCATATGGTATCCACGAGGGATTCATCAACGAATGTGAAAATGTCGCGAACCATCTTCGTACAATCAAACACCCGAACATAATCGCGGTATGGGAGGTCGGCCGGCACTCCGACCGTATGAAAGTCGCGACCGAACTCATGCCTCAGAGCCTGAAAGAGTACCTGGTCGAGAATGAAACAATCGACCTGACAAGCGCTCTATCGGTCACACTGAAAATTATCGAGGCTTTGGAAACCGGATACGAAGAGGGGCTGGAGCCGCATCTCGCGATCAAACCGACCAATATCCTGGTTGACGCAGAACTTACAAATGTTAAACTTGCCGACTGGTTTGTCGGACGGGCTATGGAGATGATGGAAGCTCCCGACCGCATCAGGTGGGAGGACTCACGGTACCTGTCACCTGAGCAGGTACACAGAATCGGGGATCTGACCCAGGCTGTGGATATTTATTCGGTTGGGATGGTGCTCTACCAGATGCTGACCGGGTACCCGTTATTCCACGACGACGATGACGAGAAAGTCCGGTACAAACAGGTCTATGCAAACGCAAGCCCGCATATCGAGTATTACAAGCAGATACCGTCCGCGGTTAAGGAAATCCTGATCACTGCGCTCCAGAAGAACCCGGCGCAGAGATATTCATCGATGGCAGAATTCAAGGAAGCGGTCGCGTACGCGCTCGCGGCGGTCAGCTTCAAGAAAGCTCGTCCCGAAGGAGGCCTTGCGGGCCAGGTCGTTGATAACAGGTATGATGTTCTTGAGGAACTCGGCACCGGGCAGTTTTCCGAAATCTACAAGGTCCTGGAAAAAGGCCGGGATAAATTTGTAACTATAAAATTCTATGATGAAAAATTATCGGGAGAAGAGGATTTCATACGCGCGATAAACAAGGATATGTACAGCCGTGCGCAGTTAAAGCACCCGCATGTGGTCGACCTGATCGCACAGGGCTGGCACGGTAACCGTTATTACACGGTTGAGGGTTACGTCCCGTCATCGCTTGAAATTGTCATGGCCGACCGTGGAAAGCTTACTCCCGAACAGGCTTTGAAAATCATCAGGAAAATCATCGCCATACTTTCCTACCTGAAAACGAAGGAAGTTATCAAGGCTCACGGTGCGTTGAAACCAGCGCATATTCTCATCAATCCGCGTATAGAAGATATTTTTATTAAGGATTTTCGACTGCCGGAGACAGAAAGATTCATCCGCAAAACATACGGAACCCCGCCAACCGGATACCAGTACGCCGCACCGGAAGCATGGCTGGACGAAGCGGACAATCCACTGGATGAAAGATCCGACATTTATTCACTCGGGTGCATTCTCTATCAACTTGTGACCGGGGAAATGCTGTTCGACGGCTCACCGCAGGAAATGATGGAAGCTCACATGGAGACCGAGGCGCTTCCGAAAATCCAGGAACATTACGAAATCCCGCTGGTATTCCACGACATCATGATCAAGATGCTCGAGAAGGCGCCGTTGAGCCGTTACAGGGGTTACGACAATCTGGCTGAAGACATCGACAACCTGATCGGAGGAGCGGACAGCGGGATCAATATTCACCTTATCGACCAGGGCACCACGATCAAGGGCAAATACCAGCTTGACGAGCGCCTGGTTAATATCGGGGGCGCTCACGGACCGTCGCCTGAAAAAGACCTGGTCCTGTATTCCGGGGTCCATCTCGGAACCGAAACCCCGGTGATGCTCTGGTTTTACCGGATACCCAAAAGCAAGCAGCTCGATGAAGCCTGGAATCAACGGATGGAACAGGCCGCCGAGTACGATCACCAGGGATTAATACGTGTCCTCGACTATGGCCGCGACAAGGGAGCTTACTTTTTTGTAAGTGAATTACGCACCCACACTATCGCGGATCATATCAACGAACACGGTCCCCTTTCAGAACTCCAGGCGGTTGAAGTCGCGAGGCATATCGCGGAGGCCGTGCAGTACCTGAGGGCGTCGGGATTTGATGTCTACGGCCGTGTTTCACCTGAAAGCGTATTCCTTGTACCGAAACCACAGTTACGCGCGAAGCTGTCGGGATTTGAACGGGACGTTTTCTACGACACCTGCCAAAAAATGAATCGTGCGGAATATCTCAGTCCCGAACAGGTCACCGGCCTCGGTGAGGTTACGCTGGCATCGGATATATATACCTGGGGACTCATGCTTTACTACATTGTTACCGGAGAGGATTTATTCCAGGGTGAACCGCACGAGATCGCCGGGATGCAGGTTTATCTCGATCCGAAAGAAAAACTTGAAGCGGCTTCGATTACCGTGGATCTCCGCCGCATTCTCGGACGTGCCTTGCAGAAGGATTACATGTCGAGATATTCAACATGGCACGATGTGCTTGAAGAGCTTGATGATTACCAGTCGACTATCGAGGGCGCCGATGTTGAAGAGAAAAACCTGTCGTTTATTCCCGGCAACGCGAGTTACCTGTCAATTACCGATACCGCCGAAGTGCCTGATTCGGGAAAAGAAACCAGGATGTCTTTCGCGATGCGATTCCCGCCGTCGAATATCGGTGTACGGGGAGCGTTCGGCGTGTCGTCCGGGATCGGTTCCAATCTTAATGAAGCGTTAAAATGCGCCGATCTCGCGCTCAGGGAAGCGGAGAAGATTTTCTCATATTCATCCCTGAGCCAGCTCGATATCCTCGAAAACC
The DNA here is from genome assembly GCA_965369865.1 of uncultured bacterium. Classification (GTDB taxonomy): domain Bacteria; phylum JAJVIF01; class JAJVIF01; order JAPKYR01; family JAPKYR01; genus JAPKYR01. Next base: position 25,947 of record CBDURU010000011.1, on the reverse strand, counting down.
CGAACCAGCTTGCGACAAACGCCATGCAGCGCGCAAACGGGATCGTAAACCAGGAGGCGTTCAGGCTTAACAAGGTGGGTTCGATCGGGGCCGATATGATAATCGCTACAATCAACCGGAACAGGTTGTATCTCGCGAGGGTCGGCACCGGCTTTGCCTATCTCATAAGACATGCAACCATACGGGGTTTCATGAGGCGGACCACGGACAAACGGATGCTCGGGCGCGATCTCACCGTTCAGGTTGAAACCGCGGAACGGCAGCTTCGAACCGGGGATATTTTGATCCTCGGGACAAGCGACCTCGGGAAAATATTGTCCGAGACTGAAATTCGGAATTGCGTTACGAGCACCATCGACACACAGGAAGCATGCGAGAGAATAATCTCGCTGGCCGGCTCAAGGTACAAGGGAGCCGGTTCATCGATCAAGGAGGGCATGGCATGCGTGGTGACCCAGTTCGGCGAGGTTGCCGATCCGATTGCCGGGCTTACCGGCCGGTTTCCCGCCGCGCCTGTTATTCATCACTACGTAACCAAAGGCACGGCGTATCTTGAGGAGAAAATGTACGACAAGGCGATCTCTGAATTTCATAAGGGCCTTGAAATCAAGCCGGACAGTTTCTCCGTGAATTTCCAGCTTTCACAGGCCTTCAAGGGTAACGGCCAGCTTGAACTCGCTTTGAAGCACTGTCAGAAAGCCCTTGACCTTTTCCCGGGTTTCGCGGAAGGACACGCTAAAATGGGTGATATTTTGTATGAGAGGGGAAATAAGGACCGGGCCAGGGAGGAATACGAGATCGGTGTAGCGACCGCCCCGAAATCAGCGGATGCCCATATCGCTCTCGGCGGCTACTATTTCCGGGAATCGCTTTACAGACAGGCGGTTATGGAATTCCGTAAGGCTACCGAACTGGACCCGTTGGACGAACAGGCCAAAGCTAATTTGCAGATGGCACAGGCCAGGGCAAAGAGCGTTACCGGCGCGGTCGCTGAATCCGCAAGCAAGGTTAAACATGGAATCAGAAGGCCTTTTACGCAACGGAAAGACCTGAAGGGCAAAAAGCGAAAGAAAAAGTAAGGTTTCGAGGAATAAAAATTTAGGTTTCGAGGAATAAAAAGTAAGGTTTCGGGGAATAAAAAGTAAGGTTTCAAGGAATAAAAAGTAAGGTTTCAAGGAATAAAAAGTAAGGTTTCAGGGATTAAGAATCATAACCTCCCCACCGCTTGCGGGGGGGATTGAGGGGGGGTTGGCTTTCTACAAACATTACCAGGACGCTAAATTCACGCCAATCCCCACATTATTCTAATTCCATTTTATAATTCCTTTTTCAGGTGCGCCGACATTCCTGTCGGCATCCATCAATAAAGGCCGACAGGAATGTCGGCGCACCTGAATTAAATGTTATTTTCTGGAAATGGCTTGCCGACGTATATCAAAATGTAACCCGGAAACCCATTTTAAGAGCATATGCACAAGCCTGGATCATTTTCGGGAAATGGGTTTCCGGGCTACTTGCTAAATATATCCAATCAATATTTTTTTAACGGAATTGGTCTTAAACCAGATCAGGACGTGGGATTGCGGTTTTGGGGATCCATCCCGGAAGTGACTGTATCGCCGCCATAACCTGGGTGGATTTGGTTTCAAGGTCTACCCTGTTTTTCAAATCTATTTCATCTGGATTCCACTGAATAGGTTTTCCAAAAGAAACCTGTATCGGGCCGGGTCTGGGCCATTTTACTGAGTATGGCCAGCACTTAAATGTTCCGGATATCCTGCATGGTACGATTGGAACCCCTGCTTTACTGGCGAGTACGATCATCCCGGTACGTGCACGACCGGGATATCCGGTCCGGCTTCTAGTACCCTCAGGGTAGAGAATCAACAAGTCACCTTTTTTCAGAGCATCGACTGCGGTTTTTATCATCTCCTCACCGCCGCTGGATGAACGATCGATCGGGATACCTCCGGTCAGGGGAAGGTACCAATTCAGGAGAAATTTCTTGAACATCTCGGTGTCCGCTACATACCGGCTTCTGCGTGGTATACAGCATCCAATCGATGGTGAATCGAGATGGCTTAAATGGTTGGCTGCGAGAATTATACCGCCCTCAAGGGGGATATTTTCCTGGCCGTTGACCTTGAGCCTGTGCCAGACAGCGAAGTGCGCCCGGACAATACCGTACTGTAACCAGTAGAAAAAACCGACGCGTTTCAGGAAATCGAACATATTCTCCTGATTCTAACACAAAAATAAGAAATGGAGATTCAAATGGATTTAAGGGGGATGTTTTTTTCAGAGTACCAGTAATACAAGAGAAAAAGAGTGACTAAAAAGTCCGACGGGTCGCTATCCAAACGACCCGTCCCGGTTTATATTCCCCCCCCCAACAACCATCCACAGGCCTCCTTGGGGATCTCTGTTAGATCAACCTTGGCGGTTTGCTCTGCGGAATCCACAACTGTCCGTCTTTTATCGTCCTGTCCACAGTTATCTACTGCGTTCGTGGACAAAACCCTCTGCAAATAGCCTCAGGATAATTATAAAGTACATATGATCGTATAGCAAGTCTTAATTAATAAAAAATAAGATTTAACTATAAAAGGATGTAATGTATTTGGTAGATAAAGCGGCTTTGATGGTTGAATCGGAGCCCTTCCTGACGGGGCTGTTGAAAAAGTTATTAGACCGAAAAATCACAAGGGATTAAAACTTCCGATACCGCTCTCCATGCGGACGGGCCGTCCACGGTACAGCAGGCCGGCGTCCTGCGCTACGGGATTTAGTACTTTTTCAACAGCCCCTGACGGTCGGGCTACTGTTAGATACTCGTAACTGTTAGGTACTCGGTAAATGTATGTCAGACTGTAAGGGAGGATACTTCAGGCTGCCCTGGGTGGTCCTGGTGGTGGTATGTACAGCTTGTTTGCGAGTGTCATTACAGCCCTCGATGGCAGGCTTCCAGGATATCTTTCCACAAACGGCATTCTGTCTTTCGCTGCCTGCTCGACAATCGGATCTTTGGGCACCCAGCCTATATATTCAGGGTTGGTGTCGAGGAACTGCTTTACGGCGCCTGACAGGCTTCCCGCCACTCGCCTGGCTGTCGCGTTATTTCTGACCTGGTTAATAATGATCCGAATTGATGGAGGATTTTCATGCTTGAGGATTACCTTGATCAATCTGTACGCGTTCACCGCGGATGCGCTCTCGGGAGACGCTACAATCACCACTTCGTCGGCAAGCATTCCAATATGCTGCACACCCTCATCGATACCCGCGCCGCCGTCCATGATGATTATTTCCGCTTGATCGTCTATTCCCATTAACACGTCCTGAAGATGACCCCCTCCTACTGCTACACGTGGAACCGTTGATTCAGAACCCGGCAGGATAAATAGTCCCGATGGAACCTCTATAAGTGATTTCTTTACGTCCCCGCCATGCGCAAGTATTCCGTCAAGTGTAATTCGCGGTTTAATTCCGAGGAGGATGTCCGCATTTGCGAGTCCAAGATCGCAATCGACAAATATTATCTTTTTCCCCATACGGGCTAATATCACTGCGATATTGACAGAGAGGCTTGTTTTACCAACGCCACCCTTGCCCGAGAGAAACGCTATCCTGCGTGCCTTGTGGGGTAATATCGGGACTACCGTTTCAACGAGACGCCTGAGATTTTCTGCCTGATCTGACATTTCTATAGTTGCTTTCTGGTCATAACTCATTCTAATTCCTTAGATGAGATGTACTTGCTACTTCTTAGGCCTTCCCCCTTTGGTTTAGATATGATAATCGGCTTGTCCTCGTCCTGGCTTACGATTTGAGAGAAAAGCGCGGAGTTGCTGCCGGACGTGATCTTAAAGTGCCGAAGCTCCCTGGCGGGAACGAGAACCAGCGATTTCGATTTCTTCTTCGAAAGTTCGAAATCCCTGGCCCTGGATGGATTCGACCATTTCTCAGGATCGTAAGTGATCGACATTAATCCAATTTCCTCCTTAAAATAGCGATCATAGCGACTGTAGTCATCGTTATCGTATCTTCCCGTCCGCCGGATACTTTTCGTCCGCGCATCATGCTTTGTACAAGCTTGTGGAGTTCCCAGCCTTCTTTTGATAATTTGCCCAATTCTGTTTCTAACTCCGTGAACCGTGCACCGGCGCCGGGATGGCCGTAGTCCATTGGTTCCAGGATTTTGTATTCATACGCCATTAACAGCCGTCCTTTTTCATAATAATTAAGTGAGCCCGGCTCATCCCATGCTCCTTCTTATAACAAGGCCGAGAAGATCGGACTCATCCCCAAGGATAATGTCATCAGGCACACTCTGCCCGTTGGTCAGGTAGCTTGTCGGCAGCCCTTCAGAATACATAAGGCTTAGAACCGGGCCAAGGGTTGATGTTTCATCTATTTTCGTAAAGATTATTCTCGAGTAATTTACCGGACGGAACCTTTCGCAGATTAATTGCATGTCATTCGGGCGGGTAGTTGCTGAAACGACGAGATGGCACTCCACATCCTCATGGGCTGCCACGAGTTCCCTGAGTTCTTCCATACGTTCATCGTGGTTCGGGCTCCGACCCGCTGTATCGATGAATATCCGATCCATCCCCTTGAATTCAGCCAGAGCTTCCCTCAATTCAGCCGGGGAGAATACAACCTTCAGCGGGATATCGAGAATGCCAGCGAAAGTCTTAAGCTGATCGATAGCCGCAATTCTGTAAGTATCCGCTGAAATAAGTCCGACACGCTCTTTATCGAGAAGGTTTGCGGTCGCTGCGAGTTTTGCCAGGGTGGTTGTTTTCCCGACACCGGTCGGGCCTGCGAGTGTAAGTACCCTTGGGGCCTGTTGGCCTTTCAGGCTGCCCCGGGCCTCTATTATCGCCGATACGGTTTTCTGAAACGCGAGAAGCGTACCCTCGAAATCCGCGATAGCTTCGGGATCGGCCGCTTTCAGTGTTTCCTCCAGCATCTGGTCGATCACCGACTCCGTAACCTCACTTGTGATGAGTTTACCCCTGAGATGTTCAAGCCACCTTGGATATTGTTTTACCTCTTCGGATTCATCACCCGCCAGAGAATTCCCCGCATCCAGAGAACGGCGAATGTCCGCGATTTCACGGGCAAGGTTCTGAAGCTCGAACTGGATCTGGCCAACCTGTTCAACCTCTGTTGCGGTTCCCGCCTGGGACATTGCCTGTGCTTGTGACGGGTGCTCGTAAATTACAGGTTGGGGATTTTGCCGCACATTCAGTGATTGAAGTATCTGGGCAGCATGACTGTTGTTTGCAGGTGTCGATTTAGGCAGTAGACGTTCGAGAAGTTCGGCGTTTGAAAGCTGTGGATTGGTTGTGCCGGTTCCGGACCCTTTGGATAAATCCTGCTCGATGCCGGCATAGACTTCCACCATGTTCTTCGCACCGATACCGAGAACACCGCCTTTTTTATAGCGACGGGTTTTAACCACGGCATTTTCCCCAAGATCGCGCTTGACCTTGCGGATTATCCTCGGAAGGTCTTTCTCATCGCCTTCATACCGTTTGATTCTCATTACCATCGGTTTTCAGCTCCAGTACTCCGACACTTTCGATCTTTGTATCCGGCACAATTTCAGCGTAACTGACCACTGAGAGGTCCTTGATGGCTTCACCAAGCAAACGCGCTACCGGAAGTCGAATTTTCGGCCCTACTAACAGGACCGGACGTAAACCACGATCGCGAACAGCGTTGGACATTCGCACCAGCTCTCCCATGAATTTTGTATAAACATCGGGCGCCAGTACAGGATATTGCCCCGCTGCGGTCTGACGCAGGCTACCTTCCAGCAGAATTTCCACACCTGGCGCGAGCGTTATTACCCTTACTTCCCCTTCTTCCGACTGGATTTTCTTCGTTATACTCCTCGATAGCGCCGCGCGTACGTACTCGGTGAGCAGGTCCGGGTCCTTGGTCAGCCCTATATGGTCGGCAATTGTTTCGAAAATCACCAGCAAGTCGCGGATACTGATCCGTTCAGCGAGAAGGTTTTTACACACGCGCAAAATATCCCCAAGCCCAAGGACATCCGGCAGGAGTTCATCGACAACAACCGGGAAATCCTCTTTAAGCCGATCGATGAGCGCCTGCAGGTTCTGGCGGTCGAGGAATTCATCCGCGGACGACCTGATTATCTCGGTTAAGTGGGTCGCGAGCACGCTCACCGGATCGACAATTGTATAGCCCAGCGCTTCCGCCCGGGGACGATCTTCCTCAGTGATCCAGTAGGCGGGATATCCATATGCAGGTTCGGTTGTGAGGATTCCGGTAAGTTCATCCTCTGCAGTACCCGGGTTAATTGCAAGCAGACGTTCGGTCATCAATTCGTTTCTCGCGACAATATTCCCACGGATTTTGACCACATATTCGCTCGGCTTGAGCTGGATATTGTCACGGATTCGAATCGGTGGTATTACAATTCCCATTTCATTTGCGATCTGCTTGCGGATTATCGTGATACGGTCAAGTAAATCGCCTTCGGTCTGGGTATCGACGAGCGGAACGAGCGAGAACCCGATTTCGATCTGCATCGGGTCGACCCCCATGGTGCTGAGAACTTCCTCGGGGGTTTCCTTTGCTTGTGTTGCTATATCAGCCTGGCGTTTGGTTTCAGTTTCTTTCTTTACACGGTCGCTGACGCTTGAAATCCTGATGCCGATGAAATACATGATCGCAGCCATCGGGATCAGGAGAAGTTTGGGCATTCCGCTGACCATCGCGACAAGGAATAATGCTCCACCGGCCATCATGATCGCTTTCGGCTGGTTAGCTATTTGCTCGATAATGTTTACACTGACGTTTTTATCACTTGCGGCGTTGGTCACCATGATACCGGTCGCGACACTCATCAGAAGCGCGGGCAACTGGCTTTGAAGACCGTCACCAATCGTCAGCCTTGTATAAATCTGTGCTGATTCACCAGCGGATAAACCATTCTGGGCCATCCCGATAATAAATCCGGCGCCGATATTTACCAGTGTGATTAGAATTCCGACAATCGCGTAACCCTTGATGAACCTTGACGCGCCATCCATCGCGCCGTAATAATCCGCTTCCTGTTCGAGTTTGCGACGTCTTTCCCTGGCTTCATCCTCGGTTATCAGGCCGTTGGTGAGATCGGCGTCGATGGACATCTGCTTGCCCGGCATCGCGTCCAAAGTAAATCGCGCTCCCACCTCGCCGATTCGCTGTGTGCCGTTTGCGATAACAATAAAGTTTACCGCGACAATGATGACAAAAATTACCGCGCCGACTACGAGATTCCCCCCGGTAACCACGTTCCCGAAGGTATTTACAATAAGTCCGGCATCCGCGATCGACAGGATAGACCGGGTGGTGGACACGTTTAAGCCAAGAAAAAACACCGTGGCAACAAGTATCCAGGTTGGAAATACCGAGAATTCAAGCGGGTCGGTTATCGAGATCGCGAGCAGGATTGTTACGAACGCTGCCGATAACGCAAAGGCGATAAAGAGGTCGAGCATTAACGGTGGAAACGGGATTATCAGCATAACCACCGCGAGAAGTACCACTACAGGAAAAACAAAGTCCCTTGCCTTCAGGAATCTCGCGATGATCGGATTTTGAATAAGCGCTTCCATGGGAAAATAAGGGTTTATCCGCCCATGCCAAACAATGGCGGGATTTAAATAAACCCAGTTAATATATAATCATCTTAATTAGATTAAAAGTTGCGTAGACAGTGATTGGTTTGTGTTTTTTATCTTATTGCATTTTCGTTCGATGTTGTTACAATCACCCTATCAAGGTAGAATAAACTCATCAATTAACAGGAGAAAAACAATGTCTTCCAGGGCTGTATATATTCCAATCATAATAACGTTAATTTTCGGAGCGCTTCTTGTCGGGTTGATCTCGTCGTGCGTACCATCGCCATCAACGAGCCTGTTTGGTGAACGTGTCGGGCTGCTTTACGTCGATGGGGTCATCATGTCCGGACGTTCCGGAGATAACCCTTTCTTCCCAACCGGCGGAGCCACTTCAGACCATATCGTCGAGGTGGTCAACCAGGCAATTGACGATGTCGGGGTAAAAGCCCTGGTTGTACGGATCAACTCTCCCGGAGGCTCGGCGGCGGCCAGCCAGGAAATTTACGATGTTTTTGAAGAATTCTCGGACACCGGCCGTCCGGTGATTGTCTCGATGGCCGATGTGGCCGCATCGGGGGGATACTACATCGCCGCCCCGGCTGATGAAATTTTCGCAAACCCGGCAACGCTAACAGGCTCAATCGGGGTCATTATGCAGTTAATGAATTATGAAGGCCTGTATGAACTGATCGGTCTGTCGGATACAACTATCACTTCAGGTGATCTCAAGGATATTGGCAACCCCACACGTCCAATGACCGATGAAGAAAAAGAATTACTCCAGGTAATGCTCGACCAGGTGCACGTCCAGTTCAAGGACGCGGTCATGGAGGGCAGGGGATTTTCGAAAGAGGAAATGGAGATTATCGCGACTGGCATGATCTTCAACGGTGAGCAGGCGGTCGATCTGGGGCTTGTCGATAAACTCGGCGGCCTTTCCGATGCCCTTGATCGCGCGGCCGATCTCGCCGGTCTCGGTGACGATTACGTGGTCGATTATCTCGGTGAAGTCGGGCTTCTCGAAGAATTGCTCGGTGACCTCAGCGGCGTACAGTCACGTCAGAACGAACTGATCCAGGCAGCCGGGATTGCCGGAGCACTCGGCGGGGCACTCGGCGCGGGTCAAAATCCATTTTACTCACTCTGGTCGATGATTCTCCTCGATCCAAGACTCGCTGGCGAAGGCGCCGGAATCAGGTACTGATGTAACATGCGCATTCTTCGCTGACGCTCCGGTTGTGTACGGCGCCCAGCCTTGATTTTAGTGGCTGTAAATGGGAAGATTGATGTCCGAAAGGAGATCGCCTGATGAGCAGAGTAGCCGTCGCGACAGCGGTTTTGCGGTGGGCGGTGGAGCGCGCAGGTCGCTCAGGTCGTTCTGAGGACAAGCTACGAAAGAAATTTCCAAAGATCCAGCAGTGGCTTTCCGGCGAGGGCCAACCTACGCTACGGCAATTGGAAGACCTAGCGAAAGCTACTCTGACCCCATTTGGGTTCTTCTTCCTTGAGGAACCGCCAGAAGAGCGGATGCCCATCCCGCACTTCCGGACACTCCGTGGTGAAACTCCGAGCAAACCCAGCCCCGACCTACTTGAAACAATCCAAATGATGCAGCAGCGGCAGGTCTGGATGCGCGAGTTCCTTATTGAACAAGGCCAAGAACAGCTTCCGTTTGCGAGTTCTGCGCGAGTTGGTGAACAGCCCTTATCGATCGCGCAACGCATACGAAGCACATTAGGCTTTGATGAGGGATGGGCGGCTAAACAGCCGACTTGGACCGATGGTTTGGGAGTTCTCCGCGGAGCCATGGAAGACGCTGGGATATTGGTAGTCGTCAACGGAATTGTCGGAAATAACACTCATCGCAAGCTCGATCCTGACGAATTCCGCGGCTTTGTTCTGGCCGACGAGTACGCCCCACTTATGTTCGTCAATGGCGCTGATGGCAAGGCCGCGCAAATGTTCACACTCGGGCATGAGCTGGCGCACGTATTCTTTGGCAGCAGCGCTGCGTTTGATCTTCGCAAGATGCAACCTGCAGACGACCCTACGGAGCAGGCATGCGATAGCGTATCTGCAGAATTTCTCGTTCCGGAACACGAGTTACATCAAGTCTGGCTTTCGGTGCAAGATGATCTGGAACCATTCCAGGCAATTGCCCGTAAATTCAAGGTCAGTGAGATTGTGGCGGCCCGTAGGGCACTGGACCTGGCTCTGATCAACGAAGAGGCATTTCATGAATTTTATCGGGATTATAAGAGGGATGAACGCCGAAGGGCTGCTGCTGCCCTTCGTCGGCAGAAAAAGAAAGGTGGGGACTTCTACGCTAATCAGAATTTCCGTGTGGGGCGGCGATTTGCCTCTGCTGTGGTTCGAGCTGCCAGGGAAGGCAAGCTTCTTTATTCCGAAGCATATCAACTGACCGGTCTTTACGGAAAGACCTTCGAGCGTTATGCAGCCTTTCTTGAAGACGGGGGACAGCAGTGACTGACGGCACCCAGTATGTTCTTGATGCTAATGTGTTTATTGAGGCAGCTCGTCGCTACTATGCGTTCGATCTCGTTTCTCGGTTCTGGGATATCCTGATCGATCATGCACGAAATGGACAGATTCAGAGTATTGATCGCGTCAGAGTGGAATTGGAGCGAGGAAAAGACGAGCTTGCGAAGTGGGCAAAAGATAAATTCAATCATGCGTTTACCTCGACTGACGACGAAGATGTGATTAAATCTTATGGGGAAGTAATGGCTTGGGTACAAGCCCAAAGCCGATTCCTAGATGCTGCGAAGGCCGAATTCGCTAGTAGCGCGGACGGTTGGCTAGTGGCTTACGCAAAGTTGAAAGGGCATGTGGTCATTACCCACGAAGAGCCGGCCCCCGAAGCCAAAGCCAAAGTTCATATTCCGGATGTCTGTAAGGTTTTCAAGGTAGATTACTGCGATACGTTCAAAATGCTGCGAGCGCTTGGTGTGCGGCTTTCATAGTCGCGCTACCTTAGTCAACTATGTGTTGGCGCGGATCGATCCCCTCTCGAACTTGGAACAGGCAGTTACCACTCTTCTCCGATCCCATAGCCAATATCCCGGAACACATAACCTGACAACCCCTTTGCCACTTTCCCTCATTCCCTGCTACAATATACACACCATGACTCCTGACACTCTCTTCGACCGAGTACTTGAAATCCAGTCCACATACCCCGGCGCGTCCGGGAAGCTTTCGACCATCATCGACCGCATCGGGATCGCCGCAAAAATCACCTCGAACGATCTCAACCGCTCCCGCATGGCCGACACGATGGGCGCGACCGGCAGCGTGAACCCGTCCGGCGAACTCGCCACGATGCTCGACAACCGCGCGAGCGATAATTTCAAAAAAGCGCTCGAATCGACGGGCCTGTGCTGCGCGCTGATATCGGAAGAGGAGGACGGCGTGCACATCGTGCCCGGAAACGAGGACGGGGAATACATGGTGGCGTACGATCCACTCGACGGGTCATCGAACATCGACATCAACGTCACCGTGGGAACGATCTTCGCGATCTGGAGCCGCGTTACGAAATCGGGCAAGCCGACCGATGAGGATATTCTGCGCAAGGGGCGCGATCTTGTCGCGGCCGGGTATGTCATGTACGGCCCGTCGACAGTGCTGGTCTATGCGAGCGAGGGCACGATCGACGCGTTCACTCTCGATCCGTCGATCGGTGTCTGGTTTCTGTCGCAGCCGGATATCCGCGTTCCGGGTCGTGGAAACACGATCAGCGTGAACACCGCCAGAAAGCATCTCTGGAAACCATACGTGCGCGAATTCTGGGACTGGCTTCACACCGAGGAATATTCCGGCGTGGGGAAAAAGGCGAGTGGACGGCATGTCGGGTCATTGATCGCGGATGCGCACCGCACGATGGTCCGCGGCGGCATACACATGTATCCGGCGGGCGAGGATTATCCGAAAGGGAAAATCCGGCTGATGTACGAGGCCGCGCCGCTCGCGTGGATGCTCGAACGCGCCGGCGGAAAGGCTGTCACCGGAACGGGCGAGAATATCCTCGACATGCAGCCCGAGCATGTGCACGACCGCTGCCCGATTATCCTCGGAAGCGCGTTCGAGGTGGATAAATTCGAGGAGTTCCGTGTCAAGTGGGAAGCCGAACACGAAGCGTATAGCTGATAAACCTAAGCTTAAATTGAGAATTTACTACATAGTGGAGAATATTTCTTCGAGTTTCTCAAAGAACCGTTTCCCATGTAATGTGGTTTTGACTTTTTCTCGGTCAAGATAATATAGAATGCCTGAACCATCTCTGATTTCTCGGTAACCACCTTTTCTAGTAGCACTGCCTGAACGGGCTAATGATGGTTTTAAATCATCTTTTGGAATGTCTTCTACATTTCTTCGATTTGGCAAAGCTCTCTCATTAAGCCTATTGCCGTAATAATTTTTTATAGCTTCTTTATCGGCCATGAACCATGCTTCCATGGTTTGAACCATCAGATGGATCATGTCATGGTCAATTCCTGTAAAATCCCAACGGTCGCGAGTGATAAGGTGCTGGATCGGTGATGTATTGACTGGTCCCTCTGAATCTACAAGAAGGAGGTGGATTGTCTCTGGATTATCAGTGCAAGCCCCTTTGAATTTTTTAAAAGTTCTATCTCGGCCACCCCAACATGCAATACGAGGTCTTAGTGATTGTCTGGTTCTGGCGGAATATTCTCCTATGAGTTCTTTGAAGCCCAACCTTAGAGGTTGTTGAGAATTTTTACTGTCCCCACCTCCCTCAATATGGACTATTACCCTTTGCATTATAAAGTTCCCCCGATACCTCCACTAAGCCAGACATCACCCAGGTAATCATCCTTTAACCAGGATTCCAGCTTTTCCGGTTCGAGTCGGTTCATGTGTGTCCCGTCTTCATCCCTCTCGCATACGATAACTGACTCTGGAATGTCAGTGAGCTGCGAGATTAGGATGTCGGAGTGAGTTGTAATGATAAGTTGCGTTCGTTCAGATGCTTCTTTCAGCAGTTTGGCTAATCTTACAATGGCATCAGGATGGAGACCAATTTCTGGCTCTTCGATACAGACTAATTTAGGCGGTTTTGGATGACAGAGGACGGTGAGAAGGCATAAGTATCTGAGAAGTCCGTCGGAAAACCTAAGTGCAGGGACAGGATGGGCAAGGCTTGTCTCATGAAGCCATATGGTTGCAGAATTTGATGAAAAATCAACGGTTAATTTATTTATATCAGGATAAATATTTTTAAGTTTTCTAATAATTTTTTCATAATGGCTTGCATGATGGGTTTCTAGTTCATTTAATACAAGAGCAAGGTTAGAGGCATCATCAAGCAATGTGAATTTAGGTAAATGAGATGGACAAGAAATCCTTGGGGGAGCTTCTTTATTCATATACCAGATGCGATAGATGCGCATAAGTCCGTACAGATTTTGTAAAAACCCAGCTTCTCGATATTTTAAACTATCAAGTGTCCTTGCTAGTAACAAACCACCGGTATGTTCTCCGGATACTGGTGTCAGGGATTCAATTTTTGGCGATTCTTGATCTAGCAGTTCATCTTTATACTTTGGAGATCCAAGATTATAGTCATATATAATAGTTGGGCCCTCAAACAGGCCTTCTTTATCATTTATGAGAATCTGTTCATTTTTTAAGTAAAATCGGTTCCTATAATCAGCAGTGAAAGTAATTGAATGAATAATTTCTTGATTGGGCAATGGGGCTAAAGTGTAATAATCAATGTAAGCTGCACATACTTCAATGGTCACGTCTGGAATGTCCTGTTCACCTTTCCATAACCACTGTGATCCCCCGCCTTTAATAAAAATGTCGTGGATTTTATTGAGTGGCATGGCTTGAAATAACAATAATGCCTCAATTAAATTCGACTTCCCTGTCGCGTTCGCACCAATTAAGACATTCAATGGCTTAAGTTCCAACTCCATTCCTTGGGGACCGAAAGAAAGGAAATTAGTAAGCTTGATCTTTTTTATTGTTGAAGAACTTTCCATTTGCCCGAACCTTCCGATGCCTTACCCCTCAACCTTCTCCTTGACTTTTCCCGGAAGCAAATCCTCTACCCTCTTATGATACTCAAGCGACGCTTTTATGAATTCCCTGAATAAAGGATGCGCGCGCTGTGGCCTCGACTGGAACTCAGGATGGAACTGCGTCGAGATATGCCAGGGATGGTCTTTCAGTTCCACCATCTCGACAAGCAGATCGTCCGGGGAAACACCGCACATGATCATTCCGGCTTTTTCCAGTTGATCGCGATATTTATTGTTGATTTCAAGCCGGTGGCGGTGGCGTTCCTGAACCATATCCACACCGTAGGCCTCATGAGCCTTTGTGCCTGGCTTGATATTACAGGGGTAGTGTCCGAGACGCATGGTGCCGCCCTTGCGGGTGATTTTTTTCTGATCGGGCATCAGGTCGATTATCGGTTCCGGGCACACTTCATCGAATTCAGTGGAATTCGCATTCTTAATTCCAATTACATTTCTGGCATATTCGACTGTCGCGACCTGTAGGCCGAGACATAATCCTAAAAACGGCACCTTCTCTTCCCGTGCGAACTGGCACGCGAGAATTTTCCCCTTGATGCCGCGATCACCGAATCCCCCGGGGATCACGATTCCGGAATAACCCGCCAGAATATCACTCCAGTTTTCATTGTCCTCCAGTTTTTCCGACAAAATACAGTCAACCTCGACCGTGATCCTGTTAGCAATACCGCCATGAATGAGCGCCTCAATAACCGAAATATACGCGTCGCGAAGGATTGCGTATTTCCCGACAAGAGCGATTTTTATCTTCGCCTCAGGATTTTTAATCGCGTCCACCATGTCAATCCAGTCGGAAAGCTCGGGTGGGCCGCATTCCAGATTGAGGAGTTCGACCAGTTTCGATCCAACCCCGATTTTCTCGAAAACCAGGGGGATGAAATAGATATTATCAACATCGACATCGGAAAAAATAGAATCGATCGGAACATTACAGAACAACGCGATTTTCTTCTTAACATCGTCGTTCATTTCCTGCGTCGACCGGCAAAGAAGGATGTCCGGCTGGATTCCGATCTCACGTAATGCCCTGACAGCATGCTGGGTAAGTTTAGTTTTAAGCTCATTTGTGGTTGAAACCAGGGGAAGGAAGGTCAGGTGGATATTCAGGACATGGCCTCTCGGCTGGTCCATCCTGAACTGCCTTATCGCTTCAAGGAACGGGAGGCTTTCGATGTCGCCCACTGTACCGCCGATTTCCACTATCACAACGTCGGGACGCTCTTCATCCTGGATGCTTAAACCGTGTATGCGGTCCTTAATTTCATTGGTTATGTGAGGAATCACCTGTACGGTCGCGCCGAGATACGATCCCTTTCTCTCCTTATCAATTACCGCATGGTAAACCTGCCCGGTGGTGATGTTGGATTTTTCGGTAAGGTCGATGTCGATGAAGCGTTCGTAGTGACCGAGATCGAGATCTGTTTCGGCACCGTCTTTTGTCACGAACACCTCACCATGCTGGTAGGGGCTCATCGTGCCCGCATCGACATTTATATACGGGTCAACCTTGAGGATGCTTACGCTCAAACCCCTGCTTTTCAGGAGTCTTCCCATACTCGCCGCGGCAAGGCCTTTTCCGAGTCCGGAAAGGTTTCCGCCGGTAACAAAGATATATTTCGTCTCGCTCATCGCTGGCTCCTCACGATGCAAAAATGGAGTATATCATATTGATCGTCAAACCTGCTGAATTAGTTAGTGATTATTAACCTGATATTTTTGGCTTCACCGATTTACCCGGCAACCCTGTGATACAGGATTTGTGGTAACATTTAGCTGTTATGCGACAGTATCTCACACTTGCATTCCTGGTCCTGTTTCTAAGTTTTTCCTGTGCGGGAACATCCGGTAAAGGAACTCCGGGTGATGATGTTGTTCCGGAGGACACGACCGATAACACTTCAACTGAAGCAATTGATGAAAGTACTGAAAATGAATTGCCTTTTGACCCGACAGCCGGCCTGGAAGACGGAAATGCGGAAATCGGTGAAGCGTATTTCTCCGGCGATAACCGTGGACGATGCCTGATCTGTCATACGCTTCGTGGTGAGGGATTCGAAGGCGGCCGGGCACTCGATGACGCAGGATTGATTCGGGATGCGGAATGGCTCGCGCGATGGATCGATAATCCAAGGAATCTAAGGCCCGAGGTTGTGATAATGCCTCCGTTTCGTGGTGACAGTGAAGGCGCGACAATCGCGGATATTGTGGCGTTCCTGATGACTCTTCGAACAGAAATCGAACATCCTGAAACCAGTGATATCAAACCCGATGATGAGCCCGAGCCGAACCATGACGGCATCGCCGGATCGGGTGGATCACATTGAGTAGAGTAATTTTTACATAGAAAAAACCCACCCTTTCAGAAGTGGTGGGTGAAATTTTCAATATTATTTTTACTGTCAGGATCCCGCATCGCTCATTTTCTCGATTCGCTCCTTAGGGGTTATGATCATCGATACCCTTACGCCGAAGTTCTCGTCAATGACTACTACTTCTCCATGTGCAAAAAGTTTCCCGTTTACAAGGAGGTCGACTGCTTCTCCCGCGAGTTTTTCAAGCTCGACCAGGCTTCCCGGGTTTAATGCAAGAATATCACGCACTGAAAGTGTTTTCCGCCCAAGTTCCACAGTTACACTGAGTGGCACATCGAGAATAAGATCAATGCCCTTTGTTTCACCAATACTTTCCCTGGGAGCAAGTTCTTCGAATACAGCTGTCGGAACGGTTCGAGATTCCGGCTGGTCTGCTGAAGCACCTGTTACCGGAGCTTGTACCTCGTCTTGTTTTTGCGCTGCGACAAGGGCATCAATTTCAGCCTGGTCCGATAATTCTTCAGATGGTTTTTCATCGGTCTCCACCCCGGCATCTTCCGGCGCAGCTTTTTCTTCAGTTGCAGCCGGGTGTTTTTCAGCAATTTCATTCATGGCGGCTTCACTAATTAGTAATCCAAGCTTGAAAGACTTATCATCGATTGTCCCAACCATCGGGATATGCCACATCTTTGTATCGGCTGCCATACCGGCTTCGGCCGTGACAGTATCAACTGGTTTGCCTTCCAGGAATTTCAAGTCACCATGTTCAACATCAATACCAAATTCTTCTTTCAGTGCGGTATCATATGCCCCCAGTATATTGTTGAAAGCCTCGTTTAATGCGGACAACAGAGCCTCGTTAAGCTCTTCCTCTCCTTCCTGCCCCATCATTTTCTGGCTCAGATCAAGCGCCATTTCAAAGTCGATGTAGCCAACCAGGACAGAACTTGTCAGGGATAGTTCAGTGAATATGAAATATGCATTATTTTCAGGCAGCGAACCGAGCAACTCATCAAGTTGTTTCTGTACCGGATCATGCGCGTCAACTTTCATTTCACCGGTCGAACCGATAAGCACCGGGATAATGTTCTCAACCGACTCGGTCATGCGGGCAGCCATTTTTTGAATGACAGATTTCGGATTATTCTCCGATGAGCTGGCTGCTCCGTCATCCTTTAATCCATTAATTTCGTCCTGCGATAGGCCCATAATTTACTCCTCGTAAAAATCCATTATCTCGATGGCCTTGAAACGTCCAATTGTCCCAGGCCTGGCAAGAAAATGCGGGTTAGGATCGTCCCCAATGAAAACCTTG
This sequence comes from uncultured bacterium, assembly GCA_965369865.1. Lineage (GTDB taxonomy): Bacteria > JAJVIF01 > JAJVIF01 > JAPKYR01 > JAPKYR01 > JAPKYR01. The sequence goes on along the minus strand of CBDURU010000011.1, from coordinate 8,582 downwards.
AACGTATCAGCGGTTCTGGTTGGAAGTTTGATAATATCACCGGGTCTGATATTAAGAATTTGTTCTATATCTAAATTTGCGGTACCAATCTCAACACGGATATCCAAGTGTGTAGGTCCGAGAGTTTGTATGACATTTTGGGTACGGTCCTCGGTTTCGTCTTCCTTCTGGCTTGCCCTGCGGAAAAATCTTTCTGTCGACAAGGTGCCGAGAACGGATTCCAGAAGCATATGCGGAAGGCACAGGCCGAACATTCCGCGGCTGTCCTCAATCCGCATCTCAAATGAGATAAACAGGGTCATGTCGCCTGGGGGAACAACCTGTGTGAATTGTGGATTATACTCAATTCCTTCCAGCAGCGGATTTGCCTGGAAAAGGTCTCCCATAGAGTTCTTCAGGACCCGTAAAGCATCACTGATAACATTTACCATCAATGCTTCTTCTATCTCGGTGAGTTCCCTGACATTCGTCATAGCCGAACCGGTGCCGCCGACCAGCCTTTCGATAATTGAGAAAGCCACCGGTGGGGAAATATCCATTATCGCATTTCCCTCAAGTGGCTCCATGGAGATAATGGCGATCACAGATGGACTGAATGTCGATTTGATGAATTCTTCATATGGCAACTGGTCGATCGATACAATTTCGACATGAACGAGGCTTCTGAGTTTTCCGGACAGGAATGTCGACCAGGATCGCGCGAAACCCTCCATCACCATATGGAGGGTTCTGATCTGGTCCTTGGAGAACTTATCCGGACGTTTGAAGTCATATTCCTTTATGCGACGGGTGCCGTCGGGCTTGGAAACTTCCTCTGGAATTTCCTCCACGTCCAGTGCATTCAGAAGAGCATCGATTTCTTCCTGTGAGAGAATTTCAGCCATGACTAAAAATTATTACCTAATACGGTAATCCCTTCAACCGGGAAACCTCTTAATATTATTATATCGTCAATATATCCCAAAACCCTAAGGTTTAGCCCTAATTATTTTTCAAGGTTATTGAGCAACGAAGGTTGTAAAATAAAGGCCGATGATCTTGTCTACCGGTCCTTCCTCTGATTCTTCTTCCTCCGGTGTTACGAGTGCATCATTCAGTTCGCTCATTAATTCCCTTGCAAGGCGGTCCCGACCCTGGGCAGTGGCAATTTCAGTCCATTCCCGGTTGCTCATCACTCCGGCGATCAAGGAAGTCAATCTCGGGAGCCTGACCGCGATTTCCGAACCAACGGATTCTTTAATGAGTTCGACATCAAAGCCGTATTTAAGATACATATACTCTGATTCTTCGCTCTCAGCAAGGTTGACGATGTTGGTTTCAAAACCACTGAAATAAATATTTGTTTCGGTGATTTCAGGTTCTTCTTCATCCTCGGGTAATGCATCGGCTGCGTTCATAGTGGTGTAGAAGTAAAATCCTCCACCACCAAGGAGAAGGATAACCACAACGAGGCCGATAATTATTCCCATATTGGAATTTTTCTTTACCGGAGCCTGCGGTTTTTTCTCCACTGCGCCTTCATCTTTAGCATTATCTTCAGCCATAATTAATTTCCTCTTTATAAATCGGTTTATCCATCAGAAGGGACACCCTCGTTGGATTCGTGCTCAGTATCCATTTCCTCATTATTAACGTCCATCTCCGGAGTGTTATTTTCTGTTGAGTTATCCTCCGGAGATTCATCCATCGACTCCTCTGCAATTTCAGGAGCTTCAATGATAATACCGTCGCTGAATCCACTTTCAAGGTAATTCAGCGCATCCACCCTGCGTTCAGCGTCTATGATTTCCTCGGATTTGAGGATAATGATATCCACCCGACGGTTCAGGGCACGATTCTCGGCAGTTGTATTCGGAAGAACCGGATGGTAGAAGGCATAACCGGCTGCGGTGAGACGTTCGGGTGCTATCCCGCCATTTTCTATGGCATAATGAATTATCGCGGTCCCCCGTGCGGTTGAGAGCTCCCAGTTCGATGGGAACCGGGCTGTCCTGATTGGGGTTGAATCGGTATGTCCTTCAACCGCGACACGGTTATTGATATTGGCAATTTCCTGGTTTACCACGTCAAGTACGGGCATCGCCTCAGGCTTAATTTCAGCCATGCCTGGATCGAACAATACAGCATCAGTGAACCTGATCAGGAGACCACGTTCATTGATGGAGGTTTCAATCGCTCCCTCCAGCCCTTCGCTTTTTATCTCAGCCTCAATATTCTCTTTTATTTGCTCCAATTTTCTTGTGCTGGCAGCGGGATTATGGGTCATCTGTTTAGCGGGAATATCCCCAAGATTGAGGATCATCGGGCCGCCAGACAGCACTCCCAGTGCTCCCTGCAGTTCGATGATCACATCCTTGAACTTGACTACATCAAGCGTTGAAAAACTGAAAAGCAGGATGAAGAAGCATAATAACAGCGTCATCATGTCCCCATAGGTGATCATCCAGAGCGGGGCGCCCAGGGTCGATTCAGGTTTTTTCTTCTTAGCAGCCAATTTCCTAATCGTCCTCGTCTTCAGATTTTTCAGGCCTCAGGTTCGGCGGGAAGAAAGCTTTCAGTTTCTCCTGTACGATTCTCGGGTTCTCACCGTTCTGGATTGCGAGAACTCCCTCTACGATTACCTGGCGCATCAGGACCTCTTCCTGGCTGCGTACACTTAATTTCTTGGCAATCGGGAGGGTTACAAAGTTCGCGAGAAGTGCGCCGTAGAACGTGGTTAGAAGTGCAACCGCCATACCACTGCCAATCGATGACGGGTCATCGAGATTGGCGAGCATCGCGATCAGTCCGATGAGGGTACCAATCATCCCGAATGCGGGGAAAAAGATCCCGAGCTGTTCGAAAATATCCTTCCCCAGCTTGTGTCGATCCTCAAGGAAAGCCAGCTCGATTTCGAGGATATCACGGACAAGCTCCGGGTCGGTACCGTCAACTACCAGGCGTATCGCTTTCTTGAGAAATTCGTTATCTAAAGCCTGCGCATCATCCTCAAGTGTCAGAAGACCCTCACGCCGTGCTTTCTCGGCAAATGAGACAATTGTCCCGACAATGCTGAATGATTCGTTACTCTTGGTCATGAAAGCGTTCTTAACTACTTTTATAGCTCCCATAACATGGGGCAGCGGATAACCGATCATGACCGATGCCAGTCCCCCGCCTACAACAATTGCAATAGATGGGATATTGAAAAACATTATCAATGACCCGCCCATTGACATGCCCCATAAAAGCAGGCATGAACCAGCGACAAATCCGATGATGGTGGCGATATCCATTATGAATCAGCCTCCTCTCGGTAATATATCAGGTTCTTAAGCGTCTGCTGGCGGTAATCAAGAACCTTCTTAACAACCTCTTCCGATGGCTCCTTCACCAGGTACTTCTTACCATTAGTAAGTGTAATGATAGTATCCGGAGTCGATTCCAGCATTTCAATTATTTCGGCATTGATTACTACCGAGCTTCCATCCAGTCGAGTTAAAGTAACCATAATTAGCAACCTGTGGACACAATTGTGTCACAGATTAATATCGCAAGTGGACTGGGATTTTGCTAAGTAAGATTTAATACGATTTTGTATGGGTATAGATAAGGATATTGGGGGTGACTCGAGGATCCGCAGCTTGAAATGGCTTACATGGGCTGAGATTGTTGATTACCTATACCTGGGGCAACCATATATCCAGCAATTAAAAAAAGTACCATTCGGCATGTCCCCGTGATTTATATAATTTCAAGTAGAATCGGTTTTCGGGTTTTCCTGTTAAAGAGATGTGGGTTCAAAACCACCGGGATCGGTTTCCTCGGCGATTCGTGTGACCTCATCGAGCGTAGTTTCGCCGGCCTCCGCGACTGCCCATGCCGCATCGAGAAGTGTACTCATTCCCTCCTGTTTCGCATACATTTTCAGTTGTCGCGGCGTGGTGCCTTCAAGAAGCCGGCTTCGAAGGTTTTCAGTCAACTCGAATCCTTCATGAATCAGGATCTGACCCTTGTAGCCTGATGACTGGCAAAATTCGCAACCGGCACCGGCAAAACTGATAAATTTGTCCGAGCGTTTACCCACCATGAGCTGGTCCATGGTGTTCAATTCATGTTCAACGCTAACCTTGCACTCGGGACAGATTCTATCGACAGTGTTAAGCCCGATGATCCCCATCAGGCTTGCGGCGGCGAGATGGTCGCTTTTTACGTATTCCCGGTACAACTGCAGGGCGGGGAAGCTGCCCTCCGCACGAATCCCCGCGACAGCCAGGCGCTGGTTCAAGGATGCCTCCACCGCATCTTGCACGTTATCAGTTGACAGTTCGTGGATGAAAACGATTTCAGGATTTCTTGGAATGTGGTTAATCCCGTACCTACCTTCCAGGTCCAGCGGGTCCGGCAATTTGGCGCCATGGATTGAATCCCTGGCCTCATCTATAACCTCATCGATGGTCTTGATTTTCCTTTCATCCCTTTCCAGTTTGTAAAAGTCCCCCGGCTCGGTCGAGATTTCCGAATAGAACGCGCTTTGAAGAGAGTAGTTGGCGAGAAAATCGAGGACCTGCTCAATGTCGATATGCTCGGGGGCGCTGACAAGAATCATCCCCCAGCGCGCGCCGAAAATCCGCCTGAGGAAACCTTCCATCGGGGGGACAAGGAATCGTTCGGGTTCGAAAGCATAAAGCTCGGATTCAAATGGATCGGATAACCAGGTCATTACTATTATTATCTCACTTTTTAACAGGAACAGTCATTAAGCCAGGTTAGATAAGGAAATTCCCCTGCCAGCCCGGTTGGAAATTGCAGATGGTGCAAATGTAGCAAGATGCGCCAACAAGGGCAATAAGATCTGTTGCATTTTGTATGTATATGGTAATAATTTTTCGGGATTAATCTATCAGTAAGCACTGATTTACATTTTACATCATTTATAAATTAAAAGAAATCTCCGCTAATGCCCTGTTTTAAAGGGAAATTCTGCAAAAAATATAAAATCGAATAAAAGTTTGTGTACTAAAGGAGGATTTGGAATCCAATGTGCATTCAATGAGATAAGTTCCTCTACAGCGTAAAGGAGGATAACGATGACCAGCACACTAGTAATACACACACCTGTAAGAATCGAGTTGAAAGTTGACCCGTTCAGCAAGCCGCTCTTTAAAATTCTTCGGCTGACAATGTATAAAAATATGAAACTTGTCTACGATCCCATTCCGCTTCCCGAAGGATATGAAATAGAGCAGTGGTCTTCCGAGAAAATGCGAGCCTTTGGAATTGTCCTTAAACAGGCGTACTTGTATTCAACAGACCTTGCCGTGTATCCGGAATTAAACACAAACAATGGATGTCTGCAAATGGTGAATGACTGGACCGAGCTTGATGGGTTCCTTCCAGGCGCATCGTTCATCGTGACAAAAGGCAATGAGCCTGTTGGAATCATCATGTCTTCCAGGACCCCCGCATCGGTCTTCGGTCAGATCTATGTGGTAGCCGTGACGCCCCACCACAGGAAGCAGGGCATTGGCAAGCATCTCGTCAGGAAATCCATGCGGAAATTCAGCGAGATCGGCCTGATACATGGAACCCTTTTCCTGAACAGCATGAACAGACGAGCGGTGCGGTTCTTCAAGTTGTGTGGGTTTATAGTAGACGGCAAAGCGATTTACAAATAAGGTGAAGTGCAGACACAATCCATCTGGTAGATATCGCGATTATCAGAGGGCGCGATATCTAATTAATAAGAATCCCCCCTGCCATAGCTCGAAAAATTATCAGGGGGGATTTATTTTGTCTGAATCGAAAATCAGGTTCCGGTTTCCCAGGATGACAGGTAAATTACCTGTTCCGGAGTCAGGCGGTCGATTCCTATGCCCATAGCCTTCAACTTTAAAGACGCGATTTTCTGATCTATCTTCTCCGGTACCGGGTAAACCTTCGTTTCGAGCTTCCTGTAATTTACCTTCAAATACTCAACGCAAAATGCCTGATTTGCGAAGCTCATGTCCATGACGCTTGCTGGATGCCCTTCCGCAGCCGCGAGATTCACGAGACGTCCCTCGCCGGCGAGGAAAAGTTTTTTTCCACCGGGCAAGGTGAATTCATCGAGGTTGTCCCTGACTCTTTTTTTCTTCTTTGCCATCTTCTCAAGTGCCGCGAGATCGAGTTCGCAATCGAAGTGGCCTGAGTTTGCAAGGATAGCTCCATTCTTCATTTTCTTCATATGCTCACCACGGATGACATTTATGTTACCCGTGACAGTGCAGAAGAAATCACCGATTGAAGCAGCTTTGGACATCGGCATTACCTGGAATCCGTCCATAACGGCTTCGATAGCCTTGGTGGGATCGATCTCGGTCACGATTACATGCGCGCCAAGACCGCGTGCACGATCGGCAAGGCCGCGACCGCACCATCCGAATCCCGCAACAACAAAATTCCTGCCCGCGAGAAGAGCGTTGGTCGCCCTGATTATTCCATCGATCGTCGACTGGCCGGTACCGTAGCGGTTATCAAAAAAGTGCTTTGTCTTGGCATCGTTGACAGCGATAATCGGAACGGGAAGTACGCCGTCTTTCGCCATAGCGCGAAGGCGGACAACACCGGTGGTGGTCTCCTCGGTACCACCGATGACATGCTTAAGCATCTCCTTACGTTTCTGGATAAGAGTGGTCACCAGATCGCAGCCATCGTCCATCGTCACGTTCGGCGCGGCGTTGATACAGGAATTAATGTGCTTGTAATACATTCTGCGATTAGCGCCGTGCCTTGCATGGACATTAATACCGAAATACTTGACCATAGCCGCGGCGGTGTCATCCTGGGTGGATAGCGGGTTCGACGCGCACAAATGGATCTGCGCACCACCGGCTTTGAGTGTCCGCATGAGATTCGCGGTTTCGGAAGTTACATGCAGGCATGGTGCGAGTACGAGATTCTTGAGGGGTTTCGTTTTCTTGAACCTGTCGTGGATGTTCCGTAAAACAGGCATCTCCATCCAGGCATACTCGATTTTATTCAGCCCCTGGTCGGCAAGTTTTAAATTCGCTATATCAGACATAGGATTCTCCCTGATCATTTAACAATAAAATAAAAACAAAACTGGTACCCCTGTGAAGGGGACAGTTATGGAATTCTACCCGGATAATGGCTAAAACGCTAGGTGTGGGAGCCTGAGGATTCCCAGAAATCGGGTTGGAAATTTACGAGGCGATAAAGCATAGTAATTAAGGCATCAAAAAAGAGCACTATATCACGATTAAGTGCTCAAGGATTTTACATCAAAAATCAGGATTTGTCTAGCCCGCACGGTCGGCGGTCAGCATAATAATTCCAATATTTGCGGTTTTACGCGCTCCCATGTCGGCGGTCGAGCATTCCTCGAGCACAGTTTCGACATGAATATTTTCAAACCCGGCTTTTTTAAAGAAGCTCTTCAATTCTTTTGCATCGAAGCCGAGCCAGACATCGGCCATTTCTTCCCGAAGCCATTCATGCTCGTGTTTTTCCATATCTACGATAGAGATCTTGCCGCCGGGTTTGACAATTCGCGCCCATTCTTTAGCGGTCTTTAACGGATCGGGAGAATGATGCAGGACCATGCTGGCGGTAAGGCCGTCGAGGATCGCGTCTTTAAGGTGAATTTCATCCATGCCGGCCTGGATGAAGTCGATATTTTTCATCCCGCGTTCACGGGCTTTCCTTCGAGCAACTCTCAGCATCTCGCTTGATATATCAACACCGATAGCTTTTTTCACGAGGGGAGCCATTGCGAGCAGGAGGAATCCGGTGCCGCAACCAATGTCCGCAACTACCCAGTTTGATGGGATCAGTCCAGCGAGGGCACGGTTACGTACGCGAAGCCCGAAATATTCATGACGGATATCGTCCCAGTCCTCAGCGACTTTTTCAAAATACTGCAGCGACTGGTCCTGCCTGTCCTTGAGGACCTTCCTGATGCGCGGCCCGTCGCCAACGAGTGTGCGTTTGTAAAGGGAATCATCCCTGTATGCCTGGAGTACTTCCCTGGCTTCAACAGTTGAAGGGATCGAGTAATAGGACCAGGTGCCTTCACGACGCTGCTCCAGCAGACCGGCGTCTTTAAGGACCGCGAGGTGTCGTGAGATACGGGATTGACCCATACCCATGATTCGGACCATTTCGTTTACTGAGAGTTCCTCGGTGTCGAGGATAGTCAGGAGCCTCAGGCGGGTTGGGTCCGCCATAGCTTTAAGAACGCGAAGAAGATCGGGCATAGTATCACCAGACTTTCAGTTGGATAAAATAAAATAAATCCAGACATCCTAATAATATTTAAATAATCACTGTATGTCCAGAGACAGATAGATTGTCCGAATGGGAAACTTTGGGAATCCTTTTATTGATGCCGTCTAGCAGGATTTAGTTAATTAGCTGTTTTTAGAAGATATTTTACTGATCCGGCAACCGCGCTCATTATACATGATTTCGGGAAGCTGGATTAATATATATCTAAAGGATTTTAATAAGGTCTGAAACCGGTGGGACCGGGATTGCATGTCAAACCAATTCCATTTTATAATTCCTTTTTCAGGTGCGCCGACATTCCTGTCGGCATCCAT
>CBDURU010000010.1:0-56064 GCA_965369865.1 uncultured bacterium | reverse complement strand
AACGGGTCGGGAAGTTACTGTAAGACCTATGAATAATGGGGTGTAACTCCTCCTGCCATATAATTAAGTGATTACAAACTTACTTAAAAATAAACCTTACCCAAGGATTTGCTTTAATATTCCAGTCAAATTTTTATGTCTGTTGTGCAAAAGTACCGAATATTTAAGGGTGTTCCAGGCGGCCTTGTTAATACATTCACATATCCAAATCTTAGAATTTGCATGTCCGGCAAAGCTCTGGTTTAATTTTATATATATTATAATGAACATATGTTAATGGGTGATTATTACCATGACGGTAAACAGGTGTTGACATCCCGTATCTTTTAGGTGTATGCTGCTCCCTCACCAAATAGTATCCTGATCATGTACTAAAATTCACATAGTCAGATATTTATGTATGAATAAAGATCAGGATTTGTTTGTTTGTTAGTTTAACCATCCTTGTTAAATCAGGTTTTTTTCTAAATCAATCGAACAAATCCCATGCAAGCTTACAGAATCGGATCACATCAACTCCAAATAAAGACTCTGGTAATGAACATATGAGGCTTAATAAACCACCATCATTTGTCCGGATTTTCATTTTTATTGTATTTTTGTTTTTAGCAGTGTGTTTTATAAATACGTTTTCGCCATCACAGGCACAGGGTGACGATGAGAACCGATTCTGTTTCAACTGTCACTCAAACCGTGAAATGCAACGAACGCTGCTATCCGGTGATACCGTCAGCCTTTTTGTCGATGAGGAGGAATTCCAGTCCTCCGTTCATGGCCAGGCAGGATTAGCATGTACCGAGTGCCATACAAACATCGAAGGTTACCCGCATCCCGAGTTTACAGCGACCACATATCGCGAGTTTTCTCTCGAGCTTTATCCTAATATGTACTGAATGCCATACGGATCAGATTCGTGCAATCCTATGAGTGTTATAGATCCCGGCAACCCGGATGGAAGTCCGCTGGTTACTAAAGTAGCGTCCGGCGATCACAATAATGCAACATTTTCAAGCACGGAACTGGAGAAAGTGCGCCAGTGGATTTTAGATGGTGTACACTAATTAACATATTCGTCAGTATGTCGAAAGGAAACAGAACATGACTTACCAGGAACCATCCGGACCCCCAAGAACACCGTTTATGAATTCTTACAGAGTGGTTGTTGTCGGCCTCGTAATGGTGCTCTGCGTTATGGGGATCGCTCTGATTGAGATGACGATTGGACACTACACCGGTTTTGGCGACGATCCGGAGCGGATTAATGCACTGACTAACAGCATGGATGAGTGTATCGGCTGTCACAGGAATACTACCCCAGGTATTATCAACCAGTACGGTTTCAGTACCATGGCCGCGGTCGGGGTTACATGCAGCGACTGCCATGAAGTCAACGAGGATTATCCCGGGGCTCAGAATCACATGGGACAGTTTTTTATACTACCCGAGCCAACCCCGGCTTTGTGCGGTAAGTGCCATAACCAGCAGGTGCGCCAGTTCACGCGGTCAAGGCATTCAGCTCCAGCATATGCAGCAATGCGTGGTACCGATGATTTCAATCCTCAGCAACTGGAGATTTACGAAGCAATCCCGGAGGGTGATTATGAGCCGGACAAGTTACGCAATGCGCTGTACGATCTGGAAGGACCCGAAATTACGCGTTTTGCCTGCGAGGGATGCCATAATATCGGTAAGCCGCACCCCGATGGTTCGATCGGAGAGTGCCAGTCATGCCACTTAAGGCATGAATTCAGTCTGGTGCAGGTTCGAAAGCCGGAGACCTGTAATGCCTGTCACATCGGACCGGATCATCCGCAGTGGGAGATTTACCAGGAATCCCCCCACGGGATCGCATACATGACCACTGGTGAGCACTGGAACTGGCACGGTGAACCGGGTACATTGTCCGTGTCCGATTTCGCGGCGCCAACCTGCGCGATCTGCCATATCAGCGCATTCGGTGGAAGTCCGACGACCCATGATGTGGGTGAGCGATTGAGCTGGTTCCTGTTCCCTCCAATCAGCGAGAAACGTCCCGAGTGGCAGGAGAACAGGGAACGCATGCAGAAAGTCTGCGAAGAGTGCCATAACGCGGGTTTCATCAGGGACTTTTACACCGATGCCGACGATCTGACACTTGCCGTCAACGATCTGGTCATAGAAAGCAAGGATGTAATATCCCCACTCGTAGACAATAATCTCTTGACGCCCGAGCCTTTCGATGAGCCGATAGACTTTGTCGCCTTTGACCTCTGGCACCACTGGGGTCGTACTGCGAAATTTGGAGCCTGGATGCAGGGTCCCGATTATACGCAGTGGCACGGCATATACCCATTGCTTCGGGAAATGGCCGACCTGCGTGTGCTGGTAGACGAGAAGCTGGAAGAAGCGGGACTTGTTTCTTTACCCCAGCCCGTTTCAAACTCCGGAACTGGAGAAGAAACAAGAACAGGAACAGAGGATAACGACTGATGTATTATTTAGCTATCCTGTTTCCGAATCTCCTGAAGGATCGGCGGCTGCCGTTTACTCGAGACCAGGTCATGCTTTTCGTGGTTGCCATCAACGAATTCTTCCTTGGAGCAGATCATTACTTTGCACATATGATCAGCGGGACCATTCGTATGGAGGAATTACCGCCTGTCATACTTGGTCCCGCTGTTGGAATATTCCTGATAATCGCAATCGTAATCGCAAAAAAAAACAGGCTTCTCGCATCGATAATAGCCACGATTCCACTACTGGCCAGTATCGCGATGGGTATTTATGGATGGTACCTGCATATTGATCGTACGGTTATATCCGGCGCTCCAGCCGGGCAGCAGGTCACAATTCACACTCTCGTCTGGGCAGTACCTATTATTGCGCCCCTGACGGCCAGTTTCATCGGATTCCTTGGGATCAGTGCCGCATGGCGTGAGGAACCGGCGGACAGTGGACGGCTTGTCCTTGCTGGAAGGACCCGTCTTCAATTACCGTTCAGTAAAACCCGGGCATACTTTTTTCTTATTGCGCTTGGTACCCTCGCCTGCCTGATCAGTAGTGTCCTCGATCATGCACGAACGAATTTTGTGAATCCCTGGTTGTGGTTCCCTTATGTAGCAGGCCTTTTTTCCGTGATGTGCTGTATCCTGCTGGGTGTGATCAACCGCCCATCGCGGGGCGACCTGGTTGCTTATACAGCCGGGATGTTCATACTCATCCTGATCGGCCTTGCAGGCACAATACTGCATGTTGCGTCAGTACTCGAGTCAAGCGGAGGGCACTGGGTGTTTGAGCGTTTCATCCGCGGCGCACCTTTCCTGGCGCCCGCTTTATTTGCGGATATGGGTATGCTGGGTCTGATCGCGCTTCTCGATCCCACCGAAGGCGGGAGGCGTAATAAATCTCCATAGGAACCGGGAAAGACGGAACTGATAGAAACCGATTAGCCAGTTTCAGCTTAATTACAGCCAGCAATTTTTCGTAAAATTTCAATGGGTGGACCAATACCGTTAATCAAAAATTGATTGGGCATATTTACCATTAATATACGTCGACAAGAAAGAAAGCCACTACCCATAATCATAAAAACCCTTGCCGGTTTTTTTTCCGAGATGCCCGGCTTTCAGCATCCTATTCAAAATCGGAGCGGGCGCCATACGAGCCTCGCCGAATTCTTTAAACAAAATCTCGCTAACCCAGACAGCGACATCGATCCCGATCAAATCGATCAGCGCCAGCGGACCCATAGGATGCCCGGCGCCGAATTTCATCGCGTTATCAATATCCTCAGCACTCGCAAGTCCCTGTTCGTACACTCTCGCGGCGTCGTTAAGGTATGGAACCAGTAGCCTGTTTACAATGAATCCCGGTTTGTCATCTGTCTTAACAGCCTTCTTCCCAAGGCTTTCCGCAAACCCGAAAAGTGCTTCATACGCTTCATCGGATGTCTGGAGCGCTTTGATAACTTCGACCAGCTTCATTATGGGAACAGGATTAAAAAAGTGCAGACCGGCGAATTTCTCGGGCCTTCCCGACGCGCTCGCCATCTCGGTAACCGAAAGGCTTGAGGTATTTGTGGCGAAAACCGCGTCCGGATTCACCACATCGTTTAATTTTGACCATATTTCCCGCTTCAATTCAATATTTTCAAACACTGCTTCTATAACAAGATCGCAGTCAGCGAAATCCTCTAAATTGGTCGTACCTGTAAGCCGACCCATTGCGCTTTCATGGTCCTCTTCTGAAATCCGGCCTTTTTTAAGCTGCCTATCGAACCATTTTCGTATTTTTTCAAGTCCCTTGTTTAAAAGCTCTTCGTTCGCCTCGGTTGCAAGGACATCGTAACCTGCCATCGCCGTGATGATGGCTATCCCATGCCCCATTGTCCCGAGTCCGAAAATCCCTACTTTTTTGATTGCCATGATTCACACCTCATGATTGATGCTGGGTATCCTGCGAAATTTGGAGCACGAAATATAGCACGTATTAAGTCCGCTTAAAAGGGATGAATTGCCGATTTAACGAGATACCCCGCACCCACATGATTAATCATGCGCCGGATTCGCATGCCACGGGGCGGGGCCTATCGTGTCCACACCGTACTTATTCCTTATCCTGTCCATTGCCATTTCGAGATTCTTTCGGCGGTCGAGAGTGCGGTCCCTTGCAAATTCGAGACGGAGCTGGTTGTCGGATGGGATCATGCGGTCGTATGGCAACTTGATAAAGTCTTCATGGCTCCAAATCTCAATAGAAAATTATAATGATTTCAATATACATCTATGTTACGTCAACGAAATATATTTAACACTCGTTATTCTAACGTGCATCAAGGTGATATACTTATCTATAAGGAGATTCAACATGCCTGAGATCAGCAGGTTCTTTGGTGTCGTAATCGCTATGTAATATAATGATCACACGCCACCACATTTTCATGCGCGATATGGTGGGCAACATGCAATTATCGACATTGAAACCCTTGGCTTACTTGATGGGAATATTACGCCAAGGGTACTGGGGCTCGTGACCGAGTGGGCTGCAAAACACCAGGAAGAACTAAGAGAGAACTGGTACCGGGCAAGGCAAAACAAGCCGCTTGAATCAATCGAACCTTTGGAGTGATAATCATGCTGAAGGATATAGTCGAAGTTCGCTATCTTGGTGAGTACCGGATATTTTTGAGATTCGATGATGGTGTATCAGGAGAACTCGATCTGTCAACGCTGATCAACTTTGAGGGTATTGTCGAATCACTTAAGGATTTTGATAATTTCGCAAAAATCGCTTTGCATCCTGAACTGGGAACCATATTCTGGCCAAATGGTGCCGATCTCGATCCCGTTGTTCTTTATTACCAGGTCACTGGAGAATCGATTCCCGATTTCACCAATAAGAAAACGACGGTCAAATAAATACCGTAAAATGCGCCAGAGTCACATGGAACGACTATTCATGCGCCGGAGTCGCATGCCACGGGGCGGGGCCTATCGTATCAACGCCGTACCTGTTGCGGATTCTGTCCATCGCGTGTTCGAGATTTTTTCGGCGGTCGAGGGTCCGGTCTCTCGCGAATTCGAGACGGAGCTGGTTGTCGGATGGAATCATGCGACCGTATGAAAGGACGAGTCCCCTCAATCGTACTCTTCGTACTGACATGCTGTTGTACATGTCGATTACGATTCTCTCAAGTGAACAATCGAGGTCAGTCGGCGGGATCGCTTTTCTCCTCTGGTGCGGGGGAATGTCGGGATACCTGATCTCCAGCCCGATTGTGCGCACCTGCATTCCCATCCTCCGCAAATCCAGCCCGAGTCCCGCGACAAGTTTCTGGAGGCCTGCGCGAATTTCCCCCGGATCGTAAATAATCTGCTCCAGCGGGATCTCGCGCTTGATCGGTTTGATCTGCTCAGCTCTGCGCCGCGGCCTTGGATCGTGGCCGGTGGCGGTGCGCGCGATCTCAAGTCCCTTCGGACCGAACGCGGCTTCGAGTGTCTGCACCGGGACCATCGCGAGTTCCCTGACCGTATGCACCCCGAGCCACTGGAGACGTTTCGCGATCTGCACTCCCACCCCCGGCAGCACGCCCACATGGTAGTCGGCGAGAAATTCACCCTCCTGCCCGACCGGAACATTCATGATTCCCTTTTCACCTGCGCGCATAGACGCCAGCCGCGCTACCAGCCTGCTCACTCCAAGTCCGGCGCGGCTCGGGATGTTGATCTCTTTTCTGATCTCGTTCTGGAGCGCGCGGAGGAGTTTCACCGGTTCGGGATAGAGACGATCGGTGCCGGTGAGGTCGAGCGCGAACGCGTCCTGCCTTTCGACATCGACCACCGGAACAAATCGTTCGCTTATCGAGAGAACCGTCTCGGCGGCTTCGAAATACGCGGCGGGTCTCTCCTCGACAATTTTCAGATCGGGCATGAATCGTCTCGCCATGTCGGGTGTGATTCCTGCGCGGATACCGGCGTTGTAAGCCTCGGGTGATGTAGCTACGAGCAGTCCGCGGTTGCCGATGGAACCCACGATTACGAATGGAACGTCTTTGGAAGAATCGGGGACGCCTTTCCACTCGTCCTCGAGTTGAAGGTGTCCCCGAAGTTCCGGATTTGTCGCGCGCTCGAACAGGATCGGCAGGGGCGAGAGATTGAGAAAGCCTATTTTGTCGGAGTTGAGCATCATTAATTATCAATTGGTAATGTGGTATGATTGCTTCTTCAAGAAGGAAACAGGCACCCCAGAGTAATGGAAATGCAATCGAAGCAACCCTCGACCGGTATATCTTCAACAATCCGTGAATTGCTAATCCCCTTTTTCGTCCCGCTTATCCTGTACATCCTAACCATCTCCGATAACCTCTCCGTTTCTTCCGACAGCATTGATTATATAAATATCATGGATAACAACCTTGCCTCCGGGACGGTTCCGTTTCATCCTCATCACCTGTTAAGTCAATCCGCCGGGGTCCTGTGGCTTGCGTTCCTGCGATCCATCGGGATCACTTCGGACAGCGCTCGAATAGTGCCGCTGCTGCCGGCAATAATCGGTTCGCTCACCCTGTGTATATTCTATCTTATTCTTCGAAACCGACTCGGCCTGAGCCGTATCCTGTCGCTTCTCGGCACAGCCCTGCCCGCCTTCTCGTTCGCCTTCTGG
Organism: uncultured bacterium; assembly: GCA_965369865.1. GTDB lineage: Bacteria > JAJVIF01 > JAJVIF01 > JAPKYR01 > JAPKYR01 > JAPKYR01. The sequence goes on along the minus strand of CBDURU010000010.1, from coordinate 48,924 downwards.
TACTACAGCGATTGTGTTGATGTCTACAACATCCCGTTCCTCTTTTTGATGTTGTCGCTTTACCTTGTAACCAGTGACAAGCTCGGTGTGAAGCGATCCGTTCTCGTTGGTTTCACAACAGCTCTGGCGGTGATTTTTCATCAGGTACACATCCTGTTCGTCCCTGTAGCCGTAGCCGCTTTCTACATCCGGCGACGTGAGCCTGTTTCGTTTTGGAGACGCACGGTGAGTTATCTCGCCGGATTGGTTCCAACTGTAGCTCTACCATATCTCCTGGTGATTTTTGCAGTGCAGCGCTTTACCACGATCGATAAAATACTGTGGTGGGTCACCAAGTACGGCCACAATTCGGATTACTGGCATCCGTTGTCCCTTTCTACACTTTTCAAGGCAGTTACCGGGTTCTCCCGTTCTATCATCGGCTACCATTTCATCATGGTGATCCCATCGTTTAAATCGTTTATCGAGCGGTTTTTTGCAGACAATTGGCTGGCCGACGAATATTATCTGGTTCATAAAATGGACTCCCGTCTCGCAGTCGTTCTCCTTGGACTCTCCATTCTGCTTACACTCCTGTCTCTGCTGTTTACAATCCAGCGCCTTCGCAACATCAGGACAATCTGGGTCGGAACACGAACAGTTATCCCGCTTGCCGCCATATGGTTCGTGATCTACGGATCCTTCTTCTTCTTTTTTGAACCCCATAACTTCAAATTCTGGATAACCCAGTCCTTGTGCTGGTGGCTGTTTTTCATTGCACTATTCGCCTTCCCCAAAACATCGGAACCGCGTAAAGAGAACTTCAAAGTATTCGGCCTGTCGGTTATCGCAATATTGATCCTGCTAGTCAATTACATGGGCAGCATCACTTTTCTTACATCGCGGACAAACGATTACTACTACCAGCAGGTCGCGCCACTGGCGGAATTCTCCAATTGCGACGACCTGATCATTGCCGACCGTTCCTGGGTCATCAGTAGCTACATCGAACGATTTACCGAAGCGAACATCTTGTGCCTTACAGATGTGTACAAAGAGTCCGAGGATTCCAGGGCATACATCCTGAGTGTCCAGGATGCTATCACACAAACCTTTGAAAGCGGCGGCAGAGTGTTTGTCCTCGGGGAGGCGGTCGAACTGGGAGCCCAGACAATTCGTAATTACGGTGAGGAGATAACCGATATCAGCGAACTCTGGGATATCTATCGAAACAAATGGGAAGAGGTGGAACTGGAACTTACCACGCTGTATATCCTCGAACCCGAAAACCGGGAAGCGGGTTAATCGCATTTTTTCATAATGTGCCGCAATCATTTTTTTCAGCCTGCCGCCACCTGTACAGCGGGAGTTTCACCATCTGCAGTGCGGGGCTTCAGCCCACTGTCACCGTCAGGCTTGCTCGTATCATCCAAACCGCTCCTGTCCGGCAATTCCACATTATCCGGATAGGTCGGGATCGTCGGCCTGATACCCATCCTGATCTCGTTCGGTCGCTGTCTCTTTGATCTCTTGATGTTCAGTACCTCGTTCAGTGGCATAACCCTGTCGACCACCAGCGTGCATGTCCCGTGATCGACCTGTATTTTCCCCTCCATGCACAACCCGCCATCGGATCGCGCGCGAAGTATCAACGCGTGTTTTGCGTATGCCTCTGGGAAAATCACCGTATCGAATGTTCCCGACAGATCCTCGAGCGATATCAGCGCCATCGGTTCGCCCTTCTCTTTCGTGGTGACGGGTTTGAACGAAACCAGTATGCCACCCATGCGAACGCGTTTATTTTCGTAATGTTTCATTTCGGTGCCCTGGATAAATCGGGCCTTACGCATCGCGCCCTTGAGCGGCTCGAGCGGGTGGATGGATACGATCATGCCGAGGACGTCGATCTCGGCCTGGATTTGTTCGAAGAGGGTGTAGTCGCGATCCCAGCCCCCCCCTGTAATCCCCCCCCTGGGGGGATGGTTATTTTTATCTCCCCTTAATTTAGGATGGTTATTTTGGGAATCGGGGACACCTTCAACTCGAGGACGAGTGGAAAGGCGTCCCCGATTTTTGTCTTCCCGATTTTTGTCTTCCCGATTTCGAGTGGAAAGGCGTCCCCGATTTTCTACATCATCCCCCACTCCACAAGGATGAGTGGAAAGGCGTCCCCGATTTTGTCCCCGATTTTCTACATCATCCCCCACTCCATCAACTTCCTCGCCGGGGACATCTCTTTCCGTCCCGGAAAGCAGGTGTCCCCTCCCACCATCTCCAATCCTCTCCTTGAACAACAGCGGCTGGCGGGGGGACGCGGCGGGACGGTGTATCTTTGCCTTGAACGCTTCCGCGAGTTCCGAAAGCAGTACCGGCCTTGGAGTATGAAGCGATCGGAACGCTCCCACCCTTATCAGCGCGTGCGTCTGTTCGTACCCTGCCCCGCTGCGCGCGAGAAAATCGGAGACCGACCCGAATTTCCCGCCCGTGTTCCTCGCGAGAAGAATCGAATCGATCATGTCCTCGTGGAGGCACCCCACCTGTTCGAGTCCCATGAGCACACGCTTCCCGCGGCCCACATAATTTTTCTCGCTGCGGTTGACCTCGGGAAGCTCGACATTCACCCCGAAACGCCGCGCGTCCCGGATGTAATAATCCACCGGGAAATACCCGCCGACATTCCCAATTCGTCCCGCGAAAAATTCCGCGGTATGATGCGCTTTCAGATACGCCGACTGCCACGCTAAAATCGCGAACTGCGCCGCGTGCGCCTTGCAGAATGAGTAACCCACGAACGACGCGACCTGTTTCCAGATCGCCTCCCGCGATTCCTTATCGATTCCACGCTCCTCGCATTTCTCGTTGAAATCCCTCTCGAGGTCATCTTTCGCCGTACGGCTGTCGAGCGCTTTCCCGCTCATCATGCGCCGTAAAAGATCGGCCTTTTGAAGCGACACCCCCGCAAGTTCGTGCAGCACCTTGATGACGTCCTCCTGGTAAACGATGACGCCGTAAGTGCTCTTTAAAATTTCCGCCATTTTCGGATGGGCGTTTTTTATTTTTTCGGGATTGTGATGGCGCTCGATAAATTCCTGCATCATTCCGCTTGCCGATACGCCGGGCCTGATAAGCGCGGTCGCCGCCATGTGCATGTCATAGGACGGCGTCCCGAGTTTCCTGATAAGCCCCCTGATCATCGGGGATTCGCCATCGAAACATCCCACCGTCGCGCCCCTTTTGAAAAGCCTGATCGTAGGCTCGTCCTTCGATATCTCGTCCATATTGTTGAGGTCGATTTTGATTTCCTCACCGTTACGCGCGATCGATTCGACCGCGTCCTCGTAACATCCAAGCCCGCGTTGCGACAATAAATCGAGCTTGATAAGGCCGACAGCCTCGCAGTCGCGCATGTCGTACTGAGTGATCACGAATCCTTTCGCGGCACGGTTGAGAGGGGCATAGCGCGAGATCGGCTCCGGCGAGATAACCAGTCCGCCGACATGCACCGATTGATGGATCGGAAGCTCCACGATTTTTCTCGTGTAATTGATGATCGTTCTGAGCGGTTCATCATTCAATGGAAGCTCGGTCGATACCGGATGCTTGCCGAGGTTCTCACCATCGATTTCACCCATGCGGTGTCCCCACCAGGTGGGAAGGTAAAGGCTCCATTTCGAGATTTCCTGGTTTGAATAACCGAGCGCCTTGCCGACCTCCCTGAACGCGCTCTTGAGTCCGAGCGTGATGATTGTCCCGACACTCGCCACCTTCTCCTGCCCGTAGCGTTCCTCGACATACCCGACCATTTCATCGCGATGTTTCCACGAAAAATCGAGATCGATATCCGGCGGCGACGAGCGTTCGGAATTCAGGAACCGCTCGAAATAAAGATCGTAGCGGATCGGATCGACCTGCGATATGTCGAGCCCGTAGCTGACAATCGAATCGCCCGCCGACCCGCGCCCGAGCGTGCGGTATCCCCTGCGATGCGATTCATCCACGACATCGGAGACGATAAGGAAAAAATTCGCGAATCCCTGCTCGTCGATCACCCGTAGCTCCATGTCGAGCCGCGACTGCACCCTGGGGGTCCAGTTTTTGTATTTCTTTTTCAGGCGCGGGACCACCTTTTCCGTGAGCTGGTCGATCGGGCGCTTGCCCTGCGGGAGGTCGGGCGGGGGCGGTATGAGCCATTTTCTTTCGGGCCATTTCCACGCGCAGCGTACGGCAAGCTCCTTCGCGTTCATCAGGGCGTCCTGCACGTTCTGATCATTGAACGGTTTTTCCAATTCCGGGTACGGTTTGAGATAGCAGGACGGGTCGACGATGGGGATACGGTCCTTGAGGCATCGGCCGGTGCGCATCGCGGTAAGGATCGCCTGGATGATGAATTCATCCTTCGATCCCATGTGGACGTTTCCGGTGGCGACAAGCGGACGTTTTAGCCGCCTGCACTGCCTGAGCATCTTGAAAAATTTTTTCCGGGTTAGCGATCGTTCGCCCCACGTAAGTTCGCCGAACAACCGTCCGGGCGGAATTTTTTCATGAAGCTCGCAGAGGATGTCGGGCAGATCTGCGATGACAACGAAACCCTCATGGGCGTACTCCGCCGCCAGCTCGACCGGATCGAAACCGTTGTCCCTTTCGAGATGCCTTGTGCTGACAATTTCCGAAAGCCTCCGAAACGCGTCCAGGTTTTCGGTAAGGGCGATAAGCCGTCGGCCCGGATTTTCGGGATCGGCAATCTGGGAACCGATGATGGGAGCGATACCATACTTATGGCAACTCTTTACAAATCTCGGGACCGCCCAGAGCCCGTCGCGGTCGGTGATCGCGAGATGGGTGTAGCCGAGGTTGGCGGCACGCTTCACGAGCAGTTCGGGGAGAGATGTCCCACGTCGCATACTGTAGGCGGAGTGGATATGAAGTTCAGGAACCGGCACGGGTAACTCCTTCCAGGATTTAGAGACTTACAAAACACAGAAATCAAAAAACCTGGAAGGATTATACCACAGAATACTTAAATTTTGTATAGTAATATGTAACATGCGCATGTTACAAGCACAATTCGCGTCGTTAGCAAATTTCCACTTGCATTCCATAAGGGTTTCCGCGCTACAATCTCTCTGTGCATAAATTAATATGCGTAGATTACTTCATTCAGGAGATCCACCATGGCCGACTTGCACTGGGACACTTCCATCACCGAGGTCACCCCGACTAAAATAAACATCCGAGGATACCCGATCCAGGACCTCATGGGGAAAATGACTTTTTCTCAAACCATCTGGCTTCTCCTGATGGGTGAAATGCCCGATGAAGTCACGTCAAAACTCATCGATGCGATCCTTACCCAGACTATCGACCACGGTCCCGCGCCGCCATCGTGCCAGACCGTGAGATGGGTCGCATCGACAGGCGCAGGCCTGAATACCGCGGTCGCGTCGGGGATCATGTGCATGAACGAGTACCATGGCGGCGCGATCGAAGGCTGTTTCCTTGCATTACAGGATGGAATAAAAATCCAGAAAAACGACAGCATTTCATTCGATGAAGCTGCGGCAAAATTGATCTCAGATTATAAGGCACAGGAAAAGCGCATACCGGGGTTCGGGCACCAGTTACATAAAATCGATCCGCGCACGGTCAGGCTTTTTGAGATTTGCGATGAACTCAATTTCGATGGCGACAATATCCGAATGGTGAAAGCGCTGGAGAAGGGATTTGCAGATTCCGGAAAACCTCTCACCTTGAACATAAACGGCGCGACCGGTGCGGTACTTGGCGACCTTGGCGTCAGGCCTGAACTGATGAGCGGATTTTTCATGATGTCGCGTGTGCCTGGTCTGATAGCTCACTCAATCGAGGAAAAAACCCGCCAGCGTCCGATGCGCAAGATCCACCCAACAGATTACGGGTACGATGGATAGGGGGGGGTACGAAGTTTTTTGATATAATCAGGTTTTGATAATTTATTTTAGTGGGGGTGAGGAAATGGGTTTAAATAAAAATATTCTAAACGAAAAGTCATTTCTCCTTCATGAAGATTTTATAGACTTCATGAAAGATCGAATGGGGAAAGATCAATTCATCGCTGTCTATAAACGTCATGACGACTTCCGTGATAATGTCTGTATTGTACCTGCTCTGATACCGAACGAAATTATCACTAGAATCCTGGATTTTGATGTTTGGGATATCTCAAGTTCTTTCGGTACTCCGCACTGCTATACGACATACGAAGATGATTGCGAGAAAGTTATATATACAAGGTTTGGTGATGTCCAGGGAATTGAACCATTAGTATATCGGAGAAATTATGATGGAATAAAAGAGCCAAATATAGAAATCACAGATGAGTTTAGGCTTATATTCAATCTTTTTTTTGACAGTACTAGGAATATATATGTAAGAATTAATGATGCAGGCGATGACGAAACAGTAATCAAGGCAAGTGATTCAGAAATAAAAATCCGGTCAAAGGAACTGAAGTCGTTTCTAACGGTTAAGGATATGGACCTGGTTCTCTATTTTGATAACTGTCGGTTCTCTAACCATAGCATCGATGAATTTGATTTTAAAAATACAAGGATTTCTGATAAATCAGATAATTATATATATTCATTAATAATTAGGAAATTAGGATATAAAGAAAAGATATTCTCAAGACTATGTGGTAAAAAGATCATACATGCTTATGATAAAAAGAAATGTTGCATATCGCCATATTCCGATAATATTGAAGCGAAATATGAGGAATTCATCGTAGGATTAAGTGAAGAAGATGAAGAAATATTAATTTCCTGTAATCCTAATAACCTTCCAAGTCCAATGTTTATGGAATCTCAAGGGCCTCATTTCCTTATGCCTGTCTATTTTAGAAAGGAAGTGCTAGCAAAATATTATAATCAACCCACTAAATATACAGTAAAAGATGGTTACTTGTCTTGTGGGGGCCTCTGGGGACTATCCATGGATAACGATCACGAGGATTTTGTAATTGTATATATAGGTGACCTGGGTGAAAAATTACCCCATACGGAGCAGCTTTATTGGAAACCTTTTAATTATTACGATAAGGAACCTTTAAGCGTTGCAGCTTTTCAGAGAGATTTTATGGCAGAATTCGCTGATCCAGAAGCAGATGATCATATCTTTAAACAAAAATACAAAGAATTTATTCATACATGGAGAACAAAGTATAATTGGGATTTATTTTCGGTGCTTAGTGATAAAGATTCATACCACTACAACGTTATTAGGATACCTCTAACCCAGGAACAATCAGAATTTGATGATATTGTTCAGAGTATTTCAACAATCTTGATTGAATCAATAAATGATAAACAGTTAAAAAAAGAACTCCAAGGAGAGGATTTGAGTGAAATTAAAAGCATCGGGAAGCTGGAATTATTTTTAAACAAGCGAGGAGCTCCTGGAACTGAAAAGCATATCGGATTTCTAAGGGATCTATGGGATTTAAGGTCTTCAGGGAGTAGTCATAAAAAGGGGAAGAAGTACGATAAAGTTATTAACAATTTCGAAACCAGCAGCAATGATCTTAAAGGAATAATATCTGAAATCCTGAAAAAATCATCAGCACTGCTTGATTACCTTTCGGCCCAGTTCTTATGCGATAATCCTTAGAATTAATTTTTTAAAAATGCCCAGGTGGGACTCGAACCCACACGAGCCATGGCTCCAGAGATTGAAAATCTCTTGTGTCTACCAATTCCACCACTGGGGGGCATTATGTAATTAATTGCATCTACCCTATTCTAAATTATAATCCAGATACAACGTTGGGACAAGATTTATTCCAACCTGAACCCAGATCCTTGTCAGAAATATTGAAGCAGCCTGGGGCACAAGCCCTGGAAACTTCTTAAATTAATCCAAACCCTGCGATCTAGCCGTCCGAATTTATGGCCGCGACTATATCCCCGAGTTTTTGCTCCCAATCGCCAACCGGCACCTGACATGTCCCGACAGCCTCATGCCCGCCGCCCCCGTACTTCAACATGAGCGACCCGACATCGGTTTTCGATGTCCTGTTGACGATACTGTGCCCGACTGTAAAAACCATGTTCTGCTTTTTAAATCCCCAGATAACCCTTATCGAGACATTGCAGTCCGGGTGCAGGACATATTCCTTGAACCTGTTACCGCTCAGAATTTCCTCGACCTCGTGCAGGTCGATAATCAGGCAATTGCCGGCAACTCGACTGTTGGAACTGATCATTTCCTCATAAAGGGGTTCCTGCTGGAAATAGCGCTCGACCCGTTCCTTGACATCCTGGATTTCCAGTATCTCGCCAGCGTTCATGGTCCGGCAGTACTGGATCATGTCCTCCATGAGCATGTAGTTCGAGATACGGTAATCGCGGTAACGTCCAAGGCCGGTTCTGGCGTCCATGATAAATGAAAGCAGCACCCATCCTGCCGGATTCTGAATCTCATCGATCGTGAACTGCGCCGCGTCCGATTTGTCGACAGCGGCCATTAGTCCGGTCTCATCGAGTTTCAAGAATTTTTCCGCACCACCGTAATAATCGTAAATAACTCTCGCGCAGCTTGGCGCAGGACGGCTATCGCCCTCGAAATGGAATTTCTCGGTTAATTCCTCGCGCTCCTTCTCGCTCGAGTGGTGATCGAACCACAACCCGCATCCGTGTACGTACGGGATATTCGTAAGGACATCGTTACTGGTTACTTCGATCAACCCATCCTGGACGTCCTTCGGGTGCACAAATTTGTACTCATCGACAATCCCGGCTTCCACCAGGAGTACCGCACAGGCTAAACCATCGAAATCTGATCTTGTTAACAGCCGCATAGCTGGCTCCTTTACTGAATTTGGCCTTCAACCTGTAAGGGTTTAAGGAAGTAGCATGGATTGTACAATCGCGTGGCCGATTGGTCAATATCCAGTCATTAACAGATTGGGAAGAAATCGAAGTCAGAAAAATTATCCTCTGTCAGTTCGATTGTAACCGTAACTCCTCCCCGTTTCATCTCAGTGACATTTTGTATAGAGATTAGAATTGAAATCAGAGATCAATTATATCCGCCTTCGGACTTCTCAGCTTCCTCAATCTGGCGGCGGACATCGTCCATGTCAAGCTCCCTGATTTTCCCGATCAGCTCTTCAATGGCTTCTTCGGGCAGCATTCCGGACTGCCTGAAAACCTGGATCTGCTCCCTGAATGCGGTGAGTGTCGGAATCGACTGGATCTGGAAACCGGAAGCAAGCTCCTGCTGATGCTCGGTATCGCACCTGGCGAAAACGATATCCTCATGCGCTTCGGACACCTTCTCGAAGACCGGCTCGAATGCCTTACAAGGTCCGCACCATTCCGCCCAGAAATCAATGACTACGATATCATTATTTTTAATCGTTTCATTGATGTTTTCTTTCGTTAATGCGAGTGTTGCCATTAAATTAACTCCATTTTTCAGGACCGGATTTTCCGGTACACAATAAAATCAACGTTGCAGGTTTTCGGGCACGAACCCGAAACCTCCAACGTAACAAACCAGCTTACACACACATCAGCAATCCGTCAACCTCTGGGTTTCAGGTGGTATTTAATCTGAGTCAGGGTTACCGGGCACAGCTCAGGGATTTCCAGCCTCGCTTATCTTGCCCGATTTAATGAAAAATGATAGCATTCAATTGCTGATGGGCAGATAATTTGTGCTACAGGTATGGGAAGCCTGTTTTTTTTTCGGACGCCTGTCATCTTATTTTTAATTTTGCATCCAGGATGTATTCCCTGACAGGCCAGGATGCGGAGGTTAATTGTGTCTGAATTAAAAGCTCACGATCATAAGCTGAATCCCGGGGAACTTGAGATCGATCTTTTCTGCAACGGTATCAAGATCGACCAGTCCTGCACGCTCGAAAGCGACGCCAGGTTATTCTCCCGAACCCGCGCCGGGCTTGGAAGCGGACTGGAAATAATTATTCCCGGCGATTTGAAGGAAATCTGGATGAATATCCCGGTCGAGGAGGATTTTGTCCAGGCGACCCCATATTATCTCAAGAAAAGGGATGACAAATACTACGTTTTCGACGCGCGGTCCGATTACGAGTACGAAGTTAAAATTCCGCCAGAACCCACCTGGTACACGAAGAAAACTTCTCTTGGAAATCCGATGAGCATGGTCGGTGTGCTGCAGGGAACGTACCTCGGCGTCTACATTTCCGGCTCGTGCATGTACTGGTACGACCGCCCGAAACGTAACTGCAAATTCTGCACGACCGGATTTAATGTCGGGATCAACGAGATCCACGACAAGGACCTGGACGAGCTTGTTGAAGTAGCGACAGCCGCCAAGGAAGAATCAGGTGTGACGTTCTGCCATTTCAATACCGGATGGCAGGAGGGGAAGGGGCTTGACGCGATGGCGCCATATGTACATGCGATCAAGACAAAGGTCGGCCTTATGACAGGCGTGCAGTGCATACCCGCAACGAAAGAAAATCACTGGAAATATGACTGGCTGATCGATTGCGGCGCGGATCATTTCAGCATCTGCTACGAGTTCCATTCACCGGAATGGTTCCAGAAAATCTGCCCCGGAAAAGAGGACACGCTCGGACAGCAGACATTTTTCGACGCGATGGAATATTGCTGCTCGAAACTCCAGAAAGGCCAGGTGTCCGGCGAGATCATCGCGGGCCTCGAACCGGTCGATTGGACGTTGAAGGGAATCGACTACATCACTTCACTCGGCGCGTTCCCGACAGTGTGTATTTTCCGTCCAGTAATCGGATCAGATTTGGAAAATACACCGTCGCCGAAATATGAGGACATGCTGCCGGTCATGAAGCACATGTACCTCAAGTGCCGGGAACATAAGATTCCGATTGGGGCAGCACCGAATATCGAGGTCAGCCTTGTTGTACAGCCGGACGATGGTAAATACCTCGTCAAGCGGGACATGGCGTTCCATACATTCCAGGCTTACATTAACCTGGCAAAATCCGCGGGTGGATTCATGAAATTCAATAAGGAACTGAAACCCCACCCGGTGCCGGGTGATCCATTGAAACCTCCGGTGACGGTATAGAAGAAGAATTTCAAGTAGAATTGGTTCGGTTATTTGTTTTTACCCGTATCGGGTGTATCCGTATCTCCCCTTTTTTTTCGCGATTTTACTGTATCCCTGAGACAGGCGCGATCTGCTCTATGAGCGGACCCGAGTGCCGTTTTGGCTGTCTCAGGGCGACAGTCGGGATTTCCGGTTTTGACGCCTTCAGCCGTATCAGGATACGGGGGACGGCGCCCTGGTACGTTTCTGCGTCTGAACATTGTGATCTCTACTAACTAATAGGACAGGTTCAGGGATGATTGGCGCAGGTGGGGGGGGTAAAAAAAAGGGGAACCCTCCCAACTCGTGGAACTCGTTGTGAGGGGCCACCGGTCTGTATTACTAAGTGATGTGAGGTGAATGAGAATGTACGGACGTTGGCAGGCCGCTCACTGACGGTCGCGGTACTGATTGATACAGCAACACATATCATATAGATATGTGTCTAACGCTTGAGGTGGGGGATAGATATGGAGCCCTTATCACATAGATATGGGACTACCGGTCAGGAAATTTATATTGTGGGAGATTAGACAAATATTAGATGGATGTGTTTGTGTAAAGCAAAGGTTTATTCGGCAAACCGCGCGATGAAGATATCTCCATAAGGTCCAACCGAATTCAGAATGGTCTCGTTTGGTTCACCCAGACCAAATGTGGCTGAATCACCATAAAAACCACCGAAGTTTCCGGTCACGACAGTTGAATTATCAGAAAGCGTAGTGATGCCCCAACCTTCATCCTGCCCAGTGCCACTTGCCTGGTTCACCCATGCCAGGCTCCCGTCAGGATTGTACCGCGCGATGAAAATATCCGTAGATCCTGCTGAATTTAGAATTGTCTCGTTTGGTTCACCCTGGCCAAATGTGGCTGAACTAGCGAACCGTCCGGCCACGACAGTTGAATTATCAGAAAGTGTAGTGATGCCTTCACCATGATCCCGGGATGTGCCACCAGCACGCTTCGCCCATGCCAGATTCCCGTCAGGATTGTACCGCGCGATGAAAACATCCTGATATTTTGCCGAAATTAGAACGGTCTCGTTTGGTTCACCTGGACCAAATGTGGCTGAATCGGCGAAGAATCCGGTCACGACAGTTGAATTGTCAGAAAGCGTAGTGATGCTAAGCCCTCTCCCATTAAATGTGGTACTGGCTTGCCTCACCCATGCCAGACTTCCGTCAGGATTATACCGCGCGATGAAGATATCATAATTACCTGCCGAATTCAGAATGGTCTCGTTTGGTTCACCCTTACCAAATGTGGTTGAGCCCGTGAAGGATCCGGTCACGACAGTTGAATTATCGGAAAGCGCCGTGATGCCATAGCCTCCATTATGATATATACCGCCGGCTCGTTTCGCCCATTCCAGGCTCCCATCTGGATTGTACCGCGCAACGAAGATATCACAATATCCTCCCGAATTCAGAACGGTCTCGTTTGGTTCACCCTTACCAAATATGGCTGAACTATAGAAGTATCCGGTCACGACAGTTGAATTATCGGAAAGTGCAGCGATGCTATAGCCTTTATCATGTTCAATGCCGCCAGCTTGCTTCGCCCATGCCAGGCTTCCATCAGGATTGTACCGCGCAACGAAGATATCACAATATCCTCCCGAATTCAGAACGGTCTCGTTTGGTTCACCCTGACCAAATGTAGCTGAAATCCAGAAGTACCCAGTCACGACAGTTGAATTATCAGAAAGTGAAGTGATGCCGCGACCTGAATCACCATCTGTGCCACCAGCTTGCTTCACCCAAGCCAAGCTTCCGTCAGGGTTGTACCGCGCGATGAAAATATCACCTTGTCCTGTATGAATTAGTACGATCTCGTTTGGTTCACCCTGACCAAATAAGGCTGACCCGGTGAAGGATCCGGTCACGACAGTTGAATCATCAGAAATCGTAGTGATGGCATAACCTGTTTCAAAATATGTTCCGCCGGCTCGCTTCGCCCAGATGAGATTACCATCTGTTCCTACTTCCCCAACGTCAAGACTACTAAACTGATATGCCGTCAAGTCGAGCCAGGGGGTTTCTGTTGGATCATTTTCAATCGCTTCTAGTCCGATAAGACACAAGAAATTCCCAACCGGCGCCAGGTTATCGTTCGAAACAAATACCTCATATCGAGTGTAATCAACTTCGTCGCTTACCCATGTTCCTGTGAGAAAACCATCGAAAATCTCGGGGCACTCAACGACTGGCTCATGATGTGTCGATTTCCCTTGCCAGTCATAAACATCAATGAGAAGCCTGGTTAGTCCACCATGTATAGTAAGACCCGGGCCAATCTTCTCCTCGGTTACAACAACCTTCCATGGCTCGGTGCAGTTTGCGTTTAGATCGAAATCAGTCAGCGGATCATCAACCGGCATCGAGATCGGCGGCTCCCAGCTCGCGTCGACCGCGTAGCCGATCACCCAGGTTATGGGTGGAAGTTGCAGTGAAAATGTCCGCACATCGACCGATCCCGCGTAAAACGCGTTACGATTATTCGAAGGATTATCGGTTATGAAATATTTGTATCCATTGATATCCGAATCCGGGACTAACCATGTAGCCAGTTCTCCCTGGAAATATTTTTTAAATTCTCCACAAGATGCTGTTACGGTTGACCCGTTATATAACGCTGTACAGCCATCAGGATTGAGAACCACGCCATCGCCGAGAGCCGGATCGGATGTTGATTTTCCACAGATCGGAAATTCATGGCTCCCATTGAACATAATTATCGCTCGTACATCGAAAACTGAATAATCCAGGTCAGCCCATGGATGTTCGATAAGAATATCTAAATTCAGCTTGCCAGGTTCGGGGAAATCGAAACCGACGACCCTGAAGCAATCGGTACATGGGCTTATTTCGAGTAATTTCAGTACGTTGAGGTGAAATTCTCCCTGACGTACCGGGATAACCTCAAGCTGTGGACTGTCAGGATGGTTAGGGTCGACGAAGATGTAACCGTAATTCATGAGGTAATGATTGGCGCCATCAGGACTTACGCCTAATTCTTCTCTGACTGTCAATCCTGGCGAGGATACAGGATTCTCAGGGGAAACCGGTTGAGTCGAATTCCCGGAGCAACCGCATATGAGAATCCATATGAACGAAATTAAAAAAAAGCCGCGCAGTGAAAGAACCATCCTATTTGCCTCCCTGAATTTACTGTCAACAAAGAAAACTAAATTTCTGAATTACCACGCTTTGATAATAATAAGTATACCCTGTTTTGGGAAAATAGGAAGTAGTCCATAAATAAATTCAACAGGCCCTACTTACTTCTCATGCGGACGGGCCGTCCGCGGTACTTCAGGCCAGCGTCCTGCGTTACGGGGTTTAGTTCACGGTACTTCAGGCCAGTGTCCTGCGCTACGGGATTTAGTACTTTTTCAACAGCCCCTGGAAGCTAACAGCAGCCGCTACGTTGGTCTGCCCATTCTGAAATTCATCTGAAAATCCTCTCAAAATGATTGAATTCAATTTAATTCCAAACTCCCGGGAATTTTTCTGGAATTTATAGATAATATCGCATATCAGTATTTACGGGGATTTCAGGAGGTTTTGCCTGAAGTTCCGGAGCAAAATCTTGTTTTGGTCGAGTTAGTGCAATGTTAAGCGTGAGAGACAAAAACAAGGAGCTGATGGATCATGAAAAATACACAAAACAACAAACGGAACTTCAATTTAATTTACGTCCTGGTTATCGCCATGGCATTTAGCTTTATCGTACTTACAGGCTGCGGCGGATCCGGGAACGATATTACTTCACCATCGAGCGACGGTGGGTCCAGTGTTAGCGCACCGGTAAACGACGGTGGATCCAGTGTTTCCTCTTCCGACAGTCCCCCGAACAACGATGGACCCAGCGGTCCGGTTCTACCTCCAATGGATTCAGATGAAGCAACGCCTGAAGCTGCGGAGGATGACCAGTCCAGTGAGGGATCATCAGATCCTCCAGCCCCTCAGGATCAGGATTTCGAGCAGGGAGCGGTCGACCTTGAAAATGCCGGCGGCTACTACCTCGACCCGGATGAATATGACCTTTTGGTGGCACTTCCCCTTCCCATCACAAACGACCAGTGGGATACGTTCTTCCTTTCGAAGAGTGGAGATTCAATCGGCAGAACGACCCAGGGTGTTCAGGAAGCAAGCTGGTTTCACTGGGAAAACGACTGCAAATACGAAGTCACAGTAGCATTCACCGTCCGACGTAACAACAACACACCCGCAAGCGTAAATTGGGATAATGGCACGTACAAGCATTTCAGGTCTGTGCTTGGACCGGCCCATTCACTCTCAGTAGCTGCCCCAAAAGCAAGCGTAAGTGTAAACTGCTTTGCAGGACCGTGGGATTACACGGAGATTGGATACGGCCTGGACATTATCGAATACGCAGTCACCTACCGTCTTGTTATCGGCGAAGAGTCGTACTGCGATTATGATCCGGATACACTCGCGGAAGCTGAAGCAATCTACAAATCAAATATGTGGGCAAGGACCTGGATAGGCTTCTGGAGCCCGTTCTGCACGAGGATATCCAACGCTTACGCAGTCGACCGCGCACAGGCCATCTTCAATGGAAGCACCCTGTTCGATATCGCGGGTGGAGCACAGTCAGGCGATACGGTTTCATCGACAATCGGAATCACAATGGGCGGAGAATTCTCAGGCCAGGGTGGTCTACATGGCAGTGTTTCGATCAGCAGTTCTGAAACCCACGTGAAAGATTCCGGTACTGCCGAGGACGCGTTGAACGGATTTGGTAAAGGATCATCGACCGCCGACTCAGGATGGATAGTATTAAACACGGGCGGCAAAGCGTTCGCGAGACACGACGGCCGAGCGGGTGCACGATCGAGAACCCTGACGGACGACGCCGCGATCTATATCGTGGTCACGGTGGATGGTCATTCTGTCGGGCTGTATGCACAGGTCGGAGCGAATACGACACAGATGGAGGCCGATCGCACAGGTATGATGCAGCCATTCTTCGCGGCCAGGGGTCTCGATAACTACCCCCCCAGCTAAACCAGATTAAAATAGATCTTAATACCGTGCTGCGATCCGCAGCGCGGTTTTTTTTAGTAAGTAGTCCGGGACTTCACTTGCCGGGATTAATCTGTGAGAAGGTGGATTTATTTCAGAAGCGCGGTTAAATCCTCTCTCGACAATCCGCACTGCCTCAGGATTCCGAACAGTGTTCCCTTAGCCAGTTCGTCATGAAGCGGAACCACTGTTCTAAACGCGCCCTTCTGAAGGCTTACATGGCTGCCTTTTTGCCGCACAACCTTAAAGCCGCATTTTTTCAGAGCGGCCAATAGCTCATTACCTGATAGAACGGGTAGTTTAGCCAAGGACTGTGACCTCTAATGGATATAAAACGATTTCGCCCTGACTGTCCGGCAAGTCATCGATCCCAAAACTTTCAATGAAGAGTTCCACCGCTTCCCTGAGGTTGGCCTGCGCTTCCTCGATGGTACCTCCCTGACTCACGACACCAAGTTCGATGCATTGAGCCACGAAAATTTTATCTTCGCGTGTAATTACGACGTTCAATCTTTTCGGCACTGATGATGCCTCCTTCCGTACCTCACCTTTATATACTGAGGTTTCACAATTAAATTATACCGCAACTCATCCCTGCTTTCCATTACGGCTTAAGAAATTAGCCCGAGAATACATTTCTCCTGGTCCGTAAATAATTTCAACAGTCCCGGAAAGTGCATTTCCGGGCTACGGGACTTCGGTAATTCGGGATTTTGGCTCAATGATATTTGCAAATTTTCCAATAATTTGTGATAATCATAATGTTCAAGGCAGATAGCGAACTACAGTTTTTTATTACCACAGAAAATAGAGATTGTATTGAGGAGGTCCTTCATGAATCGATGGTCAGTTCTTTTGGCTGTGATGCTGATTTCCACAGTCATGGTACTGGGCTGTTCCGGAGGCGGCGACAACCCCATGTCGCCCGACACCGAAGCGGAATTAACCCAGATCAATCCACGCGAAGGGGATGTACAAACGCACCTTTGGGGTTGCGGCGACATCTATATCGATGTTGAAACCCAGACCGTTGAAGTAGTGGCGAACAGGGATGTCGCGTTCACTTTAAACATCACCCAGTTCATTAACAAACCAGCAACCAATCTGGGATTCAAATTCCACGGCGCGGTTGTAACACCGGAATTTGCGGATGTCGACCTCGATATCAGCATCACCCACCCGTTTGCCGATTTAACCGATTACAACGTGTATGATGTCAGGTGGGTCATAATGGGCACCGCTTCCCTGTCACTGAATTACCAGTCGCTGGCCTTTCCCAAAATCGGCGGCGCTGACATGCACCAGTACGATTACGAATTAGGACTGGAACCGGACCATTATTATCCCGATCCATATGATGGACCGGTTGGCATGCCGGATGGATATACCCGATGGTATAACGCTTCGGAATTTCAGACCCCAGGTATATTCGGTTATACAGAGGGGGTTGTCGCGACACCGGGTTATACACACAATCTCAATTGCAACCTCAACGCGTATAAATACTACGCCGATGGATTAAGCCCTGATGGCGACGTTTGGGACTTTCTGGAAAGCACCAGCAAGAGCGGCTTATTTACGGCAGGCGCAACAAACATCAGGAACCACTACCTGAGATTTCCAACGGCTTCCGGCATAAAATTCGGATACGCCATAATCGCGAACTGGGAAGGTCCGAACCCCGAGCACCATCCTTCCAACACGGTAGAAACCGTTGGATGTCGCGTTGATAACAACAGCACCGTTTATTATGTAGATGACACCAACAAGGGTGGAGACCTGATCCTTGATATCCATACCTGGTCGTGGGAAATCCAGCCAAGCAAGGTAATCGTTGAAGCGACCGTGCTGAGTAGTCCGGTAGAAATTACAACCTCCATCCCGGGCGGCGTTCATTACGAAACCTGGCAGGTTAATGTACCAGCCGACCAAATAATGGGTGTCGATGGAAATGAATTCGTCATAATCTGCGAATTTGAGGGTTATGATTACAAAAATATCCTTGGAGTGCCCAATGCCGCAGGCGACGATCCACTGGCAGGCTTCTTCCGATTTGACCTTCCAGTGGGTACCGATCCCAACTGTCAAACGTCAGTCGTGGGTATAACTCCCGATACCGCAAAAGTAGGATCATTTCTGGATGATGTCAGCATCGAGGTAACCGAACTTGAGGAAGGCCCGTCTCTGGCGGCAAAACTCTCGAAAACCGGTAATCCAGATATTGTCGGGACCGATGTCCAGTTTGTAGATTTCAATCACCTGACCGCGGATTTCGATCTTACCGGTGCCGCTAAAGGATTATGGGATGTCGTTGTAACCAATGGATGCGGCGGTATACCCGGGGTCGGTGTCGAAATGTTTGAAATTACCGGCGGGTTTGTTCTTATCGATAATGGACCACTTCCATCTCCAACACCCACATCATCCCTTGCGAACATGGACTTCTCAGTCGTTGGCGACGATACAAGCGGTTACGCGGGGGTGTACTATTACTACTCCGACATGACACCGGGAAATTACGAGGTTTATTACTACCCGCTCGATTATTCGGCGGATGGGGCCTTCTTATACTTCCTGGATCATAACTGGCCCGGCGATGTTTTCGGCGGACCGGAAATGATGACCGCAATCGAGGTTTCCGCATCCGGCATAACTTTTCTTGCTTCCGAGTGTACCGACCTTAACGAGTACGATCCTCAAGACTATGAAACAAGAGAATCATACTGGGTAACCGATGAGACCGGTTATATTTCAATGTGCAACTTCTGGTGGGATTGCCCGTTCAGGGATTTCGAGTTCGGATTCGGCTCGGAACCCGAACTCTGGGCGTTCTGGGGATATGACTTCTCACAAACTCCAGACGGTTATGAATCGAAGGTTATCTTCCCTTATGACGACCTTGATAAACTCACGGAATACGAGTTATATTTCCCGGTTGACTATTCAGGCAACGCCGATGGTGAAGTATCAGATCTGGAATCGTTCAAAACCGCAATTGATACCGATCCCCAGGGTCTAAACCCTCCATACGACATCATCCATTATTACCTTGAAGGACCCCCGGATGACCCGGGAATAGAGATCTTCCAGAATTCTACAAATGGACCTATTCCCCTGTTGATTACTACAATAGATACAGCACTTCAAGGCACGGCGGTGGATATCAGTTGTCTTAACGCCTTTGGAAACATCGATGGCGCTACCGGCAACTATCTGTGTGTACTGGAGGATAATGGCGATTCGACATGGCAGGTCGCCCTGTTTGACCAGGCTGGCAACCTGGTTGTTCGGTACCCGACCTCATTGCCAGGTGATGGACTCGCGCTCGATTGCGATACTGAGAACCAGGAGATCCATGTTTGGGTCGATAACGGCGGTACGTTTGAATATGCCAGGTTTGGGTATTATTGATATTTAATTCCCTGGTGGTGAATGAACGATTTCAATAAATATTAGTCGGATGCTGAAGCGGGGAATGATTCAGGAATTTTTGGAAATCGGGGACACCTGCTTTTCGACGGGCGAAAAGAGGTGTCCCCTATATTTCACTGATGGAGGCGGGCGAAAAGAGATATCCCCTATATTAATTTACGTCGGCAAGCACGTTCGACGCGGAGATTTTTTAGGCTTGCGGGATGGAGATGTCTCACTCAGCGTATCGACGCCACGCGTTTAATACCAATCTTAGATTCAGGGACGCCTTTCCATGCTTCCAGCATTGAAGGTGTCCCGTGTAACTAAGAATTCACGCGTTTAATACCAATCTTAGATTCAGGGACGTCTTTCCATGCTTCCAGCATTGAAGGTGTCCCGTGTAACTAAGAATTCATGGGGACACTTTCAATGCTGGAAGCATGGAAAAGCGTCCCCATGAATTCAAAGCGTCTAAGGTGTGGGAGTGTAACAGTCTCGCTCATTTTATCAACGAAATGAGTTCTCTCCGGGCGCGGCAAGCAGCGCCCCTACAATATAAAAAAACCACAATAAAAAAACATGCTTTCGCCATTCGCAGTTCAGTAGAAAGTCCATGATTCGCTGTAATTATTATTGTCAATTTCAGGATTACCCACTTGATTTATTATGAAACTATGCCTATAACGTAAGAAAAAGAGTCGAAGTGTCCGAGGGGTAATCCCATGAATCCAATTTTTCACACGGCATCTCGTATTGCAGGCTTGATCCTGGTTATCCTGATTTTAGCGATTGTAATACCGGGTTCAATGTCAGCTCAAAGCGACAACACTATCAGCTATGTGACGTCCATACCCCCGCTTGCAATGATTCTCCGGGAGATCGTTGGGGATCGCGGCTCGGTAATTTCTCTTCTTCAACCGGGTTCTTCGCCACATACTTACGATCCAAAGCCATCGGATGTCGCCACAATAGAAGCTGCCGATGGATTTTTCTACGTTCATGACAGTTTCGATGGCTGGGCTGCAATATTCGGACATGAAAACACGATCGAAGTATTAAATATGGTTCCAGACGACATGCTCCTGGCAATGGATATTCAAGGGCATGAATCACATAGCCATACGTACGGAGAGGGAGAACACGACGATTATCCGGACAGCCATTTCTGGATGGACCCACTGACTGTGAAGGCAATTCTCCCAACCCTTGTTCTGGTACTATCGGAAACAGATCCCGGGGGAGCGGATATTTACGATGCAAACGCAGAGCGATTCTCAGGTGAGCTTGATTTACTGCACGAAAGGGTGTCCGACCGGCTGGCGCCATTTGCGGGAGAGGCTGTCCTGTTGTTTCATCCATCATTGAAATATTTCCTTACACGATATAACCTGATCCTGGCCGGAACAATCGAACTTTTTGCGGGGAGGGAACCCACACCAAGATACCTGGTTGAACTAATCGAGAAGATCGATCAATACAATGTAAAAGCAATTTTTATAGAACCACAGCTTCCGGGATCGGCGGGAGAGACATTATCGGAAGAAACCGGTTTGCCGCTTTACATAGTCGATCCGCTAGGCGGCGGCGAGGGAAGACGCACGTATGAAGACCTGATACTCTATAATACCCAGGTATTCCAGGACGCATTTGGTTCTTAACATTTTTGGTTTTATTCTTTTCACATATCTAATGGTAAACGTAATTGAAATAGCGAATGTCTCGGTCAGGCTGGGAGATTTCCTGGCTCTCAGGGATATCAGTGTCAATATTCAGACCGGCGATTTCGTCGCGATTATTGGCCCGAATGGGTCGGGGAAGTCGACGCTTCTCAGGGCGATACTCGGGCTTGTGCCATTGGAGTCGGGCAGGATTAAAATTTTTGATAAAGAATTGAAGATGATTCCCCCCGAGTGGATAGGTTACGTTCCCCAGCTAAAGACGGTCGATCGGAATTTCCCCGCAGTGACATGCGATCTCGTCACCAGCGGCATACATCGCAGGTGGCCCGGGATTCTCACAAAGAAAGACCATGAGAGTGTCAGCGAGGTACTTGCGAAGGTTGGGGCGGAGCATCTTAACCATAAACCACTCGGGCAGTTATCGGGCGGGGAAATCCAAAGGGTTTACCTTGCCCGGGCTTTAGTCAGGAAACCTAAAATTCTCCTTTTAGACGAACCGGCGACAGGAATAGACGCAGTCGGTGAGGATTATATGTACAGTATTCTCGATGAACACCTCGAACGGGCCGATACAACCGTATTGATGGTGACGCATGACTGGCTTACCGCCAAGCATCACGCCAACCAGGTGTTATTATTAAATCACAAGCTGATCGCAGAGGGTCCACCATCCGAAGCGTTAAACGATAAACATCTGCGCGCGGCATTCGGCCATGTAGGGCATGCCCATGACCTGCCCTGCGATGGAGCATCGGATGTTTGAAGCATTGCAATACGGTTTCATGCAACGGGCGTTAATTGCCGGACTCCTGACCGCGGTAGCCGCCAGCTATTACGGTGTGTTCGTGGTGCAAAGGGGAATGTCATTCCTGGGTAATGGTCTTGCGCACGCGACGTTTGGCGGTGTCGCGCTGGCCCTGCTTTTGAACCAGGAACCGCTCTGGGTGGCTGTGCCATTCACGGTACTGGTTGCGGTGTTGATTACATATGTCAGGGACCGGACAGGATTGGCGCCGGATACCGTAATCGGGATTTTCTTCGCACTTTCGATGGCACTCGGCATAGTATTTATCTCAAGGATACAGACATACACGACCGATGCATTTCATTACCTGTTCGGATCGATACTTGCGGTAACGGAAACGGACATAGTGGCATCGGTATTTATTCTTTTGCTGATTCTGATAACCCTCAGGTTGTGGGGTCGATGGGCGTATGCGACAATTGACCGCGAGGCCGCACTGGCGGATCGGATCCCGGTTAAATTCGACGATTACCTCTTATCGGTACTAATCGCCCTGACGATCGTGGTTTCAGCAAAAATCGTTGGAATCGTTCTGATAAGCGCATTCCTGGTAATCCCAGCCGCGTCGGCAAGGCTGGTCAGTCGACGGTTTCTGGGAATGACAGTTGTTTCAGTGGTGATCGGGGTTGTAACGGTGATAATCGGCTTGATGTGTTCGTTCCAGTTTGACTTACCAAGCGGGGCATCTATAATCTTAGTACAGGCTCTCATATTTACTGTCTGCCTGCTAATATCCATGGTCGCTGGAGCAAGAGCATCCTTAATATCCAAATCCGCCGTACGGTCTAAAAGTTAAGTGGCTTTATCGGTGGACAAATGAAATGAAGCCAACGGTTACACAAACAGGATTTCGAATACTTTCTGAAGTTTTCATAGTCGGAACCGTGCTATGCGCGATTATTCTGGGGGTCATTGGTTTATTGCAGGGGTTGCCCGGTGCGGTATTCTGCACTTTTGCGCTTGGTCTTTTCTCTTTGATAATCGCGGACCTGAGCTGGTCGCTTGATATTCTCCGCACACTGGAAGCGGCGGAATCCGAAGGTAAGGACACGAAGGAAATCCTGGATGAGCAGGAAAAGTCCGAAACCTGGCAACGCCCGGTAATGCTCCTCGCCTGGAGTTTTTTAATTGTTCTTCTTACTGCCTGGGCCCTGCTTGTAACGATTGAACCGAATCCCGATAAGGCGGTATGGTCGTACAGCACTATGGCAGTAGTCATGTTACTTGGGGTTGCTCTATGGTTTTTGAGCCCACGTATTATTGTAACCACCATGCCCGAAAATGATGAAATAAAAAGCCGGGTTATATCCACATGGGGGAAATTTACAGCAGTTGCATTGTGGTTGATACTGCCGTCTTTCACAGGAATCACGGTCAGCGACCCTGAATCACCGGTTGCTTTACTGACATGGTTTTCAAAAATCGCCGGTGTTCTGGTGATAATAGCGTCACTTGAGGTGCTTATAAAATCATTTGCCGCGTTACTTCTGAGACGTTCTCAAACTCTGCACCCGGCGCCGCTGCCATTGACTTTCGGGAGCTTTGTATCCGATTTTGCCGCAATTAAAAAAGCAGGGACCGGGGATAAAAAAACACCTGTACAGCCGGCGGCCTGGACCTGGCTGGGGGATTTCTTTAAAAATTCCCTCCCGAGAGTAGTGATCGGCATCGGTTTAATCGTATGGCTGTCGACATCCCTGACCCAGATAGGAATCAGCGAACAGGGTATACGGGAACGATTTGGAAAAAACACTGGGGAAGTTTTAGAACCGGGCCTGCATCTCGGGTTCCCATGGCCAATCGACCGTGTAATGAGATTTCCGTCGAAATATAACCAGGTTTTTTCGGTAGGTTTTGAAGCGGACACGGATTTGTCGAGAATGGACCTGATCTGGGCTGAACCCCATGGGATCGAGCAATTCCTTTTTCTGACAGCGTCGGGCCGAGAGGTTGTTTCGGTGGATATTGAGGTGACATGGCGGATCAAGGACGTCCTTGAATACGCCTACACGTGCCAGAACCAGGAGGAACTGCTGCGCTCGCTTTCATACAGGGCGGTAATGCTTCGAACGAACTCGACGAACAGCGACAACCTTCTTACCCGCGACAGAAGTGAGCTGGCGACATCAGTGAAAACGGACATCCAGGCAGTAGTCGATAATGAGAAACTCGGGATTGAAATCGCGCAGGTTTCGATCATCGCAATTCACCCGCCGTATGAAGTCGCATCGGCTTACCAGGCTGTTGTAAGCGCGCAGGTACTTCATGACACACTCGCGATCCAGGCGAGCACATACAGGGATGAACTTATCCCGTCCGCGCGGGCCGATGCACAGACCGTGCTCGATGAAGCCGAGGGCTACGATGCCACTCGTGTAGCCATCGCAAGGGGTGAAGCGGCCGGGTTTATAAAGCTGCTGGGACCGTATAACCGGGCGCCATTTATATACAGGTTCCGGGAACGGCTGGAGGTCCTTGAAAAGGGATTGCCCGGTCAACGCCTTTATATAGTCAATACCGATTTTATCGATTCGGAAGGTGCCGACGATGACAGGGGATTGTGGTTCGATCTCCGGTAAATGGATGAGGTATACATTATGAACAGAGGAATACGAATAACAACAGGCATAATAGTGGTATTAATCCTGCTTCTCAGTGCCTGTATGTACCAACTCAGGGAAGGGAGCGTAGCAGTGGTAACGCGGTTGGGAAAATGCATACATACAGAAACCGAAGCGGGGCTTCATTTCAGGTACCCATGGCCGATTGGAAAAATCTACCGCTTCGATAATCGCATACGTGTCATGGAATCATCATTTACCGAGACCCTTACCGGCGATCAGCGCAACGTCATCCTGTTAAATTACGCGACCTGGAATATATCGAATCCGTTGAAGTTCCTGGAATCAGTACGCGTCCTGGAAACGGCGGAAATCCGGCTTGATAAATTAATAACCGACGCCAAGAACGCCGTGATGGGCAACTATAATCTGTCGAACCTGGTTTCGACGGAAATAGAAGATATCAAGATGGCTCAAATTGAAGCGGAAATCCTTGCAATGGTACAGACAGAGGCCCAGGACCAGTATGGTGTGCACATAAGCGATGTTGCGATTCTTCGACTTGCCCTTCCCAAAGACAATCTGACGAGTGTTTTCGATCAGATGCGTGCCGAACGCAGGCAGCACGCGCAGCGCTTCCGTGCGGAAGGCGAAGAAGAAGCGGCGGCGATAAAGTCGGCTGCCGACCTCGAAGCGGCCCAAATACTTGCGGAAGCCCAGGAAAACGCGGCAATGATAAAAGCGGAGGCGGATGCGGAAGCCGCGAGTATTTACGCGTACGCACACTCCCAGGATCCGGAATTTTACGAATTCCTAAGATCGCTCGAAGCTCTCGGGGTGATCCTGGGAGAGAACACCACTTTAATTGTCGATACCGAAGCGGCACCTTTCGATCTGCTCGATGAATAGAAGAAATGACAAACCAGTTTAAAAATACCGAATCGCTGTTTTTGAGGGACACAAAGCCGTCGCCTCCCCATTCGAGGTTTGATCTAGTGAAGATCATACGGGTCATTGGAATAATATTACTTATCCTCTTTTTGTTATCCGGCGTAAGGATAATTCAGCCTGGAGAAGTCGGGGTGCTTTTGAGACTGGGGCGTTTACCGGATGGCCCATCGGCTGTGAATAAGCCCGGCCTGATGATCTCGTTTCCATATCCAATAGATGAGGTCATTCGTGTACCGGTAATGCAGAATCGCGAGATGGTGATAGACGCATTCTGGCATTCAGAGGATGTCTGCCAAACCGCAACAACATTCCATCCGTTTGAACAGGGCTACTGCATTACCGGGGATTACAACGTAGTGCTGCCGAAAATTGCGGTAAAGTACAATATCGCCGATCCGGTGGCATGGGTATTGTCCAATAAGGATCCTGACAGATTGCTGCTGGACGCGGTAGCCGCTGAACTCGTCCATGTAATCGGCGAGATGCGGGTCGACGATCTTCTTACGGAAAGAAAGGCGGAACTGGTTTTTAACGTTAAATCCCGCGCGCAGGCAAGGCTCGATTCGATAAATGCGGGCTCGACCATCCTGTCAATTGAGATAACCGAGTTGATACCCCCAAGAAGCATCCTCCCCGACTTCCAGGATGTGCAGAACGCGTATATCGGCAAGGAAACCGCCATTCGTAACGCGGAAGCATATAAGGCGCAGCAGATTCCCGCCGCACGCGCGGAGGCAAACCGGATCATAAATGCAGCCGAGACCTACAGCGTTGGCACCCTTGCAACCGCAAATGGCGAGGCGAATAGTTTCCTTGAAATACTTGAAGAATACAGGCTGAATCCGGATGTTGTGAAACAGCGGTTACTGCTTGAATACCTGACACTGGCTTACATACAGGTTGGAAACCGGTACGTGGTTCCGGGAGACCCGGTATCCGGGAGATTGTTAATTCCGCCGTCATAAAGAACAACGAATGAGTACCAGTGCTATAAATACAAATGAAAACGGGCAGGATCCTGAAGTGGCCGGGGACGATGACCATAACATGTATTGCGGTCAGTATGACGATCCCAGGGCACATTCGTATGGCTGGGAAAGCACACTGTGGCGCGCGATAGTGGCGGTAGGACTGCTGGTCGCGAGTTATTTGATTGGACGGCCTTCGCAGCTTTCACTCGAGCTCGATTATGTCTCCGGGGGTGAAGTGGTATCCGCGGTGCTGGCATTTGTAGCGGCGCTGGTCGCAGGCATACCATTATTCCGGCGTGGATTGAAAGGGTTGTTCTTTAAATATGGAGGAGGAGCAACCGACCAGTTAGCATCACTGGCGGTGCTTGCCGCGATGGTGCAGGGTGAATTTACCGTGGCCGTAATTGTCGCGCTGGCTCTCGACCTTGGACATCTCGCGGAAGAGCGCGGGATTCACCATGCCGGCGCCGCCATAGAGAATCTGATAAAACTAAGTGCCCGTACCGCTCATAAACTTGTGGATGGCGTTAAAACAGACCTTCCTTCGGATGAGTTACAGCCGAAAGACAGGGTGGTAATTTTCCCGGGAGAAGTCGTACCCGCGGATGGGTTGGTGGTTTCGGGCCACTCGGCGATCGATCCGGCACACCTGACGGGAGAATTCATCCCGATTGACGCGGGACCGGGAGAGAAAATCTATCATGGAATGATAAACCTTACCGGACGAATCGAGATGGATGTCGAAGCAGTTCGATCCGATACTTCGCTCGGGCAGGTCATCAAGGCTCTCCGGGAAGCTGAATCCGCCCGTCCGCCAATCGTACGGCTTCTGGAACAATATACAAGCGTACTGCTTCCAATCGCCATTCTTGTAGCCGCGGCGACATTTGTTTTGACACGGGAGACAAGCCGTGCGATCGCGGTACTGGTTATCGCCTGTCCCTGTGCGCTTATTTTAAGCAGTCCCGCTGTAATGATCCCCGCTCTTGCGGTTGCGGTAAAAAAAGGAATTTTAGTGAAAGGCGGCGCATTTCTCGAACGCGCAAGCCGCATAAGGACTTTAATCCTCGATAAAACGGGCACAATTACACTGGGCGAACCGGAAGTGGGCAAATTTGTTCCGGTTGAAGGTACCAGCGTGGACGATTTAAAAAAAGCCGCGGTAATCGCAGCATCGGGCAGTAATCATCCTATCGCACGGGCAATCGCAAAAGCCGGGGGGAAATCGGAACATGTTGAATCGACCGAGCTTACCGGCCGGGGTATCAAGGTTGAATTTAATGGGCGGGAATACAGATTGGGTCGTCTCGACTGGGTTGAGGATTCAGGCGTTTCTCATGACGCGATCAAAGGTAAAGCCGAATCGCATCCGGGACCATCAAGTTTCGTCAGTATTGACCGTAAGCTCACAGGGGTGGTACTACTTTCAGATCAACTGCGTCCCGAAGTCAAAGAAACACTCACGATGATGCGGAACCTGGGCGCGGAAAGACTTGTTTTATTGACGGGCGATCGTGCGGAAGTCGCGAATGAAATAGCAACCGATTTTGATTTCGACAGGATCGAAGCAGGTAGTCTTCCCGAGGGTAAAGCTGAAATTGTGGATGAGGAAATGCGAATGGTCGAGCGTGATTACGGCAAAAGTGAAGATGGGTTGGGCGTTATTTATGTCGGCGACGGGGTCAATGACGCGCTGGCATTAAGCAAGTCCGATGTGGGAGTAGCGATGGGCGCGATGGGCAGCGAGGTGGCGTTGAAATCGGCCGATATCGCCCTTATGACGAACGACCTAATGCTGCTACCGTTTCTTATCAGGCTGTCGAGGGAAGTACGTGCGATAATTCGTATGAATGTTTATATGAGCGTCGGATTCGCCGGGGTGCTTCTTATCCTGGCGATTACAGGATATATCTCCCCGATTCTCGCCGCGATTCTACACCCGGGAGCAGCTTTGCTGGTCATAGGAAACAGCCTCCGAGTGTTGGGCATCGGTGAGTGAAATATTTCAATAATATACGTCGACAAGCACGTTCGACACGGAGAATTTTTAAGCTTGCGGATTTGAGATGTCTCACTCAGCGTGTCGACGCCACGCGTTTAGTGTGATCCACGGTTTCAATCGACATCACCCACAAGCTTAGCGTGGAGTCAACTCATTTAAATCTCTTTTAGAAATTTTTTAAATTGAACGTTAACTCTACCTGATACAACGCTTGTGAGCGGCACCTGGAATTTTTGAAGATCGGGGACACCTGCTTTTCGACGAGCGAAAAGAGATGTCCCCTGTATTAGCGTTCGACACGGAGAAATTTTAAGCAAGTAGCCCGGGGAAAATTAATTTTTTCTGTCGAGAGATTCCCTTTCGAGAGATTCTCCTGCGAGGAGAGCGGCGCCGATCGCGCCCATGAATTCGGAATCATGGTGGATGTTGATGTTTGTCTTCAGAGCGTCTTCGAGTGCGTAAACCATACCGGCGTTCTTGGCGACCCCTCCTGTCAGAGTGGTTTCACCATCGGGAACCCAAATTCCCTTCAATAATGTGGCGAGCCTTTCGGCCAAAGCTTCGCAGACGCCACGGATAATATCAGGCGGATGCACATCGTGTGTAATGTGATTTAAAATTTCAGTCTCAGCCAGGACAGAGCAAATGCTGGGAATGGGCTGCGGATTTTTTGAGAAGAGCGCAAGCTGCCCGATTTCCTCGAGAGGGATTTCGATCGTGTCCGCCATGCGTTCGAGTGATCGGCCGACACCCGCGCCGCAGCGGCCGTTCAGCCGAAAACGATGGACCCTTCCGTCTTCATTAAGGCGTATGGCAGTCGATCTCAGCGCACCGATATCGAGAACGTTCCTCGTTTCAGGAAACGTCATGAAAGCACCCGCGGCATGACAAGTTACGGATGTGTAATGGAGCTTTACATCCGGTACCAGCTTACGGCCATACCCGGTTGCTGCCAAAGTTAAATCATCAGGCTTGCAGCGAGCGACGAGCATGGCTTCCCTTAACGCTTCAGATGCGGCAACCAGTGGTTTGCCGGTGGTGAGATGGTGGCCGCGTCCGAGCACGCAGTTGTTATCGCCAAGGATAACCACCTTGGTCGACCTGGATCCAATATCGATCCCGCAGGAATATTTCCTTGATTCGCTCATCACCAGTTATGACTTCCGCTCAACCCCAGGATCGCAGCCCCAAGGGCACCAATATAGACACCGTCGATCCCGGCGTTCACGTCATGTTCAATAAGATCTGAAAGGGCTCTGGCAATTCCTTTTACCTGGCTTACCCCGCCAGTGAAAGTGACTTCATCCTGGATACCAACACGGTGCAAAAGGCTCGCACCGCGCCGCGCAAGCGAGATAAAAACCCCACCAAGGATATTTTCAACGATCTCGCCGTGCTCGAAATAATTTATGATTTCCTGTTCGGCAAAAACCGAACATGCGTTTGTAATTCTAAGGGGTTCTGTTTTCTCAAGCTCAATAATACGGATTTCCTCAAACGGCATGCCGACAATGTCGGGCAGCGCTTCGAGAAACCTGCCGCTTCCCGCCGAACACTTGTCATTCATCGCGAAATCGAGAACCGCGCCGGTCTCATCGATTCGTATCGCGGACATGTCCTGTCCACCCATATCGAGGATCGTGCGTGAACCGGGATAACGGTAGATCGAACCGATTGCATGGCACGATGTCTCGGTGGCGCTTTTATGGCTGAGCGGTATCGCGGCTCTCCCGTAGCCGGTGCCGGTGACAATCGTGAGGTCATATTCCTCGCAGTCGGCTTCCTTCAACGCTTCCTTGAGGGCATGACGCGAGGCACGTGCGAGATTCGCGCCGGAATGGACAATACCCCGGCCCTGGACGATCTTGTTCCCGTCGATAATGACGCACTTGGTCTGTGCGGTTCCGATATCTATGCCGCATGAAAGCATCGCTTATGTTTTAAAATCCCCTTTGGACCGCCGTTCTTTTCTATGTGTTAAGGCTTCGAAAAATGTGTCGATCCTGTTTTGCATCTGGGCCGAAGAGAAATACCTCGGATCGGCGATATCACTGTCGAGATACAGGGTGGGGATATCGGCTTCGCGGGCGAAGTAATTTCTCATATCGAGCTGCCCGATAGAAAACGGCCTGCAGCTCTTTACCGAGTGAATTACGATTCCATCGATCTCATAATCCCTTGCGAGATCCAGCATAAACCTTCGCCGTTTACCAAGGTTCCAGTTGTAGTAGCTCTGTGAGGCAAGTGAGGCAAGAAAGTCAAAGGGTTTGTCGGGTCCGAATTGAAGATCCAAAGCCGCGCAGACGGTTCTTACGTATGTATTTGTCACCCCTACAGCGTGCCAATTGCTGAACATCTGCTGGAATTCACGGATTCTGGGCCATGGCGGAGCACCCTCGAACAGGAGCCTGAAATCTTCTTTTCCATAAGGCGTATAACCGGTCTTGATCCTTTGGCAGATGAAATCGTGCGCGTTTTTGTAATAATCCCGGGCTTCAAACGTTCCTCTCCAGAGGGTCATTGGGGCCATGTATGTAACGCCTTCGAAATAAGTATCGAACGGTGACGGTTTGAGCTTTCCGTACTCCTGGAGCTTCTTCCAGAGCTCGATGGTTTCGGAAGTGAGTTTTAATATCTCTTTCAGTTTGTCCAGATCGAATTTCCGGCCGCTGAGTTCCTCGCAGACCGGGATCAGTTCTTCGATCTGGCCGCGCACATAAACGTGGTCGAAATCGGTCTGCCGGTCTTCCCGCACGAAAGGAACATCAACGATCCTGACCGGGCACCGGAACTCCCCAGCGAGCGCTTCGGCCCATTTAATATAAGTGGAGCAGCCGCCATGTGTGATAACGATCAAATCGGGTGGCGGGATTTTCCCAAAAGGAGTCTGTCCCTTTCGAGGACCAGCCATGAGGCCGAGATCGCATTTGACATAATCGCAGACATGCGATGTAAACCCGAGTTCCTCGCCATCATGGATAAGATCGATGGAAATATTTCGGCGCGAACTGTGGATAGCGTTCATTTCGGGATAAGTGACAATGAAATCGAACGAACGGAATAATTCGGAAATGAGGCCGGACGTGAAAAGATAGACCACCTTACGATCACCGGACACGCTGGCATCGAGTTCGAGGTAATGGCGCTGAACGAGTTCCCTCGAGGCTGTCCTGGCCTTATCTTCCATCGCGATTTTATTCATTGCATATACCCGAATTATTCTGATAGGTACCGGCGAACGGCAGGCGTTCCCTGGCTTCCTGAAGAGCTTCAATCTGGACAATTATAGACTCGAACACCCGCTGGTCTTCCTCAAACTCGATCCTGACATAGGGGATACCGTGTTTTTCGCACGATTTGAAAATTTGATGAATATCGTGAAGAGCGGGATGGCAGGTTTTGGCAGAAGAGAGAATGAGGCTATCCGCTTTCCTTTCATCAATTACCGACAGAAGGTTCGTGCACACCCCGGCGTCAGCATGGTAAACAACGGGATTTCGGACAGTATGTTTCAGGTAATGGTCGGCAAGGATTTCGATCGGATTTCCCGATGTCGGGAGCGGTTCAGTCCACCAACGCTGGCCGAGGAGAATATCATCCGAAACGATAGCGATACCTTCCGCCTCGATAGCCTCAAGCATAGCAACCGGGGGCCGTTCGCAAAATGCCCCAAAAAAAACCATTCTTAATTTTGGCGTCTCGCGCGGCGCTGTATCCTCAAGAGCCTTAAGGGCCTCTTTAAGGACGGCAATGTGTTCCTCGCACGTGACAGTCATGCCAGCGAGCCTGAGAACGTAAAACTCGCTCGTTTTCAGTTTTTCCGGATGGTCCGACCTGTATTGATCGAGTTTGGCAAGAAGTGCCGCCCGTTGATTGTAAATCTCGAAAGAGTTCAGCAACGCTTCATCGGCGATCGGCGATCCTGAGATTTTTTCAAGTTCGGATTTTACCCTTGTGAGTTCGCCGACAAGGTAATCGAAAGAAAATTTTGAATTCAGATTCTGCGGGTAATTTAAATAGATTACCGGCTTCTCGGGATCGATACGCCGCATCACCCCGCTCAATCCTCTGGAGACCTCACAAACCGACGGAATGATAAACGCATCAAGGTTATCGAGGTAGCCATCGAGTTTGAGTTCCAGTGTACTTCGACCGACCGAGCATACGAAACTCTGGAGATAAGCGTCCGCGCCATCGAGTTTAAGCTGTCCCATTGCCCCCGCGATCTGCACGGGCAGCATACCGGCGGCATGGATCATGTCGGTCGGGATATAAATAGGAAAACACCCGATCGCTTTTCCATCCGGGTGGTTTCTCTTCCATTCCGAAACCGCCGGGTGAGTCGGGTCATCGAGTTTCGCTTTCAATAATTCTGTCAGCACAGCTACAGGCATGATTTAACATCGCTTAAGACAAGATGGTTTAACACCGCTTCATATGGCTGTCAAGACGAAAACGACAGAATCATTCGTTAATCCCGATATCATCGGCAGGTTCGACCAGAATATAATCATCGGTTGGAAGCTCTCCGGCAGGCATTATATCTTCCGGCTCGTCCCAATCCCAGCGGTACCAGCGTCCCCATACATTCGTTCGACGGTTCGGGTA
Source organism: uncultured bacterium (assembly GCA_965369865.1). Taxonomy (GTDB): domain Bacteria; phylum JAJVIF01; class JAJVIF01; order JAPKYR01; family JAPKYR01; genus JAPKYR01. Next base: position 15,809 of record CBDURU010000010.1, on the reverse strand, counting down.
AAACAGGACGCTCCCATGGGCGTAGATCGGGATATATTTCCCAAGCCAGTCATCGTAGTAGAAATCCCCGTTGCCGGTCCCTTCATACCAGGGGGTTTCGAACGTGGTCTCCACCCTCAGGATCACTTCACGTTCGACGCTGATGTAGTAGACGATATAGTTGAAAAATTCGATGTCACGGTCGTTGGCCGAATACCTTACCCGGTATACAGGCTCGCCATCGATTTCATCCAACGCTTCAAACCGGATGAAAAATCGTTCCTGTGTTTCTTCGGAATAAACAGGAGCTCCAGGCATGGGAAGGAGTTGAGAGAAAAAAGAGGCATCGGCGGGCAATTCTGAACCCGCCAGCAGATGACCCATAACTTTCAATTCGTAAAAACCGGGCCATGTGTAGGCGAAATGGCTGACAATGGTGGTGAGTCCCGCGATACGGCTCGGATCGCCCTCGCGAATGTTCCGTTCGTTGAGACGGTTTGACGGGTCGCGGTAGATATCGACATCCACGGTAAGATTGGCCATGTCCTGGTCTATGAAAAACCTGTCGACCCTTATGAGCAGGGCATCGAGTTCCTCGCGGGACATCTCAAATCGTTCTTCAGTTTCATCTACGGGATTATCAGACGAATCGGTACTGGTGTCCTGCGCGGCGGAATGGTATGGGAAGGCCGGTAAAATCAGGAAGTTAAGAATTAAGATTAAAGCGGTTCCAGAAATAGATCTCATAAACATGCCTCCGGTAGAGTACAACCATTGTACTTTTTAAAGGGGGGATGGGAAAGTATTAATATTGATAAGTGGGATCGCGGGCGTGGATTTTCGGATGGACCGGGATTCACACGTTCATACAGGATTCTGCTGATACCCTCGGGTTTGTAGATGTAAGGTATAATATAGATATTGAAATGACTGCGACTTTACAAAATTCATTGGTTAAATTCCCGCTGGCATTAATTCTATTATTGACCCTTTGCCAAGGATGTCAGAAGGGTGGGAATACTGTTGTTCCTGAGCCAAGTGAATCAGGGATATCTGGTGAGAATGGTGATAATTTACCTGAAGAGAGCCTGACTCCTGAAACTCATTCTGATGACCGAAGTTCGTCAATGGACGGAGAATGGCATCCGGTTGGAGCGTTTGATTTTACATTCGATCCCGAAACGGAAACACTGGTATATGAGCGAAATGCCGACACATGGTTGGATATTACGGATTTTCTGCTCTCACCCGCTTGCCCGGATTGTTTCTCAGTCTCAGTGACAAATTGGGATCCTGTTACAGGAATTCTTGAATTTGAAACAACAATCAAGAATCCTGCAGACATCACTTTCTATGCTTTGAGAGCGGTTTTCTTATTTCCGAATGATTCATTCATGCTTGAGGATGTGGATTTATACCTTGACTGGTACTATGACGGAGTTGGTCCTGATCTGGATCCAGCCCGGTCATTTACTTACAAAACTGTCCTTGCTCCAACTTATAACTCATGGATAAATCCATTTGACGAAATAACAAGGTCATGGGCGCTGCATTTACCTACCGGCCAGGGTGAGTCCCTGCAATTTCAGTTCGTAATAGAAATATTCTGGCCGGGCAAGCCGACAGAACCTTATTTCATCACTAACACGTGGGATGAACAGGAAGGGGCACTCTACACGGTTGGTGGTGAATTAAAGTTCTATGTCCGCGTATACGACCATCAGTATGATATTGCCTATGTAACTATGGATACAGGTGCGCTGGGAATGGGCATTGTTGAAATGACAAAGATCGATAAATATGACTGGCAGGTTGTTATTCAGAATCAAGCCAATGCTGGACCCGGAACGTATCCATTGCGGGTGGATGTAACCGATTCAGTCAGTGAAAAGAAAGTTTCCAGTTATTTTGATGTAACGGTTGAGGAGTCAGGGATTATTACAAATCCGCAATTGGAGGTTGTCTGGAATCTATGGCCAAATTTTCCGCCAGTGTCTACTTTAGAAAACTATTTTATAGACAACATTTTCTGGGCAAATTTCCATGATGAAGGTTGGTTGGCATTTGATATCTCTGACCCATCGAACCCAATGCCATTAGGGACACCACGTGAATTGATACTCGGTTTGGCTCCTGTTCCAAGTCCTGGTCAAGAACCCTGGGCAGTTGGGTCAGGTTTTGCCTTATGGAATGGAGAGTATCCACCTGCTGAACGGCAAACCAGAGTCTATAATTTGGATGAAAACCCAATCCCGGACATTAACTCGCCTGATTACATTGTACCTCCAGTACCTGGGGTAAATAATGACATTTCTCCTAGATGGCTGGGAGTGTTCAATCACATGGTAGTTATGCGTACGGGTGACGAGTTTGGTAGTTATGCAGCAATTCTTGATTTAAGTGACCTTAATAATCCAACTTACACCGATATTTTCGGACCTGGTGACTTCTATAGATGTTATGATTTAACCGATGATTGGATCGTGTTAGGTGATGTGCATAGTTTAACTGTTTATTCTCGACCCTCAACAATCGGCGATCTACCAAAGTTAATAATTGGCTTTAATGATTATTGTTGGAATGCATTTACAATAGGTAATGTTCTTTATTACTCAGAATATCCAGGTGAGAACCAACCCTTAAAGCAATGGGTATATGATCAAAATGAATGGACAGAGATCGGACCGATTGAGATTCTTCCTTTTGATGTTTACATTGTTGCAGGATCACGAGGAGGCAACAGAAGATATTACAATATTATGAACACGAATTATGATTATGGAATGGCTGTAATCGATTTTACTGATCCAATGGTACCCGAACTTCTAGGGACTTATTGGGGAAAAGAATTTATCCCAATGGTAAAAGATATGCCTTCCAACCTCCTCATAACAGGCTACGGTGAATATATGATGCCCTCATTGCCGCATGAGGGTGGAATCTGGTTTCGCGATCCTGATAACCCGGAAATTGTTTTAGGTCAGATTGATTATGAGTTTGAGGGCATGGTGCACTCGGTCGATGTAGTTGATGACATCGCAGTAATAGCTGAAGGGAGCATGGGGTTACTTATCGCGGATGTTTCAACGCTTCCGGAATTTCCAACCGTCCTCAGCCGAATGGATGCTGGTTCAGGTCCTAATATGTTTGTAAAGCTTCATAAATCACCATCCGGACTTGTGGCATACACATTAAGTGAAGGTGTAGGAGTTGTCGTCTGTGACCTTACTAATACTGAAAGCCCCATCGAAACGGTAATTCTCTCTCATCCTGACGCTACCGAGATAGACTGCGATGATCATTATCTTGCGATCGGAACGTCCACTGGAGCTGAAGTATATGAACTTACCGATCCATTCTATCCCTCGTACATGGGGAAGTTAACTCCAATGGACAACAATGATGGTCAGGTCTGGGACGTCAATTTCGAAGGAAACGCGCTCTGGACACGTACAAATCATTCAATTGTTAAGTACGACCTGACAAGCGATTGGCCGTTCGAGGATGCAAGCCGTACTGACCTTCCTTTGCCGATAGGCTGGATCAACGCCAAATGGCCTTTTCTTGTCGACGGTGCGCAAGCTATACCCTATTATGACTACGGCCCATGGATATATCCCATTGGATTATGGCAGGATTTCGAAGCTAAAAAAATGGGTCCATATGAAAATCACGCCGCCAGGATCGCAATAGATGGGCCTTACTATTTCCGGCAGTATGGCCTGATGTCTGATATTCCTCCAATGGATGGCTTATGGGGACAAATGATAATTTACAATTGGCTTGATTTTGCCCCTACATACCCGGATTATCCGGAGTATACGGCACGGGTATTTATGCCCAAATATCAAACCGATACACCAACAATTTATGGAGGTCCTGAGTTTGTGGTCAGGGATAATCGCATCTACATGGCTCGTGGATTTATGGATCTGGTTACCATCAGGCTGTGGTGAGATTGAAATAAAAAAAATCCCCACTTTTTGCAGGGGAACTTTAATCAAGAACATAACTGGCGAATAAAACGAGGAAATCAACGAATTCGGAATGGTTCGTCGGAGCGGGTTTTCATAGTTTCGGCAAGGGCTTCGACGATCTTGTGAGTCGCTTCCACGATACGTTCCGCGCGGGCATGATCGACCTGCTCGGCGTCCGGGGTGCCCTCAGCCTCCCAGTACTTTTGAATTTTTATCAGGTACTCCGCAAATTCCTGAGGGATCAGGCGTTTGTTAACGAATTCCCGTCTGAAAGTAGCAACGACGGTACGGTGACTGGCCACCTCGAACCCGCGTTTCATCAAGGCAGCTTTGGCAGCCATAAACATGACGTTGTACGCGTCGGGAACCATGTGGTCGACCTCACCACGGTCAACACGGTTTAACATCTCCCTGACCTTGATCCGTGCTCGTCTCATAAGACTGTCAGCTTCAGCACCGAATGCCATGTCAGACCTCCAGCATAGATTTATATCCAATGATCGCCCAGTGTATATATTATATCACATGTTGATAAAAAAATTGATTGGACATATTTAGAATTGATAATCGGCGACAAGCACGTTCGACACGGAGGATTTCGAGGCTTGGGGGATGGAGATGTCTCACTCAGCATGTCGCCGCCACGCGGTTTGGGTGGACATAAATAGCATTGATGGGGACACCTGCTTTTCGATGGGCGAAAAGAGATGTCCCCGATCTTAGCGTGTCGCCGCCACGCGGTTATGGATGCCACGCGGGGGGATGGAAATGGGAAATGAGGGGGAACGCCGACAAGCTACGCTTTCGCTCCGCTTGTCGTCGGCACCCGGTTAATAAACAGACAATGGCTCATTAAAGGCTTTTTTTAGGGGGGGGACAAAATGCACTGAATTATGGTCTATTTTACATAATCAATGTCCGAAACCTGGAACTCCACCGACTCGTTGCCCATCCAGCTATTAATCATGAAATGCCCGGCTGTCAAAAATCGCTGGCCTCTTATTTTACCGCCCTCGAAGTACTGCGCCATCGAGAACCCTATCCCTTTTACGATATTGCCATCGTTTGAAACAAACCTGAACTGCATATGTTCGAGTTCTTTGCCCACTGCCCGTGTTTTTTCGATCTTCACGGGTCCGAAGGCAAATTCCGGTTCCGGGTTCCCCATACCCCATGGGCGGAGGGCATCTAGCTCAAGGATTTCTTCCGGGCTGGTTAAGGGCGATTCAAGGGCGAAATCGAGGGTTTTCGATTTTGGGGATGGAGACCATTCAATTTCAGCACAAGCCTTAATAAACTGTTTCAGGTTACCCGGCATGACCGTGAGTCCGATCGCTCCCGGGTGCCCGCCAAGGCGATCGGCAATTTGGGTTACCGGCTGCATAAGTTCGATCAGGTTCTCCCCTCCGGAAGTCCGCATACTTCCACGATAAACCAGTTCATCGCCGGTGCCGGAAGGCGCAAGTACGCAGGTTGGCCGCCCGGTTTGCTCGGCAAGCCGCATCGCCGCGAGTCCGGCGAGTCCGGCAGTGCAGTCCGAATCCATAACCGCGAGGACCCCCGCGTCCATTTTTGTCCAGGCCACCTCCGGAAGCTGCATAAGCCGCCTGACAACCTGGGATATAGTCCTTTTTCGCTGGCGGTTCAAATTTTCGAGGGTTCTGAAATGTCTCCACGCGTTGTCAGAATCTTTGGCAAGAAGTAATTTCGACGCATTCACTGGATCGCCCATTCGACCCGCGGCGTTCAGAAGCGGAGCCATCCCAAACCCGACATCGCGCGCGGATACAAAATCCCCGCTCCCATCGCGGCGAGTACCCTCGTAGAGTACTTTCAAACCCGGGATTTCGGTAGACGGGATCCCGGCAAGTCCAAGTTTTGTAAGGTGCCGGTTTTCACCGTTCAGTGGGCAGACATCGGCGACAGTCGCGATAGCAACCATCGGCAGAAACCGGTCCATTGTTTCCAGGGGATCCCTGCCCATCGCCTCCACCAATGCAAGTGCCAGTTTGAATCCTACTGTCGCCCCTGCAATTTTCCCACCGGGGTAATCACCATCAAGTTCCGGGTGGACGAGGACCACTCCGGTTGGAGGAGAGTCTGGAATCGTATGGTGATCGGTAATAATTACTTCAATCCCAGCTTCTGTGGCTGCCTGGACCGACTCAGTCGAAGAGATCCCGCAGTCGACGGTAACAATCAGGCCAATACCGGCATTTTGAGCAAGTTCAACAGCCTTGATGGATAACCCAAAACCATCCTCGTCGCGTTTCGGAAGGAAAATTCGCGATTTGCATCCAAGGTCCTTAAGTGTTTTATGGAGAATTACCGCGCCGACAACACCATCGACATCGTAATCGCCATGGACGAGGATCTGTTCGGCATTTTTACAGGCTTTAACAAGGCGGTCTTTTGCCTGTTCAAGGTTGGGAATCGCTTCCGGTGGCAGGATTCCGGATGCAGAGGGATTCAGGAATAGCTGAATTTTTTCAGGGGTATCGATCTCGCGCGAAACAAGGATTCTCAGGAGGAACGGTGACAGTCCAAGTTCCCGGTGCAGAGCATCCGCAATTTTTCTATTGATGTCGGGATCGGATTCTCTGAAAGCCCATTTATATTTTGGAAGGGTGAGTTTCATGATTTCAGGTTATGGGTGATTTTAACATAAAAAAAATTGGGCTGAATGTATCCGTCACGAGCAGGCTGTTTTCGGTATAATCCTGATGAGCTGAAAGAATGGCAATTGAGATGTCTGATAATCTTTATGGGCGGCTGGTCGATCCGGATGATAAACCGGTCTGCGCGGCGCCATTAGCGGGATGGACCGACGCGCCCTACCGTCCGGTTTTGAAAATGCACGGGACGCGGCATGTCTGGATCCCGTTTGTGTCATCGCATGCGGTCGTCAGCAGGAGATCGCCGAACAAGGACGCTTATGTCAGGGAAGTCGTTAAGGAAAAAGGGCATGTTCAGATTTTCGGTGCCGATCCGGAAATAAACGGGGTCGCCGCGAAAATCCTGGAGGATAGCGGGGCGGAAACGATCGATTTCAACTGCGGTTGCAGTGTGAGAAAAGTGCATAAGGGGGGCGGGGGGAGCGCACTCTTAAAAGACCCGGACCTGCTTGTGGAAAATCTGAAAGCGATTCTGGGTGCCGTAAAAATTCCGGTTTCGCTCAAAACCCGGATTGGATTCACACAGGATGATAAGTCGGGGATGGAAGCATGCAGACGCGCTGCCGATCTGGGGTGTTTGTGGGTCACGCTGCACGCGCGTACGGCAAAGCAGAAATTCGAGGGGCAAGCCGATCTGGAAGCTATTCAAAGGCTTGTCGAAGAGCTTCCGATACCGGTAATCGGAAATGGTGATATTTCCAAACCGGAGGATGCTAAAAGGATGTTTGATGAAACCGGGTGCGCGGGAGTGATGGTCGGGCGGGCGATTATGGGCGACCCGTGGTTAATCGGTGATATGGAAAACTTTTTAAAAGATGGGACACCGCGTCCGGACCGTACAAGGCAGGACGTGGTGGATGTTTTACTTATTCATCAGAAAAATTTACTGGATCATTACGGGGATGACAAGCGTGGGATATGGGAATTCAGGCGTCATGTAGCGAAATATATCCGTGGATTCGCGCTGGCGTCGGTGTTCAGGAGCCGGGTGGTTAGGGAGGATGATCCGGATGAGGTGACGAGGATGCTTGTGGAATTTGGAGAGGGACGACAGCCGTCGGAAATTGTCGGGGATTAGTGATTGGGGGGGGGCCGGCTGATCATATCACCCACAGACACGCCTTCGCTCAGTCTGTGGGCGCCACACGTCACGTACTCTAATATATTATTGTGCCTTCTATTTTATCTTCTCCATTGAGCTCAAGATTTCTATTCATTAAATAATTGCTTGTCTCATATATTAATACTTCTTCATAATAATACTTACAGTTAAGATTGTTATTAAGTGCGTCATATTCATATGTAATTTCTAAGTCATAGTCTTCTAATTGTTTAATTGTGACGCACCACATTTCTTCCATGTTATTTAAAATAAACTCCAAATCAACATTATCTGTCCAATGCCGCTCATTAATACCCTGTCGAATATAGGCGATATAAGTTCCATAAGTTATAAATACCAATCTTACAGGAAGCCATTCTGAAAATGATAAATTATCTGATAAATATGTATTTTTGATTAAATAATCATCTTCATATAAAGATCTCATTGATGTTTCCCAAAATTCGGATTTTTCCCGTTCATCACAAACCAAACGGTTTGTTGTTACGTAATTTTGATCTGGCCATACAATCGTTAATGATTCATTACCAAAATAATAGCTTGATGATATCATTAATGAATCATTTGAAATATTCAATAAGCCAATTTCATCATGATTAATACAAGTATAATTATCTTGATTACGTTCATACAATTCAAGCTTGTAACTATCAAGTATGGCATTCCTGAATTGATTATAAAGATTATCACTGGAAGCCTGCAATGGGTATGTATTTATATTAGTATTATTATCATTGAGTATAGCCCTGTCACAAGAAATAAATATAAAGCAAGAAGTAGACAGTAATGTAATCAAAAGTACTAATCTCCATAGTAATTTTAACATTTCATAACCCTCCAATTCTATTATATTAATAAATCTAAAAACCTAACCACGGGTGGCGTCTAAAGGCTGAGCGATGGCGTGTATCTAGGTGAAGCAAGGAACCTCCGCTGGCTGGTTTCCATAAAATGATTTCGTCAATCCCCGTACGATGATCAATCATATTCCGATCCCTTTGTTTTAATTATACCATCGGTCGGGCGGGTCGGGGATAATGGAATCGGGCGAGTGGATATCAATCACCCATAAGCTCCCTTCGACAAGCTCCCTTCGACAAGCTCAGGGCAGGCTGGCCTCAGTCGCGTATGGGCGGCACCCGGTGGGATTATCATTCGTCCACAAGCTCCGCATGACAAACTCGGAGTGGGCCGTGTTGGGGGTCGCTTGAGAACGGCACCCGGACTGAATAATAGAGTGTAGTTGGCAGGCCGCTCACTCGCGTTCGCGGCTCTGATACGGGTTATTCGAGTGGATAGCAACTTGACCCGGGAAACGATCTTGTTCTACTATTCAGCTTCCATTATCCAATAATTAATTAAGGCAAGGTGCTTAAACTGTGGACCTGACTAAATATATTCGAGACATACCCGATTTTCCGAAAGAAGGGATCGTTTTCAAGGACATCACGCCGCTCCTGAAAGATCACGACGCATTGACTCATGCAATTGATCTGCTCTATGAACATTTTGCCGACCAGGGAATAACGGGTGTCGCGGGGATCGAATCGAGAGGGTTCATTTTCGGATGCCCGGTGGCGGGGAAGTTCGGGGTTGGATTTATCCCGATAAGAAAGCCGGGCAAGCTGCCATATGACACGTTTAAAGAGGAATACGCACTGGAATATGGAACCGACTGTGTGGAGATGCATATCGACGCTGCCGGTCCAGATGATAAAATCCTTATTATTGACGATTTACTCGCCACCGGTGGTACGGCCGCGGCCGCGAAGAATCTTGTGGAGAAAGCCGGAGCCGAAGTGGCAGGATTCGGGTTCGTGGTCGAGCTTGGATTCCTGAACGGGAAGGATAAGCTGCAAGGTGTGCATATTTATTCATTGATTGAATATTAGTAATTAACCGGGGCGCGGCAAGCAGCGCCCCTACAATAAAAAAAATAACAACAAAAAAAATGCGAGACGCAACAGGCGATGTTTTCACAGGCGACGGTAATAATCGATCGTGAGCCGGATGAAGTTTATGAAGTCCTGTCTCATTTTAAAACCCAGCTTACGTTCTGGGACACTCTCCATGTCCCGGGCCTGAATGAAATGGCCGATGATGAGACCGAAGCCCATGGGACGGTAACTGTCGGTCAGTCGACGCATTCGTGTATTGTTGTTATCCACCATACAAGGCCAAAATCCGGCCTGGTGACGCGGTTGCAGACCATGGCGGGTGAACTGGCGGCTGAATTCCGGGTAATGAGCGAAGGAAACAAGACGAAGATCGAGGTAAATGTAGAAGGCCATGGTGGCGGGCCGGCGAGCAGCATAAGTATCCGTCAATTCGCTCCGAGGATATTGCTAAGGTTGAAACAGTATTTTGACAGGGCATAGTGGGATGGGAGACCGGGGACAGGCACAAAAATTTGCCGGGTAGATTAGAAGAAATTGGGACTTATGTATTAGCGGCAAATTTGTGAGCCAGTCCCCTGTACAAAGCCAGTCCCCTGTACAAAGCCAGTCTCCTGTACAAAACCAGTCCCCTGTACAAAGCCAGTCCCCTGTACGGAAATCAGACTCAAGGGGAGAAGTGGACATGGCAGGCCGCTCACTGACGTTCGCGGTACTGATATGTGATACTGATATGTGGTACTGATATGCGATACTGATATGTGGTACTGATATGTGATACTGATATGCGATACTGATATGTGGGAAATCAGAAAAGTCCGGGTGGGGGTTCGGATGGGTCCGGTTCAGAAGGAGATTCAGGATCATCTTCGGATGGGGATTCGGAATCATCATCGGGAGGTGAACCCGATGATGGTGGCGGTTTATTGACAGGATGTCGATCGCTCCCGGAATCCAGCCATTCGTCGAGGTTGCCCTCAACACCGATTCCATTGTGGCGTATCAAAGCGCTGATTGAACGTATGCGGTCATTCGAGATTTGTTCAGTACGAATTTCATTTCCCTCATCGTCGTACCAGGTGCGCCAGGCACGCTGGTAGATCCCGTTAGTGCCGGCGTCATCCACCACTTCTTCGCCAGGCTCGAGGGTTTCATCGATTACATATGTCGGTTCGATACGTCCCAGCCAGCTATAAGCGTTGGTGATTTCAATATTCACACGATCGTCAGGATGGCCAAAAATTTCGAAAGTGATAGTACCGGCATCTGTATAATCAACAATTGAGTGAAGAATGATGGGATGAGCCAGAGTGTTGCGGAACTCGAGATCAACCACGCTATCATAAGCGACCGTGGCATCGCGTCCGTACGGGACATATGAACAAGGGCGTGAATGAGGATACCTTGTCACTATTTCCAATCCCGCAAGTAACGCGGAATTAAAAAGCGTAGTCGATACCTGGCACGCGCCTCCGGCAGGTTCCATTTCAACGCGTCCACGGACGTACATCGGGGCTGCCAGATAACCCTCGGCATATGTTCTTGGGCCGGTAATGGCATCGAAGCTTAAAACCTCACCCGGCTGAATTACAACCCCGTTGAAATGCTCAGCGGCCATGGCGATGTTCCTGGACCGGTTGCGTTTCCAGGTCGCAAACCTGGTTGTGTAAGTCGCGAGCGGGTTGGCGATATCGATATCCGAGAAAGTATCGGTAGTAATATCCGGGCTAACGCGGTTAACGACAAGTGTAACGGGAATTTCAGCGATCTCCAAAAGGTTAGTCGGGATATTTTGAATGGATGCTTCGATGTCGAGATAAATCCCATCGTGCGCCGGACTTATCAAATGTTCTTCAAGGATTAACCGGGCATCGACCGGTTCGCAGTCGACGGTCGATTTTACACTTTCGAGAAAATCAAGGACTAAATTCTCATCGATCGAAACCCGGGCATCAATCGAAGGGGGTTCCTGCCAAAGTTTAATACGGTCGATGAATTTCCAGGGATCTTCGGCGGTTTCGTTGAGAGACGCGATTTCCCTTCGCATCGCGTTTGTGTCGAGAAGCAGGCCGAATTCAGCGGGTTTAACCGACAGGACAATTTCATCCGTGAATACCGAAAGGGTAAATTCACTCCGGACGACGGATTCCATGAAGGACGATTCCACAAGCCAGACAGAGCTGATTGAGAAGTCATCGGAGATCCGCTCGATCGTATCGTTAATTTCATCGAATGATTTCCCGCCTATATCATGTCCGAGAAGCACGGCTCCCGGTGGTGCCACCCATCCGCTCGTACCCAAAGCCCAGACCATATCGATCCCGGCGGATGACAACCAAGCCGCAGCAGCAACAACAGCCATTACGATAAGTACAAGGGGACTTGTATACAATAAAGCCGAACCGGATCGGCGTTTACCCAGCCTGACAATTTCCACATTGCCATCTTCACCGAGAGATTCAGCTTGAGAGAGTTCCAGGTTTTCAGGTTCCCGATCTGACATGCTTCAAATATTAAGAATAACAGTATTTTAGGACCTTATTAATAATGGTAATGCTACCTATTAATTTCCATTGACCAAGGGAAATTGTTACATACACCGAATGTTAAGGAATTAGAACTCCCTTCCTACCGGTAGCTGGATTTCATCCGGATCGAAATCGCATTCGGCTATCTCTTCAGGCGTCATCCATCTGAACTGGTTACGAATATCCAATGCCAGGTCACGGGCGAGATTATTGTCGCCATCCTGCGGAGGGTAACCGGACAATGTAAAGCCAAAGCCATCATGGACGAATACCCAGGTGATCGCGAGGATATATTCATTGCCTTCAATCATCTCAACCCTGGACAGAACAGCACCGGAATCGGCAATCGAGTCGACTTTTTCATAGGTGATATTCCTGGCCATTAATGGATCGCGATCCTTCATGAGCTGCCAGAAACCCGCTAAATCAATGATATCATCAGGAAGTTCTTCCGCGGAGATTATTGAAGTCGCCTGATCGTACTCACCGATAATATTCAAGTAGTACCGGCCATCCTCATCTTCGGTTTCATACGCGATAAAACCGTCCGGAAGCGCGACCCCGAATCCTAAATCCTCGCATACGTAAGTTGGCGGGAGGAGTTCGAGAGTTTCCTCTTCAGATGAATCCTGGGCATATGCTGTCAGGGACCAGACTGCAGTTGCCAGTAAGACGAAAAGTAAAAGGTGATGAAACCTCATCGGCAGATCACTCCAAAGGGTATTTATTTATAGTTAGTATGATACATGAGAGTGCGAAAAAGATCACGACTGCCACGGCGTAAGCTACGTCACCAATCGTTACTGTGTGTTTCATCTCGTTCGCTCCCTATTGCGCTATAGCAAGTCGTAAAATTCCACCGTTTCTCGAAATGCCGTCATTTCCGAAGAGGTTAGGGTGTGCTCGATCCTTCTATTACCTTCCTTGCCACGAAATACAACAATTACCCTGGTAGCACTTGCTATAGACCTAATAAGCGATTCTCTGTCACACAGGGTTACCCACTCTGATATTCCACCCCCGACATCAGTATCCCCATCACGATACATACTAAAGTTTACTTGATGGTCTCGCCCATCGATAACAACTGTGATGCCGTTGTCATCAATGAAAATCCAGTCACTCCTGTGAAAACCAAGTGTTAAACACATCCAAGACTGTCCATTATCTCGGAGTCCAATGGAGGGTTTTATGTTCCAGCTTCTTGAGTTCACATACCGAGGGTTATTAACATGGTTATAAAACGTTGTGTGAACACCTTCCCGATAGTTCTCTCTGAATCTTCTACGAAGCGGACGGAGTCTTGCTTCCCGCAATTCTTGTGCCCTGAGTCTGTCAGCTTGTTGGGATAAGGTGGAGCAGATGTAACCGTATACTGCTTGGATCTTAGTGTAGGCTATCCTGGAGCTATCTACTTGTGGGTAATGCTCTGATTCTGTCACGACATTCTCGATTTTGAGGAAAGGCAGACCATCTGAATATGCGGAATTAAGAATATCCACCAAGTCCGAGGCAGCTTGTCCACCGGTTTCTTGCAATAGGGATGTCCTTAACTCAACACAGGTTGCTATAACCTGCGATGCATCATCCTGAGACAGCATGTACCGTCGTGCTGCATCTTCGTGGTTATAGTCGAATCCTACAGCATCCCTAAACTGGGCAGCTATATACTCTACGTTAAAGTATGTGATGTCTTCTGCATTGTAGGTACTTACCCAGTCGTTTAGGCTTGCCACTAGTTCTGCCTTTTTGGCTATTGTTTCTCTAGCCAACTCTGCCTCTGTGCTTGTTTCTGGTAAATCCCAATTAAACTCCCTTACATTGCTACGCTCACAAGAACTACCTAGAAATGCGAAGGCAAGGATTAATGCGATAACCGATACTGCTGTAACTTTACTCATGGTTTTAGTCTCCTTTCCTGTTGGTAGTATCAAATATATAAGTCCCTTACTTATGGTTAGCATGATACATGAGAGTGCGAAAAAGATCGACCTTTTCACATGCGCTGGAAGCACATGTGACAGGAAATCATGCGCAGAATGCACATGTTACTAGCCGAGTTCGATCATCTGGCGGCGTCTTGTTCCTACACCGAGGAGTGTGATAGGGACATCCACATACCTGGAAATAAAATTCATGTACTTCTGGAGGGGATCTGGGAGGATATCCCCGGTTGCGAGTTCGTCGGTATTTATCAGCCATCCGGGGAAGGTTTTGTAGATGGGTTCGAGCTTGTCGAGCTGATCCGGGTCGGATGGGAGGTGTGTAATCGTTTCGCCGTCAAGTATGTAACCGGTACAGATGTTGATTTCCGGCAGCTCGTCCATAATATCGACTTTGGTGAGGACCAGATCGGTAAGGCCGTTGATATCGACGGCGTATTTCAGGAGGACGAGGTCGAGCCATCCGACACGCCGCGGACGTCCGGTAGCGGTGCCGTATTCATTTCCGCGGTCCCGTATCAGCTCACCCATCTCGCCCTTCAATTCGGTTGGGAATACTCCATGTCCCACCCTCGAAATATATGCTTTCACAACTCCATAGATACGGTCGATCTTATTCGGCGCGAGTCCGGTTCCAAGACACATTCCGGCGGACACGGGATGGGAACTTGTAAGGAAGGGATAAGAAAGGCCATAGTCGATATCAAGAAGCGTACCCTGTGCACCTTCGAAAAGAAGGCGTTTTTTATTTTCAAGGCCGGAGATCACAATTTTCATGGCGTCCCCGATGAAAGGCGCGAGTTTTTGGCCAAATTCGAGGTATTCGTTTACAATCGCGACAGGATCGACCGGTTCATGGCCATAGAGGTTAGTAATAACAGCGTTTTTTTCCTCGCAGGCGAACCGGACCCGTTCAAGAAAGTGTTCGGGATTATAAAGGTCGCTGATTTTCAGCCCGGTGCGGGCCATTTTGTCGGCGAAGGTCGGCCCGATACCCCTCTTCGTTGTATCAATTTTCCCGCGACTGTCTTTAGCGTTGCGGCGTATCTCCTCGAGTTCGTCGAGGAGAATATGGTAGGGCATAATCAGGCTAGCGAGATGGCTGATCACAAGGTTCCTGCAGTCGATACCCCTTGCCTTTAAACCTTCGATCTCATCGAACAACCGGACAGGATTGATCGCCATACCGCTGCCGATTACGCTTGTTTTTTCCTGGTGTAAAACTCCGCACGGGAGATGATAGAGTTTAAAGATTTCCTCATCGATTACGACCGTGTGGCCTGCGTTATTGCCACCCTGGCTACGTATGACGATATCGGCGTCGCGGGCAAGAAAATCGACAACCTTCCCCTTTCCTTCATCACCCCACTGGGTTCCTACAACAACATTGGCGGGCATGGATCGATCTCCTTCCCTAAATAATCAACGACTGGCCACACAGAAGAAGCAGTGTACTTTTCGATTCGCTCCCCGTCAAGCATCGATCGCGCTTACATACATGAATTTGAAAATAAGACGCTTTGATTTCATGGGGACACCTTCAACGCTGGAAGCATGGAAAGGCGTCCCCATGAATTCTTAGTTACACGGGACACCTTCAACGCTGGAAGCATGGAAAGGCGTCCCTGAATCTACATGAATTCTTAGTTACACGGGATACCTTCAACGCTGGAAGCATGGAAAGGCGTC
>CBDURU010000009.1:0-56432 GCA_965369865.1 uncultured bacterium | reverse complement strand
CTTATACCATCATACTGGTAGTGCACTCGTACTTTAAGGCACAACATTTTATACATCATCAGTACCGGAACTCTGTATGCTGAGAATATTTCGGTTGGATCGGCACCTTCCAATGTCGGTTCACTCGTTCTTCCATGGCCGCCGAATATGAGATACATGGCGCTGGATCACCATTTCGCATATCTTACAGACATTAACCATGCGACCAATGCCGTAAGCCTGTGGCCGCCCGGTTCATTGTCGATCTATGGTGAAATTGGATCCTGGCCTGGATATATGAATAGAGGACTCCTGGCTCACGATGGTGCTTTGTACGAGATGCATGCTATTACCGGACTCAGGATTTTTAACCTTTATTGAGAAACAATTAACTGAGACCTGAGTTAAACTCCCGTTTTTTCCAAATAGTAAGCGCTTAGCTCCGATCAGCTTCCTGAGGTACTGAATCAAAATCAGTGCTATAATCTAACCACAATTTTAGTGCATTCAATCGGAGGCATTATATGGTCAGTAATCGCTTATCACTACTAGTAATATTTGTACTCACGCTGCTCGTAACGAGCTGCCAGGATAATCCAGTAAGCCCTGACGCGGCGGGAGACACAGGTATCACGACCAGTGACAGAACTACCGAATCAACTCACCGCATGAACCTTGGCTCATACCTCATTGAACTGGACACGGAAAATCTTACAGCCACACCGGTTCCTCTCAGGACAAGTGAATTGCATCTGAACCTGACCAAGATTTTCGTGAACACGATGGGGATCTCACTGGCCGTAATTCCCGGTGAAAGCGATCCTCCGAACGGGCTGTTCGCGATAGATTTCACCTTCACGCACCCGCTGCCTATTCACCCGCAATTCTCGATTTTCGATGTGAAAGGGATTTTGATGTCGCCAGGGTCGCTCGCGATAGGTTCAATGTTCTTCGCGGATGTCGATGAAACCCGTCTTGAAAATGCCGACGGTTACACAAGATGGTGGAATCCGACCGAATTTACCGATCCCGGAGTTTTAGGCTATACGGACGGGCTTTACACAAATACGACCGCTGCAAATCTGACAGCCAGCGTGAATCCATACAAGCACTTCGCGGATGTTCTTGGTGCGACAGACGGTATGGGTCCCCTGTACAATACATCGCTTGCGAACAATGTAGGCAGAGGGGTTTTCAGATATGGCAGTGTAAATACGCGCAGGTATTTGATCCAATTTCCGATGGATCCCGGTCCTGTGATCGTTTTCGGGTATGTGATCGACGGTTCATGGGATATTCCCGATCCTGATCCGCCCGGTGAAGTTCCGGATGATTTTCCGATAGAGGCCAATCAGCCGGAAGCGTTTTACATCGCGCTGGCGGACAAGGTAAATACGCTTTATTACGACAGTGAATCCGGAGTCGGCGGCGGCGTGCTTCGATTGCAGGCAAACGTGCACGACTGGCAGGGTCTCGAAGCTGGATTAACTGCACCTGAAATTGACATAGTGAGGATTTTCTCGCCGGATCTCATGGGCTCGGGAGTTACAGCTTCATTTCTCGATGAAACAATTAACAATGCAAGATATACAGCCGACCTCACAGGCCTGGCAGTTCCGACCCAGGCGGGGGAGGTGCTGATCGCGGTCAAGGCCGGATCGGCCGGAGGTCCTGAATATGGCCAGGGACTGGGCACAGCGGCTCCCGCGTCCAATGTATCGGCATGGCAGACGATGGTAATTGATATCCCCGATCCGGTATGTACGAGCGACGGGAACAATGATTTTGCCGAGGCGGTTGAGATCCAGCCGGGTATTGGTGTCAAAGGGCAGGTCTGTCAGCCCGACGATTACCGTGATTATTATTATTTTGAAATCCCTCCCGGTTATGCAGTATCGGGTGAAATCCGGATCTACAGCGACGCCGGGCCGACAATAATCACACTCTACGATGACTTGCACATTGTCCTTGTAGAAGAGACGACATCGAGCGTATGCGTACTCCCGCTGGATGACCTGTCACTTTTACCAGGAATTTATTACATCAGCATAGCTACAGATATTACCGGAGATATTCGACCGTACTTTTTAGAGCCTGATGGTGAAATGATCGATGTGAATCCATGCGGAGCCGTGGAGGTGACTCCGGATACATTGCTGGTTGATGCCTATCATGTTTTCATGCACGGGAATTATGCATTCCTTGTTGGAAAAGTCGGTATCTGGGTCTTCGATGTAACCGATCCCGGAAATCCGGTTCAGATAAGCTATGTTGAAACCATTGGTGCCATGTATGCCGACTTCCAGTACCCATATTGTTACGGAATTCGGTACAGCTCATCAAGTAGTGAGAACCAGCTCGATATGGTTGATTTCTCCGACCCGTACAATCCCATGGTTCATGCCGACCTGGTGTATTACACGGACAGTGTGGGACCCGCTATATGTATGGATGAGCAATACCTTTATATCCAGCACGAGGCAGCCCCTGATCACGAGATTCAAATTTTTGATTATGCTTCTAATCCAACAAGCCCGACCCTCGTAACTGACATAGATACCACGTTAGCACCGAGAGTAATGGCCGTTACTGAAATCCCGACTTATGGAAAATACCTGGTTGTCGGCGGATACCTTGAATTATGGGCTTACTCGATTGAAAATCTGGGATCAATACTCGAAGTTCCTCCTTATAGTTTTACTGGTTCGACCGCCGTTACCAGAATCGCCTGTAATGATGAAACTATTTATGTCATACACAGGACCGGCACATGGGACCACTTTCTCTATACGATGCAACTCGATTCGTTTGGAACCAGTCTCGTGTACTACGACAACATCGACCTGACTTTTGCTGCATATTCAATTCTGCTCGATGAGCCTTATTTATACCTGGGTGAAGACGATGGTTTGTCAGTATTTGATGTTTCCATACCCACCGCGCCCGTTATTGATAATTCATACGAGATGATCGCATTTGGAGCATCGCTGGATCTATCGGGTGATACACTTTGTGTTATCCCCGGCCGTTCAGGGCTGGAATTTTTTAATGTGGCCGATCCCACATCGCCTGTCCATTATCCCAATTTGCTGGTTTGCAACAAACCGTACGATATGGCTGTTAACGGGAATTATCTTTTCACAACAGATCGCGCAACTAATAATGGAGCGGTACTTACTCTGGATATCTCTGATCCGGCGAACACCTTTGTCGCAGCAAGTTTCACACCACCGGGTGAACCGGATTTTATCGATGCAGACGGGACCAATCTCCTGATCACATATTACGATGGTGTTCAGAAGTGGATGCTGCTGGATACATCGGATCCTCTTAATCTGAGCGAGATAACTATTCAGGTGGCACCCGATCCAATTAATTCTATCAAATTAACAGCCGATGCCGTGTATATTGGCACTTCCTTCCCGGAGGTTCATGTATTTGATTATTCAGTCATTCCGCCGGTAAATACGGTAGGAATAATGCTGGCGGACGATCCCCAGGAATTGACCACAGGACTCGATCACCTTTACGTCACGACAACCAGCGGAATCGAAATCCTGTCTCTAACCGATCCACTGAGTCCGGGCTACGAAGGAACGTACACACCTTTCGATTACCAGTATTTTTCTGAGGTTGCCGGAGATTACCTTTATATTGCGGGTGACAGCACACTCGAGGTCGCGAGCCTGGCTGACCCGTCAAATCCGGTTTTCGAAGGTTCTCTCGAAGTTACTACGATTTACGACCTTACGGAATTGGCAATCGACGGCCAGTATGTTTTCGTAACCGGCTATGAAACCCCTATCTATGCGATTCAAAGGCTGCCTGTCGATGCGCCATCGTTTTCCTGCTACATCCATGAACTTGAGGATTACAGTTGTGAAAAATTAATCGCCCACGAGGGATTTCTGTATGAGATGAACGAGTATGGGGGAGTGCAGATATACGATCTATACTGATCCTTGCGCGATAAAGTGGACAGTGACTTATTGATTTAAATTAATAGCCTTATTAAACCTCATCCTTTCTCGGACGTCCCCGCTGTCTCAGCCGCTGGACAGCCTGTCCGCGTACGCCGACGGATCTCACCCCATCCCGACCTCATCGCGAACCACCGGTGCCTTTCATCCGGACGGGTTTATTTCCTGTGATTGATGGTTCTGAATTGAAGGGATGGATTTTCAAATCATTAAGGAGCTATCCGGCCGATATACTCATCCGCAACAACCACCTGGTCGTACCATATCCTGCTGACATGCCCTGCATCGGCCTGAGTTATATATGTGAGCAGCCACAGGAAATTGATATTCAGATCCGCATCCGAACGCCAGCGGAAACCATCAAAAGGTTCACCCCCGGGATCGGGGATGAAACTGTCCCAGATCCATCCCCCATTTGGGTAACCCTCACCGAGATAGCTGATACACTGTCCATCCTTGTAGCGAAGCTGCCCGTTGATCCATAAGGCCATTTCCCCATTCGGTTCGGTGACCGGATCGTTCATTTTCATCATAAGCTCATGGCATATCCATGATCCCATCTCCACTTCAAGATCGGGATCGTTGATGAAATCATTACCCCAGAAATTACCATCCGGACAAGTATGCATCTCCATCCAGTACGAATAGAAATCCCATCGCCACGGGTTGTAATTTCCGAATGGCTCGACGCCTGTGGTGAACCTTTCATCCCCATCGAGTTTTACTCCGGCGCCACCCTGGGGCCACGGGGTCGATGGATTGTAACCTCCGGCATGGAAGAAATGATGGATAGGCCCGCAATCCGGGTCGAACTTTACATAGAATCGTATGAATAGACGATCATATCCTGGCAGGAGGCGACGATACAGATGCGCGCCGGTTCCCTGCCCACCGATATGGGTAACAAGAAGCGACTGGCTGCCGGAGCTTCCGGGCGGTGAATGATCCGAGAATGTCATATTGTCCGGATTTTTCACGTCCTCCCAGATGCTGAATAACTCTTCAAGAGAACCCTCTTCGAAATTTTCCACGAAAATTACCCTTGGGTCATTTTCAATACCAAGGTCGCCCGGATAGTCACCTGAAATACCGCCGCTGATGTTAATTTGTACAATGTCATAAAGGGAAGAGGCTCCGGAATCAGCTTTGATCCTTACGTTGTATTTTCCTGCCGGTGCACCTGTGTTATTGATCAACTCAACAGCCCATGAATTTCCTCCAAGATGAGTAAACGGGCTGGATTCTTCACCTGTTATTTCCGGCGCTAATAATGCCACCTCATCGACATTAATCTGCCAGTCATACACTTCCGCCTGCAGGTTTACGATCGAGCCTATGTAATTGAATAACGTGCCTGTCTGTGTTACGGAATCAATTGAATAAGGCTCCTCGCAATTACCGGGCAGAGAGGCATCAACGGCGAAAATAGCTGTCGGCCAGCTTGGTGGATCGGGAACGTAGATCAGGAAATTCTCTGAATGACTGGCTCCTTCGGAAAATACCCGTCCGGATTCACCTTTCGCATATGCTTTAAATGGGTTAATTTCATATCCTCCCGGAATATCGAACAGTTTTGTCCAATCATCGGCATTGTAAAGCAGGGGTCCGTCATCATTGGTGTAGACGATCGTCCGGACATCATATCCGTTAACGGGATACGGATTCTTAAGAGTGAGGTCAACATCGAGCATTCGTGTGACAGGATCGAAGAAGTTAAGCACTATGGTTACGCAATCATCACAGTATGGGGGTTGAAAAAGGGGAGTGATGTTGAAGTGGGTTTGTACGATGCGCCTGGGATTTCCTGAAACGGTCAAACGGTCCGGATTAAAACACAAGTCCCACATTCCCCAAAGGAGGCGATCAGAATAATTCACCTGTTGCGATGTTGGATTACCCGGCAATTCCACAGGTAACACCGGTTTCCCCTGAACACTGGCACAGCCGATGAGGATCGGTAGGATTAGTGTGGTGACTGAAATTCTCAGAGCAGAAGGCATTTTAAAATCTCCCGTGTACGAACATTCTCATGGTTGGTATCGAGATCAACACAGTGAGCCGCCTGTGAAATTGTATTATGTCCATGATGCCGAAACAAGCCGATGTTAAGATAATGGGGACAGTGACATTGATTTTGATTGATAGCCTTATTAAACCTCATCCTTTCTCGGACACACCCGCTGTCTCAACCGCACCCGGGCAGACCGGGGAAGGAATAAAAATGAGATATAAATCTAAAACAATAGGTAGTTGTCCCTTTTAGTTCCAGTATACTTGACAAATACAGCTTATTTGGCTATATTACCAAATAGCCAATATACCCAACGGTACTCAAGTTATGGACACTCAAACACAGGCTATATTCGAAGCCAGGGCAGGAATCATCAAGGCGCTCGCCCACCCGACCCGCCTGTTCATCGTCGACGAGCTTTCCCGTGGCGAAAAATGCGTCCGCGACCTGACCGATATGATCGGAGCTGATGTGTCGACCGTCTCCAAACACCTCTCGATCCTCAAGGGTGCGGGAATGGTGTCGGACAGAAAGCAGGGCCTGAAGGTATTCTATGAGCTCAAGACCCCCTGTGTGCTCAACTTCCTCGACTGCATCCAAGCTGTGATGGAAAACAACATGCAGGACCAGGCCAACCTGGTCCGTTGTTCGATTGGTGGGAATCCCAGAGGAGCCAGATGAGCTGGAAGCAGGAATGGAAAGCTCTTGGCGTGTTTGCCGGGATTTTCCTGGTGTTCTTTTTTTTTCCTTTTGAATCCCTTACCTCAGAGAACACATTCGTAAGGCCAATCACCGAGGCACTCGCGCTTGCCGGGGAGTATGCGCGCGAGCATGTCATCACCTGTCTCATACCGGCGTTTTTTATCGCCGGCGCCATTTCGGTATTCCTGAGCAGCCAGTCGGTGATCAGGTATCTCGGACCGAAGGCGAACAAGGTTCTCGCCTACACGGTTGCCTCGGTGTCCGGGACCGTTCTCGCGGTATGCTCGTGCACAATTCTTCCACTGTTTGCCGGCATCTACCGCATGGGCGCCGGGATCGGGCCCGCGACGGCGTTCCTCTATTCCGGCCCTGCCATAAACGTGCTCGCGATCATTCTCACCGCGAGAGTCCTCGGGATCGAGATGGGAATTGCGCGAGCGGTCGGCGCGATCGTGTTCGGAGTAGTGATCGGGCTTCTGATGCATGTCTTTTTCGTGAAAGAGGAACACCCGGAAGTTATCGCGATGCAGACGATCGATGACCAACCGTCGCGCCCGTTGTGGCAGAACACGCTCTATTTCGCGGTAATGATCGCGATCCTCATTTTCGCAAACTGGGCTCCTCCCGCCGAAGAATCGGGCGCATGGTCTCTGGTTTACGAGTCGAAATGGATCATCACCGGAATTTTCTCGATCGCTCTCGGGGTGATGCTGATCTCCTGGTTCTCGCTCAGGTGGTGGAAAGTAGCCATCGTCGCGGTCCCAACAATTCTGCTGGCGATACTCTTCCCAAATTTTCCCCTCATATCATTCTCGGCAGCGGTGATCGGTATCTCGTGGGTCACAAGCACCGATCGGGACGAAACGGCCGAGTGGTTCGAAGCGTCCTGGGGATTCGCGAAGCAGATTCTCCCCCTGCTCTTCTATGGGATTCTTATCGCGGGAGCGCTTCTGGGACGTCCGGGACACGAAGGGCTTATCCCGTCGACCTGGATAAGCGCCCTGGTCGGGGGCAACTCGATTCTCGCGAACCTTTTCGCATCGGTTGTGGGCGCGTTCATGTACTTCGCGACGCTTACCGAGGTGCCCATATTACAGGGGCTCATCGGAAACGGGATGGGCAAAGGTCCCGCGCTCGCGCTGTTGCTGGCCGGTCCCGCGCTGTCTCTTCCAAACATGCTTGTGATCAGAAGCGTGATCGGCACAAAGAAAACGGTTGTCTATATAGTCCTCGTTGTCGTGATGGCGACAATTTCAGGGATTATCTACGGAGCATTTTTCGGATAGGAGTCTTATGATGAAAAAGATACTCATACTCGGAGCGGGGTGTTTCAAGTGCAACAAACTGCACGAGAATGTGCTCGCCACGATAGAGGAAACGGGCGTGGAATGTGAAATCAGCAAGGTGTCCGATCCTGCCACCTTTGCCGAATTCGGCGTCATGACCAGCCCCGCGCTGATTATCGACGGTGAATTGAAAGCCGCCGGCAAGATGCTGTCGGTCGAGCAAATCAGGAAGATACTGGAAGTATGAAAATATGAAAATAAATAACATTCTGTCAATCGGTCTATTGGTATTTGTGGCCATCAGTGTAGCGGTCATGATCGCTAATGAATCCCATTCGAACCAGCCGGATGATGACGGATCGAATGAAGAACCGGCCATAATCGAAACCGGGTCGCAAGTATTGCCGACCGGGACCGAACCGGAAAATGGAACAGGAACCCAGGCCTTACTGCCTGACAGGTTAACCGTGTATTATTTTCATGGCAGATCGCGATGCGGACCATGCACCACCCTGGAGCGGTATGCCCAAGAGACGGTCGCGAATAATTTTGCGGATTCGATCGAAAACGGGACTATTGAATGGCGTGTGGTGAATGTCGATCAACCTGAGAATGTAGAGTTCGTTGAGAAATATTTACTCTACACCCAATCGGTGATCGTATCGGAAATAAGGGATGGCACGGAAGTCCGCTGGAAGAATCTCGATAAAATCTGGAATCTTGTAAATAATGAGAGTGAATATAAAACCTATATCCATGATGAGGTTAGCGCCTGGATGGAGGATAACGGGTAGCCATGTTTCTAATTGGAGCGGCATCGGCTCTCTGGCTGGGAATTCTAACCTCAATGAGTCCCTGCCCTCTTGCGACAAATATCGCGGCGATTTCGTTTATAGGCCGGCATGTGGTTGATGCGCGCCGGGTGTTTATTTCGGGGATCGCCTACACGCTGGGAAGAATGATCACATACCTTGTCGTCGGTATTGTGGTCGTTGCGGGGGCGCTTTCCATCCTTGGCGTTGCGAATTTTCTGCAGGAGTCCATGAACAAACTTCTCGGCCCGTTGCTGATAGTCGTCGGCATGTTTCTTCTCGAATTATTTCGGTTGAACATTTCGGGACCGGTCGCAAGCTCACAATTCCTTGAGAAAGCCGGGAAGGGGGGAATCCTGGGGGCGGGCCTCCTGGGGATTACCTTCGCGCTCTCATTCTGCCCTGTCTCGGCAGCTCTCTTTTTCGGTTCTCTAATACCCCTTGCCGTACAGCACCAGTCGAGAGTGATATTCCCGTCGCTGTACGGCATTGGAACCGCGCTTCCCGTTGTGATTTTCGCGATCCTGACAGCTTTCGGAGCGCGATTTGTGGGGAAAGCTTTCGACAGCCTCAGGAAAATCGAGCGTTGGGCCAGGAGCATTACAGGAGCCGTTTTTATCCTTATAGGCATCTACTACACGCTGGCATACATCTTTAACGTGCTGTGAAAAAAGGGACAAGTCAAAGGCACATTTCTCTGTTTGCCTGTAAGTATCAGGAAATATCTGGTAGTATATTTTCCTGTCCGATCAGTAAACGATACCTTTTATTCGCCCCATGTGATTGACATCACTTGCACGGGCCTGGAAGGTCGACACATTAAGGAGGATTTCAATGAATGGAAGAATTGCAGTTGGAATATTAGTTGGTTTGTGTTTACTTGTTCTTACCGGTTGCTCCGGGGACGGTTCGAACCCCGCCATGCCTGCCGCGGGAAGCGAGCCGGGCCTCGCGCTTACATCCGGTCCTGATAACGAGGCCCGTGAAGGCCAGCAATCGAGGCCGCATCTGATCGGCTATTACGATGTCTTTCTGGATCTGGAGAACCAGGGATTTGAACTGGTTCCCAACCGGTCGATTGATTTCGCCCTGAACTTAATGGTCTTCCTGAACAACCCGACAGGCCTTTCGTTCAACGTGAACGACGTAATTTCCACCCCGGATCACGTTGATATCGATATCGACATCACCCTCAACCACCCATTAGACGACGCGATGTTCGATATTTATGATGTCCGGGCAATTTTCATGGGTGACGGCACGGAAGCGATGAGTTACGACAGCGACCTTGTTTACGGGGGCGCTGGAACTCACCAGGGTCTATTAAACGCCGATGGTTACAGTCGATGGTTCAACCCAACCGGATTTTACGGGGGAACGCTTTTCGATTACGTCCCGAATTTCCTGTCCACACCGGATTACACAACCTCCGCGACTCTGAATCCATACAAATATTACGGCGAAGGGCTTGGGGCAATCGACGACCTCTGGACCTACCTGACCTCAGGAGACCCGCAGACCGGTTACTTCCTTCATAGCTCCTCGGTCACCAGGAATTTCCTGATACGCTTTCCGATCCCGGTTCCCGGCCTAAAATATGCGTTCGCGATAATCGCTAACTGGGAAGGGGCCGAACCTGGTAACCATCCATCGCATGCCGATGAAGCGGTAGGCGTCCAGCTTCTCGACAACAGCTCGCTTTATTACGTGGACGAAATGGACAACGGCGGAAATCTCGATCTTGACATCACTGTCTTCGACTGGGACGCCGAACTTACCGGAGACGTGATGCTCGATTACGATCTCTTTATCGAAAGCACGGTCCTTTATGCGGACTACAAGATGAATCCCGGCGCAATGGTCCCGACAGTAAGCGGTGACCACTGGAACACCTTCCACGTTGAAATCCCGGCCGATGCGGTGTTCAGTACCGTGGGAAATGAGCTATGGGTTATTGTTGAGGATAACTTTGCGGACTATACAAACCCAGCGGGATTTCCCAACGAAGCCGATGACGATCCGCTGGCTGCATGCTTCAGATTTGATCTCCTTGTCACAAGTGAACCTCCTCCGCCACCCGATCCGTGGATTTTAGTAACCGATCCCAACGGTGGAGAAATCTGGCCGATCGGGTTCAACGGGGAAATAACGTGGGATTCGTTCGGGCCAATCGATGATGTGAAAATTGAACTGTCCATGAATTCCGGAGCCAGTTACGATTATGTTCTCGCGGCCACAACACCGAACGATGGTATTTTCGAATGGAACTCCATTCCGATTGAATTTATCGGAATGCAGAACCGGATCAAAGTGTCCGATGTCACCGATCCATTGGTTTCAGATGAGTCGGATGCAGATTTCACAATTACCGGTGAATGGATTGAGATCACAAGCCCGAACGGTGGGGAGTCGTGGGCTGGCTACTCGACGCAAGAGATTACGTGGGGATCATCATCACCGGGCGGTTATGTGAATATCGAATATTCGAAAGATAATTTCACCGTTGATATTAATGAAATTGTCACCACTACCCCGAATGATGGCAGTTACTTCTGGGATCATGTCGCGCTTGATTTTTCAGACACTGCCAGGGTGCGAATATATTCAGCTAATCCCCCAGTGGCGGATATTTCAGACGCCGATTTCAGCATCATCCATCCTGGCGAGATCGTTGACGTTCTCTCACCGGATGGTGGAGAGGAATGGGGTTACGGCTCAAATAATGAGATAACATGGTTTTCCTACGGAGACATAGACAGGATCGGCATCAGTTACTCAACCGATAATTTCACATCAGTTATTACAACAGTAGCGACTGATCTTGATGACACCGGTAGTTATGACTGGACCGTCCCTTATGATCCCACAACGACAGCACGTGTGAAGGTCGAGGGTTATGCTCTTACGACAGTCGTTGCCGAAGATATCTCATTCGCCGATTTCAGCATTGTCGATGGCGGCTGGGTACGAACCTGGTCAATCGAGGACCAGTACAACGTGAGCTATAACGTAACCGCTGATGATGAGGGTTATGTATACACTTGCGGGTATGCTGACGACGATTACAGGTCCTGGCCTGTCACGATTAAATATGATCCCGCTGGTACCCTGCTGTGGTTGAAGGAATTCGGTAAGGGATCTTCCTATGACTGGAACGGTGCCTATGGAATTGGTCTGGATTCCAGCGGGAACATTTACCAGTGCGGAAGATTTGAGGGAACCAACGTTGATTTCGATCCGAGTCCAGGCATATGGAATATGAGTTCCGGTGTTGATAGTAATGGATTCCTGTGCAAATGGGATTCGGATGGAAATCTCCTGTGGGCGGTAACATGGGGAGGTACTGATTACGGCGGAAGCAGCGCAATAGCCATTGATTCCAGCAAGGTCTGGGTGGCTGGTTACTACCGGGGCACCTGGGATTTCGATCCGGGCGGCGGGGTTGACAGCCACGCGTCAAAAGGTCTAAACGACAGTTACCTTACTGCGTTTGACCATTCGGGTACACACCAGTGGGCTGGAACGTGGGGTGGTCCGTCCTATGATTCCGTAAGCGACCTGGCTGTAGACGGAAACGGCACAGTTTATGTTGTTGGGTATTTCAATGGTACTGATATCGATTTCGATCCATCCATCGGAGGTTCCTATCAGCTTTCGTCAAACGGTTCGGCGGATCCATATGTTACTTGTATCGATACCGATTATGCCTTTGTAAAAGCAGTCTCATGGGGTTCCGCTTACTGGGAGGATGCGGAGGGAATTTCCATTGGCCCGGGGAATTCTCCCTACGTGACAGGATATTTTGATGGCGATGATGTTGATTTTGATCCCGGCGTTGGTGAGGACCTGCATACAACCAATGGTAGTGATGATGTATTCCTGACACGTTTCGACCAGTCCCTTAACCATGTCTGGACCAGAACCTTTGGCGGAGAGGGCGAAGAAGAGAGTTACTGGTGCTCTGTAGATGGTATTGGCAGGATCGCTTTAGGGGGTTATTACGAAAGTGATCCAATTGATTTTGACCCCGGGCCCGGAACTGATATTCATGGTAATCCCCTGGGTGGTTGGCCCGGCTTCTACGCTGTTTTCGATGATAATGGTAATTACATCAGGGCACATACATTTACAACGGGCGAAATGGAAACATATAACGGCTTCTTGTCAGCCGCAGGGATCCTGTATATTTGCGGAGATTTTGAGACACACCTGGATTTCGCGCCGACTTTTGCTCCATGCGATTCGCCGCCGGATGTACGTTATCCATTGGGTCAGGAAGATGGATTCACCGCTAAGTACATGCCCGACGGATGCTGGTAAATAACGTTCATAATACAGTTAACAACAAACCCCTCAGCGATTTTCTGAGGGGTTTTTCTTTCTGGCAGTGGGGAAGGAATAAAGATGAGTTATAAATCCAAAACAATAGGTAATTGCCCCCTCTTCCTATCGGTCCATCTTGAAATCTGCAGTATTTAACAGCAAAATCCTGCCCTGGCATCCTGTAAGTATTAGGAAAAATCTGATAATATAATCCCGCCTAATTAGTAAACGATACCTTTTATTCGCCCCATGTGATTGACATCACTTGCACGGGCCTGGAAGGTCGACACATTAAGGAGGATTTCAATGAATTGTAGAATTGCAGTTGGAATTTTAGTAGGTTTATGTTTACTTATTCTTACCGGTTGCTCCGGGGACGGTTCGAACCCGGCTTTGCCTGCTGCGGGAAGCGATCCGGGCCTCGCGCTTACATCCGGTCCTGATGATCAGGCCCGTGAAGGCCAGCAATCTGAGACTCATATGCTGGGTTACTTCGATGTCATTTTCGATGTCGAAAATCATACCTTCGAACTTGTCCCAAATCGCTCCGTTGATTTCTCCCTGAACCTGATGAAATTACTGGCCAATAACCCGACCAGCATCGGACTTGGTTTCAATGGTGCAACTCCCGGACCTGGTTATATCGATATCGATGTCGACATTACGATCAACCATCCAGTGGTCGGTGCGATATATAATATCTACGATGTCAGGGCAATATTCATCGGAGACGGTTCGATGACGATGAGCTACGACAGTGATCTGTTGTATGCCGATCCCGCTTCTGACAACATTCTGTTAAATGCCGATGGTCACACCCGCTGGTTCAACCCGTCCGAATTTATGGGAGACACGCTGTTTCACTACGCGCCGAACTTCCTGTCAACACCGGACTACACATGCTCCGCAACATTGAATCCTTACAAATATTACGGCAGCGGACTCGCAGCGGGAGATAACGTATGGAACTACTTAATTTCAGGCGATCCCGAAGTGGGATATTTCACACACGGGATGGGATTCACTCGTAACTTCCTCATCCGTTTCCCAAGTCAACCGACCGGTATCAAGTTCGGATTCGCGATCATCGCGAACTGGGAAGGAACTAAACCTGAATTCCATCCGTCGCATGCAAACGAAGCTGTCGGGGCAACCCTTGAAGACCTCAGCACGCTTTACTATATCAATGAAACAGATTTCGGTGGAAATTTGATACTTGATATTTCAGTTTTCGACTGGGACGCCGAACTCGCTGGCGATGTAATGCTTGACTACGACATTTTTCTCGACAGCACCGTGCTGCTTACTGACTACAAACTGAATACCACTGAGATGTCGGCGACAGCATCAGGGCTATACTGGAACAGTTTCCATGTGGAAATTCCTGCCGAAACAATCACGAGCACAGTTGGTAACGAGTTGTGGATCATCGTTGAAGATGCGTACGCCGATTACACGAATCCACTGAATGTGCAAAATAATGCGGATGACGATCCGATTGCGGCATGTTTCAGATATGACCTCCTTGTCACAAGTGAACCTCCGCCACCACCCGATCCGTGGATTTTAGTAACCGATCCCAACGGCGGTGAAATCTGGCCTGTCGGGTTCAACGGAGAAATTACCTGGGATTCATTCGGACCCATCGATAACGTCAAAATCGAACTGTCAATGGACTCAGGTGCCGGTTACGATTTCGTTCTCGCGGCCACAACTCCGAATGATGGTATTTTCGAATGGAACTCCATTCCGATTGAATTTATCGGAACGCAGAACCGGATCAAAGTGTCCGATGTCACCGATCCATTGGTCTTCGATGAATCAGATGCTGATTTCGCAGTCACTGGAGACTGGCTCGAAGTGACCAGCCCAAATGGCGGAGAATCGTGGAAAGTTTTGTCCGACCATGAAATTACCTGGGATTCCTCCGAATTAACTGGCGAAGTTTACATCGAATATTCAAAGGACGATTTTGTAACCGACATAAATCCGATAGTGATTAACACTCCGAATGACGGAAGTTACATGTGGGTGGATATCCCGAATGATCTCTCTGACACTGTAAAAGTACGCGTGTACGGCATCGACCCGCTTATGTCCGATACATCCGATGAGGTTTTCAGCATAATTGGACCGGATGAATACATTACCGTTATGTCGCCAAACGGCGGGGAGGAATGGAAACTCTCGAGCGATCAGGAAATCATATGGGAATCTTCCGGTGTTACAGGGAACGTCAACATTTACTGCTCATCTGATAATTTCGTGTCAGACATTTACACGATCGTTGAAGGCGAGCCCAACACGCTGAGTTACATCTGGGAGAACATCTCGGTAGCCTCTTCGAATACAATGCGCATGAAAGTTGAATGGGATGATTATCCGATAATTAATGACATATCCGATGCGGATTTCAGCATCGTGGATATCGGCTGGGGCAGGGCCTGGGGTGGTCCGGAAGATGAAACTGACGAAGGAAAGGCTGTTGCTGTCGACAGCGACGGCAATGTCTATGTGACGGGTATCTTCTGGGGTACAGTCGATTTCGATCCTGATCCATACGCTGGGTACACACTAATCTCGAATGGTTCTGAAGAAACTTTTCTGAGTAAATTCGATCCGATGGGTAACCTGGTATGGGCACGAGCATGGGGCAGCGCTGGTAATGATGCAGGCATTGATGTTGCCGTTGACGGCAATGGTAATGTCTATGTTACGGGTCGTTTTGAAAATACCGTCGATTTCGATCCCGACCCCATTGATGAATACCCGCTGACATCATATGGTGGTGACGATGCTTATCTGATTAAGTTGGATTCATCGGGTAACTTCGTGTGGGTGGTTGCATGGGGCGGAACATCAACGGAATATGGCTATGGAATAGCAATAAACAGCACCGGGGATTTATATATTACGGGCAATTTCCGGGATACTGTTGACTTCGACCCGGGTCCGGGCAATTACCCGCTGGTATCGAATGGTGCCAGTGATATTTACCTGTTAAAACTCGATTCATCGGGTAACTTCATGTGGGCAGGCGCCTGGGGTGGAACATCATTTGATAATGGCTATGGAGTTGCAGTTGACGGATTTGGGAATGTCTATGTTACTGGCAATTTCCAGCTTACAGTAGATTTCGATCCCGACCCTGTTGATGTATTCCCACAGACTTCGAATGGTGTTAGAGATGCATTCCTGAACAAACTCGATTCATCGGGTAATTTCGTGTGGGCTTGTACATGGGGTGGATCATTAAACGAATATGGCTATGGTATAGCCGTTGACACTCCTGGGAATGTATATGTTACAGGAGCTTTCAATACTACTGTCGACTTCGACCCCGATCCCGTTGATGAATTCCCGCTAACTTCGAATGGTTCCTCTGATATTTTCCTGAGTAAATTCGATCCTTCGGGTAATTTCGAATGGGCAGGTGCCTGGGGTGGATCAGATTTTGATGAAGGCTATGAAATAGCCATTGACAGCGTGGGGAATGCATATGTTACGGGACATTTCCACAATACTGTCGACTTCGATCCCGACCTCGTGGATGAATTCTGGGTAACTTCGAATGGTGAAAACGATGCTTTCCTGAGTAAATTCGATCCGACAGGCAATTTTGAGTGGGTGAGGATTGTGGGTGAGCCATTGTATGAGAGAGCAAAAGGTGTGGCCGTTGATGGATTCGGGAATATATTCATTACCGGGTATTTTGAGTCAAACACAATCGATCTGGCGCCTTCGGAATCACCATGTTTTGAGGACCCGGATTTGCATAATAAGGTCTATTACAGTGATATCTTCCTGGTGAAATACATGCCCGACGGCTGCTGGTAGATCGGGCTTTTGATTTAACGAAAAATAATCTCCCGTCAACAAACGGGAGATTTTTTTATATCTTGATTACAAGTCAGGTACTGTTGACAAGCCGTAGCGCGGATGGGATTCCCCTTCGTGCTGAAGTCCAGGGGCAGACCGGGGAAGGATTAAGGTGGTAATTAAAGCCCAAGTTCTTCTTCGAGTTCCCCGATCAGGTCGCTCTCGGCCGAATATCCGATATGGATGTTCAGTAATTTCCCATCGGAACCGATGATGAAAAGCGCCGGGATTCCTCTAACAAAATACTCGCCGCTTATTACCTGGTTGTCCTCGTAGCCGTAAACAATGATGTAGGGGATTTCATTTTCATCCACGAAATCGGTTACCTTTTCAAGGTTATCGGCTACCGTTTCCGTGTCGCCGGGCCTGTCGAGTGATATGCCGACGACCTGGACCCGGCCCTCGTACATGTTGGCAAATTCAACAAGCACGGGGATTTCCGCAAGACATGGAGGACACCAGGTAGCCCAGAAGTCGATAACGACGGGCATTTCACCGGCCATTTCAGAGAGTGTAAATACATTACCCTCCAGATCGACCACTGTAAAATCAGGTGGAAGCATGCCGGTTTCGAGCTGCTCGGGTGGCACGGCACTGTCCTTCTCGATTTTTTCCTCGATATCCGCCGAGGCAGGGATCGCGGTGAGTACAAAAATCGCAAGCAAGGCTATCGCAAAGGTTAGAGATAATTTCAAGATTTTCATCGCTTAGATTTCTCCTTTAAAAATATTCTGGAAATTCTAGCAGATTAGAGCCTGAAGGTAAAAGGAATATGCAAATTTGGTAATTTGATTGGGTATTTATACCAATCTTAGATTCAGGGACGCCTTTCCATGAATTCAAAGCGTATTAGACAGCAACATATTTAATTCTATTGATATTTTTAACTTTCAACCTGAATTTTTAGTGATAATGAAGCTAAATCATTATGTAACTGTTTATTAATTACATTCAAAAATGATATAGTACACCTTGGTTTTTGGATATTGTCGGCTTTATTCAGTAGGGTCACAGATCGGTTCATGAGTGCCGCCTGCGGCACATTTTATTTCGGAAAAAGTTCTTCGGGAATGTGGCCCAACCCGGCTGGGAGAATCCCCGTAAAAAATAGATAGAGTCCTTACGGGGTTCAGGTGTGATAACGCCGGTCAACAGACAGGAGACATAATGTCACACGAAAGCTGTCAGCATTGGTGGGAGATCATAAACCTTCGCAGCGGCTATCTTGTTACAGAGGGATGCTTGCGCACCGGTGAGCGTGCGAATTTCTTCACGCTGGAGGATCGTCATCACATGGACACATATGTGGATGGCGACCATATCTGGCGGTTCCTTGGAAGCTCCCAGGCGATTAATTTCGATCTGCAATGCAGGAAGTGCAAAAAGATAGTCAAACTTGACAGGACACAGTCACTGGCTATGTGTGTCGGTTGTAAGGATGAGTGCAAAGCCGCGTTAAAGGGCATTAAGGACGAGGAAGGGACTACGTGGGTTTATCTCGCCCAGTGTAACGAGACGCTTCACCAGGCTGGGGAATGTGTGCACCGAGAGGAAACCGACGCATTGACCGAGTATTTCAATTCGAGGATTAAAACACCTGGGAAGAAAATTATTTTTGTGCCCTGTATCCTGAGGGAGAGTATTGATTTCTGCCAGGCCGAGATCATAACGGACTTCGGAATGAAAGATATCGATTAAGAACGGGCTGAAAAACAGGCCAATATTACGTCGATTGAAGGATAAAAACCGGAGAGAATCATGAAAGTTACCGACATCGCCAAAAGTGCCGATCTGACACCCATTAATACTGTAAATGACAAGGAGATAGAGGGGGTTTTTATTTCCGATATGGTTTCGGATATTGTAGCCGGAGCCGCGGCCAACAGCCTTCTCCTGACCATTCAGACGCATAAAAACCTGATCGCGACAGCAAACCTGGTAGATGCAGTGGCCATTGTGTATGTCAGGGGAAAACAACCGCCGGACGATGTGATCAAGCTTGCCGATCGTGTCGGCATAACTTTGTTCAAAACCGACCTGGATGCGTGGAAATTGACTATCAAGCTTCACGAGATGGGTATTGAATAATTAGCCGTGTAAGTGCTTTTTGGGATCAGGAAATAATCGGATTTTTTCATAACCTGTGCATTTACGGGAACGTAAATGTAATTTAGTAAAGAAACCAAGAAACCTGCTGGAGGTAATTTATGACCGGTACGGCGGTAACTCTGGACCTCGATGGATTTTCCGGTATTCGTAGCGACCTTATTCCGATTCTTCAACATGCCCAGCATTCGTTAGGCTATATCACTGAAGAAGCGGTAAAGCAAATCTCGCAAAAAATCAGGATCACCGAGAATGAAATTTACGGTGTGGCGACCTTTTACTCACAGTTTCGTTTTCAACCTCCGGGTGAACACCATATCCAGGTTTGCATGGGCACCGCCTGCCACGTCAAGGGCGGGCAGCAGTTGTCAGTTTCACTGGAATACCAGTTAGACGCAAAGATGGGAGAGACAACCGCGGACGGGAAATACGATCTCGAGCATGTGGCATGTCTGGGATGCTGTGCGCTTGCCCCGGTTGTGAAAATCGATGATACGATTCACAGCCAACTGTCGGTCCTGAAGCTCAGGAAGGTGTTTGATGAAGATGAAGAATCTTGATAAGAGACGAAAGGCCGCCATGAAAATATGGAAGGCTTTCGAAAATAATAAGAAACCGGTGATCATTGTCGGGGCCGGCACCTGTGGGCGTGCGGCGGGAGCGATGGAAACCTGGGTTGCGGCTGAAGAAACACTTAAGGAACTCAAAATAGACGCGGAATTTATGGAAGTCGGGTGTATCGGTCCTTGTTATCTTGAGCCGTTAATCGATATCAAACTTCCCGGCAAACCTCGTTTAAGTTACTCGAATGTCAGCCCGTCGAAAGTTGAAAATATTTTCAGGGAGATTTTCGAGGAGGAAAAGATTCCCGACCGGGATTTTGTCGGCACCTTTGATGACAGCGATGACGATGGAGGTTTAAAGAAGTTCTGGGATCACCCGATGCTGGCAAAGCAGGAACGGATCGTTCTCAGGAACTGCGGGATAATCGATCCGAACAGTATCGACCATTACCTTGCCCGCGATGGCTACAAAGCACTTGAATACGCGCTTGCGCATGAACCGGAGAAGGTTCTTGAAATTATAAAGGCGAGTG
This sequence comes from uncultured bacterium, assembly GCA_965369865.1. Classification (GTDB taxonomy): domain Bacteria; phylum JAJVIF01; class JAJVIF01; order JAPKYR01; family JAPKYR01; genus JAPKYR01. The sequence goes on along the minus strand of CBDURU010000009.1, from coordinate 36,258 downwards.
GGATTCGCGGACGCGGCGGCGCGGGATTCCCGACAGGATTAAAGTGGGGTTTCTGCCGGGATGCGCCCGGCGATCAGAAATACATGATCTGCAACGCCGATGAGGGCGACCCGGGAGCGTTCATGAACCGGTCGCTGATCGAAGGCGATCCGCACGCGGTTCTTGAAGGGCTTGTAATCGCGGCTTATACGATCGGCGCGTCGAAAGGCTACATTTACATCCGTGCTGAATATCCGCTTGCGATCGAGCGTCTTGAAAACGCGATCGAACAGATGATTGGAACCGGGTTGATCGGTGAGAATATCCTCGGTTCAGGCTTCGATTTCGATGTCACAATCAAAAAAGGCGCGGGGGCTTTTGTATGCGGTGAAGAAACCGCGCTGATGGCATCGATTGAGGGAAAACGCGGTATGCCTCGAAGCCGTCCGCCCTTCCCCGCTCAATCGGGTCTCTGGGGGAAACCAACGACAATTAACAATGTGGAAACGCTCGGTACAATCGCGACTATCGTTCGAAGGGGTTCGGACTGGTACAGCAATATCGGGACCGAGAACACCAGCGGCACGAAAACGTTTTCCCTTGTTGGACGGGTCCGGCGAACTGGACTTATCGAGGTTCCGATGGGAATGACTTTGAGGGAAATCATATTTGATATTGGGGGAGGGTTATTCAGGAAATTCAAGGCTGTCCAGACTGGTGGTCCCTCCGGTGGTTGCCTTAGCGAAGAATTCCTGGATACGCCAATCGATTACGAAACACTCGCTAAAGCCGGCTCGATCATGGGTTCAGGTGGTTTAATCGTCCTCGATGACAATACGTGCGTCGTGGATCTCGCGAAATATTTCCTGAATTTCACACAATCGGAATCGTGCGGGAAATGTGTGCCCTGCCGGGTCGGGACCCGCCAGCTTTGGGAAATTCTCGAGCGGATCACCACCGGGCAGTCCGATATCGAGGACTTGGATAAACTCGAAAAACTGGGCACGTCCATAAAGAGATCGGCGTTATGCGGTCTGGGCCAGACTGCTCCAAATCCAGCATTATCAACGCTGAAATATTTCAGGGATGAATATCTCGCGCATATCCTTGAAAATCGATGTCCTGCCGCGGTTTGCAGCGAACTGGTTGAGTTCAGGGTAATTGCCGACAAATGCACCGGCTGCCAGTCGTGCGTGAAAGTGTGTCCGACCAACGCGATCACGGGTCCAAGATCGGAGCCTCATAACATCGATGAAAGCCTTTGTATCAAGTGCCGTGCGTGCTATGAAGCATGCAGGTTCGACGCGATCGCCGGCGACGCGATCGTTATCACGTCCGGGACGGCAACTTAACAAATAAGCATTACCAGGGGACTCATGTTTAAATCCACAGGAAGCTGATTATAAATATGACATTAACCACTGACCGTAAGAATAAGAAAATGCCAAAGGAAGAATTAATAAACCTCGATATTGACGGGAAGCAGGTGACCGCCCCGAAAGGCGTGACCGTTCACCGGGCTGCCGAAATTAATGGTATTTACATCCCGACCCTGTGCTCGCATAAAGACCTGACGCCCTACGGCGGTTGCAGGCTTTGCATAGTTGAAATCGAGGGTTTACGGGGTTATCCGCTTTCCTGCAACACAACCGTAACTGAGGGAATGAAGGTCACTACGGAGAACGAAGCGATTCGGGATATCCGTCGCGACGTTCTCCAGTTGATCCTCAGCGAGCACCCGTCGACCTGCATGGTGTGCGCGGAAAAAATCGAGTGTGAACGGGTCCTTGGCGGGACCGTACGGAAATCGGGTATCACTACCGGATGCAGGTGGTGCCCGAACGAAACCGACTGCGAACTCAAAAAACTTGTTGAATTACTGGAGATAGAGGAGCTTGATTACCCTACCCTCTACCGTGGTTTTGAAAAGGAACGCGAGGACCCGTTTTACGACCGGGATTATAACCTTTGCATTCTCTGCGGACGTTGCGTGCGGATGTGCCAGGAAGTTCGAGGTACGGCAATACTCGAATTCAATTACCGCGGACCCCATGCGACGATCGGCCCGGCTTTCGGACGAAGTCACCTTGAAGCCGGATGTGAATTCTGCGGGGCTTGTGTCGCGGTCTGTCCGACTGGTACATTATTTGAAAAGGCCAGCAAGTGGGACGGAACACCGGACTTCCAGGTTGTGAGCACTTGTCCATACTGCGCGATCGGGTGCCAGCTCGATCTCAGGATCAAGGATGGACGTTTTTCAAGCGCCGTTGCGTCGCACGATGAGGTTGTCAACGACGCCCAGGCATGCCTGAAAGGAAGCTTCTGCCTTGGGGAAGTGTCGCATCATTTCTCAAGGGCTCGTAAGCCAATGACAAAGGATGGCAACTACTGGCGTGAGAAAACCTGGGACGAAGCTTTTGATATCGCCGTGGAAAAGTTGAAGGACCTGGCGCCGGGGGATTTCGCGATGCTGGTTTCACCCGATATGACGAATGAAGGATTATACGCATCGCAGAAATTCACCCGCATGGTTATGGGAACCAACGCGATTGATTCGACGGCGAGACGGTCGCTTTCGGGGCGTCTGGGGTTATGGGCGGATTTGTTCAGCCGACCGATATCCATCCGGGGGATTTGCAACGCGTCGAGGATTTTGGTGATCGGTCTGGATACAAGATTCAATTTCTCGATTATCGGCGTCGAAATCCGGAAGGCCCAGCAAAAAGGCGGGAAGCTGGTCGCGATTGATCCAAGGGAGAATAATCTCGCGAGGTATTCCGATCTCTGGATTCAACCGGGTCCCGGATACGAGGGTAGTCTGCTTAAAGCTTTGGCCGGAACCGATGCCGATCTTAAATCAGGTGCGAAAGAAGCCGGGATTGATTCTGAATTACTGAAAGAAGCCAGGGAGATAATCGAATCGGGAGATGACCTTACGATAATCCTCGGTCCGGGTGTTTTCCATTACTCGTCTGTTAATAAACTCATCGAGGGTATCACGGCATTCGCGAGTAAAGACAATACGACAATTTTACCCCTGTACACCGGGACAAACGCTCGCGGCGCAATGGAGATGGGTACATTCCCTGAACTCCTGCCGGGTGCGATGGGTCGCGACCATGCTGAAACAATAGAGATGTTCGAAGAGAAATGGGGTGGGAAATTAGCGTCCGACGAAGGAATTACGGTCGATCAGATAACTTCCGGGGCTAAAAGACCAAAAGTTTTATATCTTGCCGGAGCCGTACCGTTCTTCGAGAGACCGGATTGCGATTTCCTGATAGTGCAGGATATTTACGAACCTGATTTTGAATGCGATTTATATTTACCGGCATCGAGTTTCCTCGAATCGGCCGGAACTTTGACGAATCTTGAGGGCCGGGTACAGGAGGTCCTGAGGGTCGAGGAACTTCGGGACAGTGTCAGGTACGGCCGCGCCCGTCCGGACTGGTGGATTTTCAGTCAGCTTGCGAAAAAACTTGGCGCGGATGGGTTCGATTACGAGTATGTCACAGAAATCCAGCGTGAGATTGCCGATGTGGTGCCGGGATTCCCGGAGCCTGACAAGCTTGATCGTGAAGCAAGAGTTTTCGAGACGCCGGGGACGGTTCCGGTCCCCGAAGCTATCGGCAATCCCGGGAAGGTTGGTGATGGAAAATTCATACTTGTCCTCCACCCTGAAGGCTATACGCACAGGGGGATTTCGATCACGTCCAGGGTTGAGGGACTTCAAATTCTGAATCCGGAGAACGGGTTTTATATCAGCCAGGCCGATGCGGATTCACTTGGTGTCGAGGAAGGTGACATCCTTGAAGTGAAAGTGGATACTGCAGTCGGGAAAGCCCAGGCGAGAATCGAAAAGGTGTTGCCTGAAGGAGTTATATACCTGTTCGTGCCCGATTCGCTGGGTGGTGTTGGCGGCCGGAAGGACCTGGATAACCTGTATCGATTGGAACAGAATCCGGTAAAGGTGGAGGTGACAAAGAGTGCCTTATAAGATTATCGAACGTCGGATGATCGTTCCGAATATACATGAGCTGGTCGTGGAAGCGCCCCATGTCGCTAAATCGGTCCTGCCGGGTAATTTTGTGATTATCCGCCCAAATGAATATGGCGAAAGAATGCCGCTGTCGGTTGCCGATTTCGACAGGGAGAAGGGTACTGTGACATCGATATTCCAGGAAGTCGGCGAATCGACAATGAAGCTGGCGCTGTTGAAGCCGGGAATGGAAATCCCAACGTATGCGGGTCCTCTTGGAGTTGAGAGTAAAATTGACAAGTTCGGAACCTGCCTGTTGGTCAGCGGTTGCTTCGGTATCGGGGCGTCGTACCCCCTTGCAAGGGCTTTGAAAGAAGCCGGAAACAAGGTCTACATAGTTATCGAAGCCCGCGCGAAATATCTCGTCTACTGGGAGGATAAATTCCGGAAACTTATCGATGGCGTTACCGTAATCACTCGTGATGGGAGTTACGGTCAGAAAGGCCACGTCACCGGACTCGGTGAGGTTTTAAAAAGGAATAAGATCGAACCGGACAGGATTTTCGGAAACGGATGTACTTTCCTTATGAAGCTTCTGTCCGATGTTACACGTCCTATGGAAATCAAGACCATAGTGAGCATGAATCCGATCATGATCGACGGCACCGGAATGTGCGGTGTCTGCCGCCTTACTGTGGATGGTGAGATAAAATTCGCATGCGTGGACGGCCCGGAGTTCGATGCGCATTTAATCGACTGGGAAGAATTCCTCATGCGGAGAAAAACATATAACGAAGAGGAAGTCGAGCCTCTGCGCAGAAGCGGTGCGGGTACTGAAAAGCATTTGCACAGTTGTACAGGTGCCTGAATTTTAAGCTCTTATAGAAAATATTTATAAACTTTATGGTTATCAGAACTGATTTTCTGGTATTTAAGGAAATATCCGATGGCTGAAGAAGTTAAACCGAAAAAGAAAAAAATAGATCCAAAACGCGTTCCGATGCCGAAGCAGATGCCCGAGGAACGGGTACGCAATTTCGATGAGGTTGCACTTGGATTTACGCCGGAACTGGCGAAGAAAGAAGCTGAACGGTGTCTTCAATGCAAGAAACCGCAATGTATTCCGGGATGTCCTGTCGAGGTAAATATCCCCGGATTCATAATGCACATTGCCGAAGGGGATTTCACTGCGGCCGCTAAGGAATTGAAAAATAAAAACGCATTGCCGGCCATATGCGGACGTGTTTGCCCGCAGGAGGAGCAGTGCGAAATCCTCTGCGTGGTTGGAAAAAAGATGGAACCCGTCGCGATAGGCAGGCTTGAAAGGTTCACTGCCGACTACGAGGCTGCGGAACTTGGCATAAAACTCCCGGAAATAGAGAAGAAAACAGGCAGGAAAGTTGCGATTGTCGGATCAGGTCCGGCTGGTATTACTGTCGCAGCCGATCTTGCGGTCCTGGGGCACGATGTGGAAATTTTCGAAGCCCTTCATGAACCCGGTGGGGTGCTGATGTACGGAATCCCGGAGTTCAGGCTCCCGAAAGAGGTAGTTAAACGCGAGGTTGATTATGTTAAGGACCTTGGAGTCAAACTGCACCTTGATTATATCATCGGGAAAACCCAGACGATAGAATCGCTACTGGAAGAATTCGATGCGGTATTCGTGGGTTCGGGAGCCGGACTGCCCTGGTTCCTTGGAATTCCAGGTGAGAATTTGAACGGGGTTTATTCTGCGAATGAATATCTCACCAGGGTCAATCTCATGAAGGGTTACTTGTTTCCGGAATATGACACGCCGATCAAGCGTCCGCACAAGGTAGCGGTAGTAGGCGGTGGAAATGTCGCGATGGACTCTGCCAGAACCGCTCTGCGTCTTGGAGCCGATGAGTCGCACATTGTATACAGGCGCAGCCGTGAGGAGCTTCCGGCCAGGGAGGAGGAAGTGGAGAATGCCGAGGAAGAAGGCGTCATATTCGATTATCTTACACTTCCGACAAAAATGATCGGCGACGCGAACGGGTGGCTGACCGGGATGGAGTGCCTGAAGATGGAACTTGGGGAGCCGGATGACTCCGGGCGGCGCCGTCCGGTTCCAATTGAGGGTTCTGAATTTCTGATGGAATGCGATGCGATGGTTGCGGCGATCGGAAACAGTCCCAATCCATTAATTCCTCAAAACACTGAAGGGCTTACAATAGGGAGAAAGGGTAATATCGAGGCGGACGAGGGTACCGGGAAAACCTCGCTCGACAGGGTATGGGCCGGCGGAGATGTCGTATCCGGTGCGGCTACGGTAATTAATGCGATGGGCGCGGGACGTATAGCGGCAAAATCTATGCAGGAGTACCTTGAGTCACTGGGGTAAGAGAACATTGAAACTTTCACGGATAAAAGAACTGCTTGGATGCGAGGAACTTTCGAGTTCGCATTCGGGCAATACTGAAATTGAAAGCGTAATGCCTTCCGACATGATGAGCGACGTGCTTGCGTTCGCGCAGCCTGAAGCCGTGTTAATAACCGGCCTGGTGAATTCGCAATCGGTAAGGACGGCGGATTTCGCGGATGCGATTTTAATTATTTATATAAGGGGGAGAAAACCGGACGAGCAGACAATCGAACTTGCGAAAGACTTGAACATCTCCGTGATGGCTACCGACATGGGTATGTTCGAGGCATGCGGGATTCTTTACGAGGGGGGGTTAAAAGGGATTTGCTGATGAGCGAGGAAGCCCTTTATAATAAGAAATTCCCAGTCACCGGGGGAGATTTTGATAAAGCCGGTGAAGTTTCTACGCAGATAAAAAAAATATTGAAAACAACCGGCATTGATAACGACTTAATACGCAAAGTAGCGATAGCCAGTTTTGAAGCCGAGATGAATGTTGTGATCCATGCCGAGAAAGGCGAAATAGAATTCATCCTGACTACGGCAAGTGTTATCATAAATGTAGCCGACAGGGGGCCTGGAATTAAGGATATCGATCTCGCGATGCAGGAAGGATATTCTACTGCATCGGATGAAATGCGCGAAATGGGATTCGGAGCCGGTATGGGACTGCCGAACATAAAGAAGTCCGCGGACGATTTTGAAATTGAAAGCGAGGTCGGCAAAGGCACATGGGTCCGAATCACTATTCATCATGAGCAGAAATGATTGATACGTTACCGGCATTGAAAATTTACCCCGATAGATGCAAGGGCAGACTCGCATGTATGCGCGTATGCCCGACGCACGCGATTCGGGTGAGGAAGAGGAAGGTATCTATCAAGCCGAAGCTTTGTATCGACTGCGGAGACTGCATTGTCGCCTGCCCTGAAGGTGCCATACAGGCAAGGACTGATTCGAAGGAAAGCCTGAAGAAATTCAAATTCAAAGTTGCGGTTGTTTCATCCGTCCTTTACGGGCAATTTTCGAGGTCGATTTCACCAACGGACATCGGTGAGGGTTTGAAGGCGATCGGGTTTGATGCGGTTTTTAATCTTTCACTGGAAACTGAGCTCTATACACAGGCGCTTAAAGATTACATGGATGAATATAAAGGTCCGTACCCGGTTATCTCATCCATGTGTCCGGTAGTTATCAGGCTGCTTCAGGTGTCGTATCCCGCAATGGTCAAACAAATCGTACCTTTGCAGCCGCCAAGAGAACTGGCGGGCCGTGCCGCAAAGCGTTATTACACTAAAAAACTTGGAATCCCGGAACGCGATATTGGCGCGATTTACATCACGCCCTGCCCGGCGAAAATGGCTTCGATTAAGTCCCCCGCAGAGGGTGTAAAAAGCCACCTTGACATAGCCCTGAGTATCAAGGATATATACAACCCGCTCCTTCTTGAGATCACCAGGAAGAAACGTGCGGCAAAGGATGAACGGCTTGTTTTAACAGAAGGGGAGTCAAGGAGTTTACTCTACCTGAAATTTCCGGTTACCGGTAGCCTCGCAAATGCCCTCAACGCTCCACATCATATTGTAGTAGCTCAGCTTCCGAACATCATCCAGGTTATCGAGGACTTAGAGAAAGGAAAAATCAAGGATATCGAGTTCCTGGAGTGTCATGCATGTACGGGAGGATGTCTCGGGGGACCGTTAACTGTCGATGACCGGTTTGTGGCAATGAGTAAGCTCGAACTTATTACAAATACTGCCGACGAAGATGATCTAAGTTCGGAAGAACTGATAGATAAATATTACGTAAAAGGTGATTATTTCATCGAGCAGCCGCTTAGACCCCGACCTATAGATTCCGAGGGCACGATCAGCATCATTGAACGGATAGAGAAGGTTAAGGTCCTGGAGGGTTTTGTTAACGAGCTTCCCGGACTCGATTGCGGGCTGTGCGGTTCGCCCACATGCGAGGAATTTGCGCTCGATGTCGCCAGGAGGGAAGTAGAGCCGTCGGAATGCGTGATGATGAATCCCGAACGTATCAAAGCGCTGAGGGACCAGTACGAGATATTCAATCTTCACGAGGAATAAAAATTATGTTTCCCTCCTGAACGGGTTTACCTTTTCGTTTATCCACAAAACCAGACTTTACAAGCTATGTAATTGCAGTTGGCAGGCCACTCACTGACGTTCGTGGTACTGTTACTATTAGTAGTTAAGGCCACTCACTGACGTTCGCGGTACTGTTACTATTAGTAGTTAAGGCCACTCACTGACGTTCGCGGTACTGTTTACTGTGCGCGTTCAAGGTATGGGGCGAGTTCGAGACCCCCATCGGAGAAAAATGTCAGATCAAACCGTTCGACCTTCCAGTCGTCGTTTTCCTTTTCCATATAAGCTGTGCCCTCCATGAGCCCCTCGTCTACAACCCCAAGCATGTTTCCACCGGTAAAGTCCCGGATCGACAGCTCGATCCTGAAATGAACGGCGGAATCGGTATCGGTGAGTCTCGTTGTGTCCATGGAAAGGTACTTCCATTTCGCGATGTGGGGTTTGACGTACGTTTCGACCGAGAACTGTAAGATGGCTTTGCGGCTTTCGGGGAAATACTCGCCGATCGTGTAGGTCTGTCCGTTGGTGTCGCGTACCGATGTGTCCGCTGCCATTCTCCAGAAATCCGAACCGAGGGTATAATCTTCCGCTTCTTCGTAATGGCTTTTTTTAAATTCGGCGAAAAAATTTACCATCGCGCGTTCTTCGGGCGTAGGACGATTTATAAACCAGTAAATCCCGATGCTCAACAGAGCCAGCACCAGGGCGATAAAAGCAATTGTTCTGAAGTTCATATCGCACATCCCTTATTAACACCAGGTTTTACTGTTAAGAAGCGTAGCGCCGGGCAAACGTTCAAATATGAACGCTGTATGGTTACCATTGCCCCCGGATAATCCGGAATAACAGAACGAAAACGACCGCCCCGAGAACTGACCACAGGATTGAAATGCCAAAGAAATAAAGGTCGGGCAGGGAAAAATGCGAGGCGATGAGGTCCCCTGCTATTACCCCGATGAATCCAAGCACGAAGGTTGTGAAGACGCGTTGTTTATGGTAGCCGGTGATATATTGCGCTGCAGTGCCTATTACAAACGCTACGACGAGATAGTAAACAATTCTGAGGATCTGTCCTGACATTCAGTTTTTATTGTACCTTACCGGGATGATTCGTGCATTTGAATATACCAGGTATTAATCATTTTCGGACACTCCGGATTGATTTACAGGTTCCCGGATGATTACGATTTAAGTGAGAAATGAATTTACCGTAGAACAGCACGGCAGTGCGTCGAATGGCAGTGCGTCGAATGGATTGTTTTAAGGTGGAAGACGCACTGCCGTGCTGTTCTACGGGATGTCGTTTTTTCGATGGTTAAAAATGATTAATTTTTCCTATAAAAAAAAACCGGGCTGTGAATCCCGGTGTTAATTACAGAGTTAAGAATCGAAATATAATTAAATCAGGCCCTTCTTTTCAAGCGTGCGTAATGCTCGCATGCTGATCTTCATCTTGACTTTCCTGCCGTTGATGATGAGGGTCTTTTTCTTGACGTTTGGCAGAAAGACACGCTTATTGTGTTTCTGCGAATGGCAGATTTTATTTCCGGCTCGCGGTCGTTTTCCTGTGATTTGACAAACTCTACTCATAACAAAACCTCGCTTCAAAATCTAAAGCCAGAGATATATACCACAAAACAGCCGTCAGAGCAAGGTTTATTAGTGTTTTGGGGGGGGCCGACTTATTACAGTAACGACACTTTGTCCTCAAATTCAGGGAATCCGATCGAGACCCCGCGTGTATCGAAAAACAATTTACTTTTTCCGATTATCCGGCTCCAATCGTAGTCTGAATGATTCACAAGGCAGATAACAAGGTCGGCATTCTCGATTATTTCATCTGTTATCGCAACCGAATCGAGTTTCACGGGATTATCGAGTACCGGTGAGAAATCGCCATTCGATGAACCCAGTTCGATATGCGGCACATACGGATCGTTATATGATACATCCGCGTCGTGGTGAAGGAGCAGCTCGATCACTCGCAAAGCGGGGGAGTTACGGGCATCGTCGCAGTTCGGTTTGAATGTTGCCCCGAGAGCGAGGATTTTCGCGTCCTTCATCGACTTCCCCGTACGGTTTAAAACTCTCGTTACACGCTGGAGCACCCAGTCGGGCATTCGGAGATTCGTTTCTGCGGCAAGTTCGATGAATCGCGTATGGAAATCGTACTCCCGGCCTTTCCAGTAAAGGTAATAAGGATCGACAGGGATGCAATGTCCACCGACGCCCGGTGACGGGTAGAACGGCATGAATCCGAACGGTTTAGTCGACGCGGCGTTTATGACGTCCCAGATATTTATTCCCATCCGGTGGCACAGGAAGGTTAATTCGAAAATCAGCGCGATATTAACCGCACGGAAAGTGTTTTCGAGAAGCTTGACCATCTCGGCGACAGTCGGGGACGAAACCGGTACGACTTTATCCTCGCCGACGAGATGCGCGTAAAGGTGGCAGCACAGGTCGGTAGAAACGGCCGAAATTCCTCCAACCACTTTCGGAGTGTTCGCTATCGTGAAAACCTCGTTACCGGGATCAACCCGCTCCGGTGAAAATACGAGAAAATAATCCCTGCCTTCTACAAATCCCCTCGCGTCGAGCGGTGGTTTTACAATTTCCAGGGTTGTGCCCGGGTAGGTGGTGCTTTCGAGAATAATCAGCATCCCCGGATGGAGATGTCTCGCGATGGTTTCCGTGGCTTTTTCTATGAAAGAAATATCAGGCGTTTTATTTTTTGTAAACGGAGTCGGCACACAGATGAATACAATGTCCGAATCGTCCAGGACAGACTCGTCCGATGTCGCGTGGAATTTTCCCGAGTCGACCGCGTTTTTGACCCTTTCCGATGGCACGTCCTTTATGTGTGTTACCCCGCTATTCAGATTCTTAACTGTTTCCGCGTTGACATCGTAGCCTTCAACATTAAAACCATCCTCGACGAAATGAATTGCCAGCGGAAGCCCGACATATCCAACTCCCACGACAGTGATCCTTGCCGAACGGCTGTCGATCTTGCCGAGTAGTTTCTGGGCGGTTTCGTTTTCTATAATTGCTGTTGAGGGTTCCATATCCATCACTTCGCCTGGGTGGAATTTGCGGATTTATAATGCTCTTTAGCCCATTCTATTGTTTTTTTAAGACCTTCAACCAGTGAATATTCCGGGCTGAATCCGAGTAATTTACTCGCTTTTTCCATGCACGGGACTCGCCTGGAAATATCCTGGAAATCAGGCCCGAAAACATCCTCGAACCGGACTGTCTCGAATTCCGGCGTCACCAGAAGCAGCTTGCATATTTCCGTGGCGAGGTCCTTAACAGATGTCTCCACTTCGGTACCGATATTGAAAATTTCCCCGACCGCGGCAGGATGGGTTCCGACCAGGTAGGTTCCGCGTACGGTGTCGGCGATATATGTGAATGAACGGGTCTGGTCGCCATCGCCGTAGAGGGTAAGTTTTTCCCCGCGAAAAGCCTGGGATATGAATCTCGCGATTACCGATCCGTAACCGGATTCCTTGATTCTTGGACCGTACGCGTTGAAGTACCTGACCATAGAAACCGGCAGTCCTTCGGATGAGTATGTCAGGCCCAGATGTTCATCGAGCGCTTTACTCGCGGCATAGCTCCATCGCTGGACATTGGTGGGGCCAAGCACACGGTCACCGTCCTCTCGAAATGGAATGTCTTTTGAGATGCCGTAGACTTCCGATGATGACGCAAGCACCACTCGAGACCGGTGTTTTGAGGCTGATTTCAGAATATTCTCGGTTCCCCCGACATTTACCTCGATTCCATGACGCGGGAAATCGACCACGTTTTTCACACCGACAACTGCCGCTAAATGAAATACCAGCTCCGCTTTAGCGACAAAGTGGTCGACAAGTTTGGGATCGAGGATGGTTCCTTCGATGAATTTTACATGAGGGTTTGCCAGGAGCCCGTTTATATTTTTCATCGAGCCTGTGGAGAGGTCGTCCAGGATGGTTACCGCATGTCCATTATCGAGGAGGTATTCGGCTAAATGCGATCCGATAAATCCAGCCCCGCCGGTAACGAGGACTGAGCAATTTTTATAGATTGAGGAGTCCATAATCTATTCAATCCGCCATGGATAAACACTGCGATCGATTATAGCATAAAGGGAATTGTATGGGTCGCCTGTGAGTCAACTGTGGGAATCGGGCGTTTCTTCAACTCATCCGGGGTGGAATAAATGGTGATGCCTTCGTTCAGGAGGACAAGCAGATGATCGTAAAACTTGCGTGCCGATACCAACCACGAGACGGCTTCCCCGATTTTCCCGATCCTCAGTAATCCTCTGTGACTAAACTCGTTCCCGAAATAGTCCGCCAGGTAAGTATTCCTGTCAATCCGCTTCTCCGCAATTTTCGGATCGTGAGGGTTTACGGAAACCTTAATCAGATTGCCATTCCAGTCCCTGCAGCTAACCCGGTAGGTTTCCGGCATCCTTGCACCTATCGGAAATTCATCCAGGAGCATATCTTCAAGTGTATGGTAAAGGCCGACAGGACTCATCGTTACTCCCAATCCCAGCACCTTGCCGTCCAGCTTCATGAGCCTGTCCCATGGCGAATCGGTACCGAAAGTGCATGAAGCGAGGTGATGCGCCTCGGTTATGTATTTCGCGTCCCTGCCGACCGCCGAAACCGAGTGAGTTGGATGGATGCTTCTCTCAATGCCGGGAAATTTCAGGAAGGCCGATGGAATAAGACCCAGGAAGGTGTCCGCAGTTCTGGGATCGAAGACGTACTTCTTGTCGAGGCAGGTGTCGTACATATTGTAATTGACCATGTGATAGGCAGGGACAACGAGAGTCCCGGAAGGTGTGATTGCCTCTAAAAGAGCTTTTAAGACCGTATTCGGCCCCCCATCGACATACCCGATGCTCTTGAGCGATGAATGAAGAAGGACCACATCGCCCTCACATACTCCAATGTTTCGAAGGTCCCCGACAAGCCGTTCCATGGTGATTTTCGGAGCGGTTCGTTTTATCTCCCTCGCCCTGAGACCGTACTTGAAAAACCTGTAGATTCCCTTGAGTTTGTCCTTAAGTGTCACTCGTCGGTCCCTTCTCCATCGCGAATTTCTTTTTCACACATGTTCGAGTCCACGAAAAATTTGCACGCCCAATTGATGTACATGTATGGGCTGTATTTTCCGTTCACCGGAAATGAGCCTTTTATTGCACCGGATGTTTTCATCGTGCGGCGGACATACCTGTTCGCGGTATACGCAGCATTGCGATATCGCTCGTCGCCTGTGATCCGGTACAAAAGCAGCCAGCAATGCGCGATCTGCATGCTTCCCACAAGACATGCCCACCCAACCGCGCCGCTCCAGTCGGAATACAATCGGCCCGGAATAAATCCGTCTTCTTTAATGGCCCCCAGCATTCCGTCAGCGGTTCTTATGGAGGCTTGCAGAAATTCATCGTTATTAGTGAAAAGGTAAGCTTCGATTATCCCCCGAAGGACATACCCCAGTGTATGCGTAAGCGGCTTCGATGGGTCGGTCAGGCAGCAGTATGCAAACCATCCGGCATCGTTCTGACGGGTCAGAGCCCATCGAATATTCCCGAGAGCGGTTTCAGCATAGGGTTTGCCGGATTCAAGGCGCGCGGCTTCGAGAAGACCCCACGCGACGTGGGTTTCGTATGCCTTTTCGCCCGGTGTTGCATAGGGGGTTGGATATTTCCGCCAGCATCCGTCGGGATCCTGTGTTTCGACAAGCCAGTCGGCGGCACGGCACATCGGCTCGAGGTATTCATCGCCGAATTCCTTCACCCCGCTTGCGAGTCCTAGAAGCACCTGTCCGGTGTTGAACGTGACAGGCACCACAGCACCCGCGTCGATCACCCCGCCCTGGAAAGCGCCACCTTCAAACTGTATCGAAACCAGCCAGTCGAGCATGCGTTTTGCGCGGTCCCGGATCGTTTCATCACCACGCAACTTCGCGTATTCGAGCATTGTCGGGACAATGTAGCCCGTGGTTTCGGGATAGGAAGTACCCCAGCCGTCGATGAGGCTGTAAGCCCATGCTACTCCACCGTCAACCGATGTCGATTTGTCCTGCGCGAGGCAGAGCCACTCGATGCCGGAGTCAATTGCGCGATCGAGGCCGGGATCTTCAGTCGGAAGGCCTGCACTGTCGCTCTGGGATTCCCTTCTCGCGGCCTCGGGGAGTTTCAGATTGTCCTTAAAATCACGCGCCGCCTGAACCACGCTGTTAAGCCAGGTAATGTTGCGGGCATATCGGCGCATCTTTTCAAGCATGTGCTTTTATCCCTCTCCTCCGGCTGTGAGTATCGCTGGTGAAAATTTAATAGATCAAGCTACTGGGCCAAGTATACCCAAAAAAAGGGAGGGAGAGTAATCTTTTAGTTTTTCCATGATGCATCCGTAGTCGAGTTGCTAACTCCACATCCCCCCCGTATGATTGCCCCAGTATATGTGTGGAATCGCGGGCATACTCAATTACACCGGACAGCGTACCGATATCCGCGAGTCCGATCTTAAACGCATGGGCGATTCGATCACCCACCGTGGTCCGGACGGCAACGGCGTCTGGAAATCACCGGACGGTCGGGTCGGATTCGCCCATACCCGTCTTTCGATAATCGATCTTTCACCGGCCGGCGCGCAGCCGATGCATTCCTCCTGCGGACGGTACCACATCGTTTACAACGGCGAAATTTACAATCATGAGAAAATCAGGAAGGAACTTTCGGAGCTTGGACACCGGTTTGCGGGGCGAAGCGACACCGAAACGGTTCTTCATTCCCTGATGGAGTGGGGGCTTGATTCCCTTGACCGGTTCGATGGCATGTTCGCGTTCTGTTTTTACGATTCTGAAAAGCAACGTGTATGGCTGGTTCGGGACAGGATCGGAATCAAACCGCTCTATTACAAATTCCAGAACGGGATATGCTTTTTCGGTTCGGAAATCAAGGCGATGGTCGCGCATCCGAATGTTTCACCCGAGCTTAACCCGCTCGCCTGCTACCATTTTTTATCATTCCTCACCACCCCGGCGCCGATGACCATGTTTAAGGGCATTGGGAAAATCCCCGCGGGGCACCTGATAGAGATCCAGTTTAAAACGGATTCGAGTGAGCATAAAATCTCCGGCCGGCAATGGTGGGACGCGATTATGCCCATTCCCGAAGATGACCGCTACAGTGATGAAACCTGGGTGAAATCGGAACTTCGGAAAATCCTCGGATCGTCTGTTGAGAAACGTATGATGTCGGATGTGCCGTTCGGGGTATTCCTCTCCGGGGGGATCGATTCAAGCACGAATGTAGCATTGATGGACGCGGTTATGGATCGTCCGGTTAAAACATTTACCGTCGGGTTCAAAAACCATGAAGAATACAACGAGTTCGAACATGCAAGAAAAATCCGTGACCTTTTCAAGACCGAGCACCATGAAATCCTGATCGATTCCAGTGACATGATGGCCTATCTCGATCGGCTTGTTGTGTCGCAGGACGAACCGATCGCCGACTGGGTATGTGTCCCGCTCTATTTCGTAAGCAAGCTGGTCAGGGATTCCGGCACGATCGTGGTACAGGTCGGAGAGGGATCGGATGAGCAGTTCATCGGGTACGACCATTTCATGACGCTGCTTGGCTGGCTTGAAAAATACTGGAACCCCTTGAGAAAACTCCCGAAATTCATGCAGGCGGCCGCGTATGGCTGCACGTCGCTCATGAGATCGATCGACGATCGCTGGCGCGGGAAAAAGGACATCGTTTACCGGGCATGGAAGGATCGCGAGCTGTTCTGGGGGGGTGGAATCTGTTACATGGAGGGATTCAAGAACGAAATTATCAAGGATCGAAACCACTGGGAAGGCCGGGCTTTCGGGGAGGATTACATCGACGATCCCGTTGGATGGGTGCCCGCGAAATTCAAAAAGCTCGACAGCTACGGCGTCGTGGATGAATACCTTTCAAAATTCGACAGCCGGAAACCATCCGCGGATTATATCGAGCGAATGGTCTACCTTGAAATGAAACTTCGACTCGTGGAGCTTTTATTAATGCGGGTTGATAAAATCACAATGTCGACATCGGTCGAAGCGAGGGTTCCATATCTCGATCACAAGATGGTCGAGTTCTCGATGAACATCCCCGGAGCATTGAAAGTTAAAAACAATGTCCCCAAATACATAATGAAGGAAGCGGTGAGGGGATTGATCCCCGATGAAATTATCGACCGGAAGAAAATGGGCTTCGATGCGCCTGTGAAATCATGGTTGAGGGGTTCACTGGGAGATAAAGCGGAGTCGATTTTCAGGAACACAAAATTAAGGGATGAAGGACTGGTTGATTTCGACTGCGCGATCGATATTCTCAACGATCACCGGTACAAGGGCCGCGATTATGGATACCCGGTCTGGTCGCTTCTGAATCTCGGGCTCTGGTACGACTCCTGGATTGCCGGGAAGGATTCAGGATGAGTTTTTTCAAGCAGACAACACTCACGCTGATTGCCAAGGGCGGGATTCTCATTGTCTCTTTCGTGTTGAATGTTCTCATGGCCCGGAAACTGGGAGCTGAAGGTATCGGCGTGGTCGGGACGCTCCAGGCGTTTCTGGTGATCGCGGCTCAGCTTGGTTTCCTGGGAATGGACCGTGGCGCGGTTTATTTTATAGGGCTCGATAAATCAAGGGCATCGACAATCGCGGGTACCCTGATCTCATGCGGGATTTTTGTGTCTGTTTTTCTCTACGTAATTTTCATAATCGCAGCACTGGTGTTCCCCGGGATACTTGGCGGAATAAAATTCAACCTCTACGCGATCATTCTCCTGTCAATTCTTCCGTTGATGGTGTCGCTTTACTCACAGAACCTTCTTCTCGTGCACCAGAAAATTATCGAATATAACGTGATCGAACTCGGGGTCAGGTTCGGGAGCCTGGTAATCCTGGTGATTCTCTACATTCTCACCGATCCGCCAATGTGGATTGCGGCCACTATCTGGCTGCTGGTATTCGCATCGTTCGCAATGGGCATTATTAATTCCGGATTTGCATGGAAAACGAAACCGTTCAGTTTGAAAATCGACTGGAACGCGCTTAAGGATCTGGTCCGCTACAGTTGGAAAAATTATTACGCCGGACTGATGGGTTTTATGATCATCAAAACCGACCTGTTGTTCCTTAACGCTTACATAAGCACCTCTGAAGCCGGAATTTACAGGCAGGTTGTCTGGATAAGCGACATACTGATCAGCCTGCCGCTCGTATTCTCGATGCTGCTTTTCCCGAAACTCATGCAGGAAGGCGCACCGGTTGATTCCGGCCTCGATGAACGAGGGGAATTCACGATGCTCCTCGCGCGGCTGGTCGGGTTCATAATGAGGATCTTCTGGGTGATCTTTGCGATAATCGGTGTATGGTTCCTCGGGATTTTCGGCGAGGAATTCATCCAGGGCTACGGGCCGCTGCTGATTGTCCTGGGCGGGCTTGTGTTTTTTGGGATACAGACGATCTTGAAAGTGGAATTATTCAGGCGCGGCCTTCCGATGTTCCTGGTTATTTATTCGACAATCTGTATGGTCTGCAAGATTATCATGAACGTGATGCTGATCCCCAAATTCGGAATGTACGGCGCCGCCTGGGGATCGTTTGTGTCGCATTTCCTGTTCATGGCATTCCCGCTTTGGTACTGCATTAAAAATTACGGTTTTAAATTCAGCGACACGCTGTTCGTCAGGGATTCTGATATCAGGCTTGTTGTTGAGAGAGCGAAAGCGGTGTTCAGGAAGGAGGATGGCGGTTAGGAGGGAGGGTGCGTGATGGGATAACAGGATTGGTCTTACACTTCTACCGTGCTTCCTTTTTCTCTTACCGGTACTTCCTTGATGCAGGCTGCGACTATGTCGTCGGTTTCGATCCCCTCGGCTTCGCCTTCGAAATTCATGATGATGCGGTGTCTCAGGGCGGGCATCGCGACTTTTCGGATATCATCGAATGCCACGTTGAATCGTCCGTTCAGAAGCGCCTCGACCTTTCCGGCGAGCACCAGGGTCTGGGCGCCTCTCGGGCTGCACCCGATCCTCCCGAATTGTTTGACAATCGATGGGCAACCGGGGATTTCCGGATGTGTCGCGTTCGCAAGCCGAACCGCGTAATGTGTGACGTGATGTGCGATCGGAACCTGCCTGACGAGTGATTTCATTTCGAGGAGTCGTACCCCATCGACAACTTTACGCGGGTCTGGTACATGGGTGCCGGTCGTGCGGATTAATATTTCCGCGAGTTCATCCGCGGGCGGGAATGGAACCATGATTTTGAATAGGAAACGGTCGAGCTGGGCTTCCGGCAGTGGATATGTTCCCTCCATTTCGAGAGGGTTTTGTGTGGCGAGTGTGAAGAAAGGTTTATCGAGAATGTAAGTCGTACCCGCCTGGGTCACATGGCGTTCCTGCATGGCTTCCAAAAGGGCGGACTGCGTTTTCGGGGTCGCGCGGTTGATCTCGTCCGCGAGCAAAATGTTTGTAAACACCGGTCCGCGCTGGAACTCGAAATATTTCGTCCCGTCGGCTTTCTCCATAATGATGTTTGTCCCGACAATATCCGCAGGCATCAGGTCCGGTGTGAACTGGATTCGCGAGAACTGGAGATCGAGAACCCGGCTGAGTGTGGATATCAACAGGGTTTTGCCGAGGCCCGGCACACCCTCAAGAAGGGCATGTCCGTCCGCGAGAATCGAGATCAGCGTCGCCTTGACAACCTCGTCCTGTCCGACTATCACCTTATGGACTTCCGTGGAGATGGTTTCGAAATCTCTTTTGAATGCGTCTACTTCTGCCTGAGGGATTACAACATCGGTATTTTGATCGGCCATATGACTTTCCTTTCTCCGGATTCCGATAGATTATTTAAGCGTTAAAGATATGACGTGCTACCCCCCCGATTCGTTCACCGTAACGCCCCAGTTTACCTCGGGAATTTCACGTTCATCATCGAGGTAGCATATCCGCCGCCTGATCTCCCGTAATTTCCCGATATCAATTGTCCTTACTATTACGCTTTCCCTCATCTCCGGTGTGTTAACCGCTTCTCCCATCGGCCCGACGATCATCGAATGTCCTGGAAAAAACATGTTGTTCTGGCTGAGAAGCCCGTTCGCGCCGACCACATAAACCTGGTTTTCCGATGCCCGTGCGCGAAGCATCAACTCCCACCCTTCGATCCTTGTTTCCGGCCACAATGCCGGCACCAGGATTATTTCACATCCAGCCTGTGCCAGGCGACGGACCATACCCGGGAACCTGAGATCGTAGCAAATGATTACCCCGACCCCGATTCCATTTATATCGCATGCTTTTAATTCCGAACCCGGCGTGAAGATAGAATTTTCACCCATCGGGCTGAAAAGGTGGATTTTAGAGTAACGTAGAATAATCTTACCGGTGTGATCGATCAGAAGTGCGGTATTGGTCAGGCGGCCATTTTCCAGAAGGGGGAATGTCCCGGCGAGAAGATGTGTTTGATGTTCCACGCAAAATTCTTTAAGGGCTACAATTGTAGGACCGTCGATACTTGCCGCGAGGTTGCTGCTCGACTCATCGATCGGATCGACCATTCCTGTCGACCATAATTCTGTCAGGATAAATAAGTCGATATCCTGTTCCGCAGTACGGCTGAGAGTGTCGAGTGTAGCGAGAAGATTTCCCGCAGGATCGTGAGGGGTAATTTCCCTCTGGATAAGCCCGATTGTGATCAGATCAGCCATTCGAGAGTTTGATTATACCTTATTTAGAAAGCCGTATCAGAGCCGCGAGCGTCAGCGAGTGAACCGAAACCTGAACAACGGAATGGCCTGATACGAATCAATATTTAATTAATGGAATTGTCCTCAGCCCGTTATTCCAGTTTCCCTTTGAATTTCTCCTTATCCTTCACAACACTTGCCAGTATTCCGTTCACAAACTTTCCGCTGTCCTCGGTGGAAAACTTTTTGGCGAGGACAACAGCCTCGTTAATCACTATCGGATCGGGGATCAATGGATCTTCGAACCCTATCAGCAGCTCAAGTATCGCCAGCCTTAGTATAACCAGGTCGATTCTCGCGATCCGGTCCACCTTCCAGCCGATCGCAAGTTCCTCAATAATTTTATCAACCTTTTCCCGGTGCGACCATACAAGCCTCACTGCGTCCCTGAGAAATTCACTGGCAGGCGCATCGACCTCCATTTCTATAATGGTCCTGTCCAGGACCTCCTCGATTTCATGAATGCCGACCTCCGCTTCGTACAGCGAGCTTAGCGCTAATTCCCTGGTTTTTCGCCTTGAAGTCATTTTTCGATATTTCCGTTTCTATTCAAAACCTATAATCCCATCCAGATGGGTAATTCAGCGCCCACGAACATTATGAAGAAAAACGCGTAGAGCAAAATATACAACACCAGGAATCCGGCCCTGAACAACCATCTGCCGTACGCATCGTACTTTGGGTACCTTATCCATAAAAAATAATGGAGCACCATGGCCGCGACAATCAGGATCACTGCCAGTGTGCGGTACCCGGCCCACTTGTCGGACAACTGGAATGCCCAGATCGACAGTGGGTGATATGCCCGTTGAACTCCCCGTTGTGTGACGATCGCCGACAGGTTTCTCCATGGAAGTTCAATCGTCATGACCCACCATAGAAAAATCATAAGCCCGAACGATAACGTTCGAATTATCAGCGGGGTCGGTTTCCGCGGCCTGGTTTTTTCAGGTTCAGGCGTCATCTGCCAGCGGAAAGTATATCACTCGTTACACCTGTTGCAAATTTTCTCTAATTATGGGAACATTTTTCCGGAATTCCCGTCAAACGGAGTGATTCAAACATCTTGCATTCAAGGAGTACCAGAAAGTGAAAATATCAAACAGCAGGCAAACCTCCCGTTGGGGAATACTCGCGACGGCAGCGATCATAATCCTTCTGATTTTAGGAAGCGCAATATATGCCCAGAACGCACCTGGGTTCGGTCGGGATCGTCAGGGACCAGGATTCGGACAGGGTCCCGGTCCGGGAATGGGCGGTCCGGGAATGATGCAGCGCGGTCCCCAGGGAATGCTCGGTATGCAGTTCCTCATGCAGGACGAGGATATCAGGCATCTGATGGCCCGGATAAAATTCATCGAGGGAATCAACAGGCTCGATTTGACAGTCGATCAGGTCGAGGTCATGATCCGGCTCGCCTACGATGCCCAGGATATTGTTAATGCCAATTTCAGTGATACCAGGGATCAGATTCACGAGGGTCTTGAGGACCAGCTCCGTTCAGTTCTCGCTGGAATCGACGCCGATCCTGAAAGCATCCGGCTCATCATGCAGGAGGCGCGCGAGCGGATCAATCCCGAGGAAATCAAGGTACAACTCTCCGATATCCTCGACCAGGCGGTCGATATACTTACCGACGAGCAGCGCGAACAAATCCTTACCGAAACAGGTCCCGGCAGAGAAGAAATGCGTCAACGTTTCCAGG
Organism: uncultured bacterium; assembly: GCA_965369865.1. Lineage (GTDB taxonomy): Bacteria > JAJVIF01 > JAJVIF01 > JAPKYR01 > JAPKYR01 > JAPKYR01. The sequence continues at coordinate 14,292 of CBDURU010000009.1, read as the reverse complement.
ACGGACGCGGCCAGGATGGTCGGGGACAGGATGGTCGCGGTATGGGGTGGCTTGATGCACTCGACGATGAAACGCGTGAAAGGGTCGAGACCCAGATCAGGGAACGCATGTCAGAAAGGTGTGAGAACATGGCTAAAATGAAACTGATGATGATGTTACTGTCACCGGACGCGATAGACGCCATGGACCTCTGGCTTGATTACCAGTGACATCGGTAACCCGTTAAGATAAACAAAAAAACCCGGTAGATTTCCACCGGGTTTTTTATTCGCATATTAAAAAATATTCCCCACCGCATCCCCACCGCATCCCCGCCGCACCCTGCAGTTGGATTTCATGTTAAAATACCCCTGACCAAAAATGACATCCAACTACCACATCCAGCCCCTTACCGAATCCCACGTCTCCGATACGCTCAATATCTACAACCATTACATCCTCAATACAACCTCCACTTTCGATGAGCATGCGTTATCCCGCGACGAATTCCGTGGAAATATCTTCTTCACCGACCCGCGTCACGGATCATTTGTAATCACCCACAAGGCGGATGAAACTGTCGCGGGATTCACGATACTCGGACCGTATAAACATCGAAACGCATACCGTAAGACCGCGGAGGTGACTGTATACATCCACCCGGACCATACCGGCCAGGGTCTCGGCGAACTTGCACTCGACAAAATTCATAATTTTGCTGAACGACAGGGCATTCATGTCCTGCTGGCGATAATATGCACGGAAAGCGAAGACAGCATCAGATTATTTGAAAAAATGGGTTACACGGAGACAGGACTTCTCAGGGAGGTCGGCAATAAATTCGACCGCTGGCTCGATGTTGTGTTCTACGAGAAAATCCTGTCACATCCGGAAAATCAATGATCCGGAATTTTACAATCCTCTCCGCATACGATAAAATATCCAATGTAATCAGTAGGTAATTATTCCACTTAAAATATATTTATTTACAATCGGTCGGCCTTCTTATACTCGGTTCTTTTAACAGTTGTGGTTCCTGGAGGACAGCAATGAAGCAGAATGTCTATTCGGTTATTATCCTTACCCTCCTTCTCGCATGCGGATGCAGCGGCCAGAATAATTCAACGGCAGTTCCCGACCTTCCATCATCGAACGAAGATCCCTCGCTGTCCGAAATTTCCAGGGCACAGAACAGCTCGTCCCGGGTCTTGCTGGGATTTTACGAGGTTCAGGTAGACTCTTCCGACGGCACGGTGGAGGTAATACCTTTGCGAGGGGTGGATTTCAACATGAATATCGCTCACTTCCTCGCGCCACCCTACAGTCCCACTCAACTCATCACAATAAAAATCCTCCAGGGCACTAATTTCTTCGCGGGTTACATCGACATTGATTTAGCCATCACCCATCCCTTCCCGGGAATTAACATGTACAAAATTTTCGATACACGCTGCATTCTCATGTCGGACGGGACTAAAACAAGCGATCATGATCCTGATATTCGATTTGGAGCTTCAGAAAATAACGAAATGTATATGCTGAATCCGGACGGCTACACGCGCTGGTGGAACGCAACTGAATTCACCGACCCGCTGCCGCTTTTATCATACAAACCCTATGCCATAGGCACCCTGCCATTTCCCAACGCGACACTCAACCCATACAAGTATTACGCGGATGTTCTGACGCTTGACTCTGACGTCGCTGATCTTCCACCTGAAACCAGGGGTGTCTTCAGCAACAGCCTTGTACCGCATTCCAGGCATTTTAAAATCCAATTCCCCATGGTGGATGGAAATCCGGTTTATAAGTTCAACCTGGCGGTAGACGCAAGCTGGGCGATGCCCGACCCCTCTGGTGCGCCCGGCTACCCGGTCGAGAGTTTCCCTCCCGACGCCCAGACCCAGGAAGCGTACCATGCGGTCCTGGATACTTCCGAAACCGATGCATCGTACATTGAAGGCACACCTGCCGGATCGGTACGGCTCTCAATAGAAATTTACGATTGGCAGGGACTCGCAAACCCTGATGGTGTTCCCGGAGAAATCTCGGCGATCTGGATCGAGTCGCCTGTCTTGTCTTCACCCGTAGATATCCTGCCGATCGCCACCGCGTCACCTGGATCGCAGACAACATCGTCGGTTTTTGATGTGGAGCTTGGCCCGGGATATTTAAACCTTACTGAACCCGGCACGTTCAGGGTACTTGGGTGCATTGAATCGGCTGATCCGACCACATACATACCACAGATCGTCGGCGGTGAGAATTACATTTATCCCGAAGGCCCCCTGGCGAGTTATTTCATGGGCGAGGTTAAAATCTCAGGTGGTGGCGGATGGACACTGGTCTTCCCTGATCCTGCCGAACAGATCAGCGATTCCGGCGGCGAGGACTGGAATAATGAAGCACCCAGGTTGATCATGGACGGTCAAGGCAATCTCGTCGTTTCGTGGGCGCAAAACCGTCCTAATGTTCCTGATCAACTGGATGCGCGCCCGGTCGACCGCATCAGTTACGACCAGGGTAATACCTGGAACCCATTGGACACCTGGCCGGTCGATACCGCTGACAGGGATGGCTGCCTTAAAGGAACCAAGATGGCCCTCGATGGCAACGGGGACGCATATGCCCTTGATTTCTGGTTCGACGAAGAAGATGGCGGGTGGGGAACATTCTGGTGCAATTACCTGATCAGATGTCCTCTGGATTCCGATGATGACTGGGGCTGGCAGACATCAATGAGTATCCATGGTGTCGAAGTAATATTCTCAATCGATGAATATCCTCTTTGCTTTGAAGATTACGACCTGTTTCCGGGTTATACCGGAATCTGGGTGGTCAGGGGTTGGTGGCAGAATTCACCCATGGGGAAAGCGTCCGGGCAATGGAACGAACATTCATGGTTTAAAGGAAATTATTTCCAGGTTGCCGAAGACCCGGCCGCACTCAGCACCGGACCCTCGATTCAACGGGATGCCGCAGGGACAATCTGGCTCGCTTACCAGAATGGTCCCTTTGACTCCGATCAGATTCTGATGGTTCACAATCTTGATCCCATGGTTGAAACCTGGTCGATTCCTCTCATACTAGCTCAGGCTGAACCTCCATATAACCGGTGTTATGACCCGACACTATGGCTCGATTCAAATGGCGGAATGCATCTCGCGTTCCTCAAGTCGACCTCAGGCGACCCACCTGAATACTCAATCGTCTATATGGACTCAGAATCCGGCGATCCCGCTGATTTTAGCGCCGGGGAGATTCCTTTCGCAGGGACACAGGATTTGAGCTTTCCAACGATTCAATGTGTTGAATTACCCTCAGGCATCGCGCCTGTTATGCTGATTGCCACCAGCGATGGTACATCGCACATAAAATGGCGCGATCCTGAATCCGGTGAGTGGTCCGACCCGATCCAGGTTGACCTTAACTCACAGTCCACAACCCCCGCGATGTGGATCGATCAGGACAACCTGTACGTGCATGTCGTCTGGTCGGAACCCGATATCGACGGCTACATGCAAATCCACTACCGCCTCGGCACGTTTGTAGAGCAGTAAATTCTGTAACATGCACATCCTGCACATGATCTTCCGTGGCATGCGCATCTTGCGCGTGATTCAATACGATTGCAATCCCGACGCGCTCGCATACTCAGGCTCAAAAAATCCCGGACGCCTGTAACGCGCAAATATCATCACCCCGATACGCCCTGTAAGCCATACAACCAGCAATAGAAAAAGCGTATTGAACCCGTCCACCCCCACTGTCTGCCACGAAAAATCCAACGGACCGGCATCGCCAGAAACTATCATAGTTGATATATAGTGGAACAGGAGCGTAAACAAAAACGCGATCCCCACATGCGCAACAGTAAAAACTATTGACCGTAGCACGCCGTACCTCACACCATACATACTCCCCGCAAGGCAGGCTAAATTCAAAAAAAGCGCGCATTGGACAGCGAGAGTAACCAGCCTTGCAGGGATCGTGCTCTCTTCGCCTTCCAGATTCCGGAAATGTTCAAAATAACCCCAGCCGTTTATTAAGACTACAGAATAAGTAGAAATACAGAAAATTATGAAGAACACAATCGTACCCGCATGCGATGCCCATGATCGGAGCAATACCTGGTATGGGATGCTGAAGAAAATTTCCGAATCGTACAAGGGGGTGGCCAGCACAGCATTCATCCTGAGCGATCCGATTTCCTGCCGCATGTGGAATGGTGCTGATACAATGCAGATAACCAGCTCCCTGATAAATCCAACCGCTGCCAGTAAGCCGAATGGGACTAATGACAGCATAACAAACAACTGCTGGCCGATTTCCGGATCTTCACTATTCGCTTTGTAATAAATGAGCAGCCCGATAAAACACAAAATCGCTGCAATTAGCCCTTTAACCTCGTTCAGGACCGGAGGTTTGTACATCTTCTGCATGTAACGCTGGAAAATAGGATTATAAATCAGGTGTTGGAGCCATGGATTTCGCTCTATCCACCAGGGGAGCGGTACTTCATTTGAAATTCCATATATGGAGTTATCGGGCATTGATGGATTAGATCTGTTCCATGATTCTGACCATCAGATCGTGGCGTCGACGGGAATATTTATCGGATTTTGACCTCCTCAACGCTCGTTCCATTAAAGGCGCTGTGTACTCGATCTCTTTTCTCGCGGACGGGAGATCGATTTCAGAGAGTGCCAGGAGTGTGTAATAAAACGGGTAACGCCGCCATCGGCCTTCCCCGTCGCGATGTTTTTTCAGATCCTTCATCCCCTCTTTTATTTCCTGTTCGTGCTTTTGAAACCCATCAGCGAGCAGATGCCGCCACCATGAATCCGTACACGTTCCGCAGCAGTATGTGCCTGCATTGCGCGGGCTGTTGAAAATCCTCTTAAAAATCCCATCCTGTGCCGATGCAAGGGCTTTTCTGATCCCGGCACGTTTGTCGCCAAGGAGAATTAACGCCCTGCATGTTTCCTCACCGAGAATATGCCCGGTCGCGGCGCCCGATGTAATCTTTTCACCGGTGAACAGCTTGACTCCATTTTTGTAATCGGAATCTGTAGGCGCGAACATCCCCGAGTACGATCGCGGTATCCCCTGCCGATCAGCCAGCCACTTCGCCGCTTCGGATTTTTCTGATTTAGAAATCGCCTTCCCATAAAAAAACGCGTGGTTCATATTATCCAGAGTCCCCGCAAGGCTTCTTTTATTGAGGATACCCATGACATGCTCCCTTCAGTGATCAGGTTTCAAGAGCATGGTAAAGGAGAGATTTGGAAAATTCAATCAAAACCTGGACTGGATTGTCTAGCGGGAACCATTGGATTAGACTACTTGCCGAGATATAAATAATATGGTATATTAATAGTGCGACCGGCCTGTCCCTAATGGAGAGTGTCCGGCCGCGACAAAGACGCTCGCTTGACGCGAGCGCGTTTTTTATCTTTACAAATGCACGATCCCAAGTTTATGCGGATCATGTCTTGAAGCTGCCTGTAAACACAGAGGGCCAATAATGTTAAATAGTCTATCGATCCCAAACCTCCGATAGCTTCCCTTAGGGTACAATTTCCGATAGAGTGCATGGCAGACTAAATCAGCAATTTGGATAAAATATGATTGCTTGGAATCACGCATTACTGGATCTTCAACTATATAATCAACAGTGGCAGAATAAGAACCTCCGAAATGACTGGGGACAGGATTGAAAAACCTCATTTTCCTAAGCAAACCCCTGACTTTGATTTCATTAGTCTGATCTGCAAAGATTAGACCAAGATCACCAGCACAAGACCTTTGGAGATATGTATTATATCTTTGAATTAATCTGTCCCAGGCAATGTTCTGTATGTCACCAGTCGTTAAACTTGAAGAATATGAAGGGTTATTTTTATCCAGGTTAATATTAATAATGATAGCGGAAGGTAAATGTGCCACCAATAATCTAAATACGTCAGCGTACAGTGCAACTCTAATTCGTTTGGAACCAATAGCACTGTAATCAGGATCATGATGTGGATTAATTAGCTTTGTTCCATGGAGCTCGATCCGGTTCAATAGCCCATATTTATTTTTTAAGTATCGTCTGATAGAAATAATTTTATTTAAGTAATTTCGCCAATCGGTCGCTGCGATCACAACACCTGTTAGGATGTAATGTTGGCTAGGTTGCCTATTAATTGGTAAAGTTGGCCTTGGTAATCCTGGGTCTCCTGATTCATCAACATACATAAAATACACGCAATTCCTCCTTAAAAACAATGAATAATTTAAAATTTAAGCTCGTACTCCGGTGTGAAAATCATCCGCTTTATCGGGCCTTCCTTCATTACCCTCGTATTCGGGAAAACCACGCACTCCTCTACCGGGCCATCCCCATCGATCACTGCATTGTCACCAATTACCGACCACTTTATCTCCGGTTCGCTACGGAAGATCGCACCGGTCCCGATTATTTTATCCACTCCCCGGTGTTTCATCTCCCGGATACAGCAGTCGATCATATCCTCCGGGAAAGTGATATTGATGTCGTCCTCGAGGGCATGCGATACGTAAACCGGATGCCCGTCCTCGATATATATCTGGATCGATTCCGTGATCTCGTATTCATCACGCATAGCTGTGCGGGGAGTTCGACGGATAGCATCAAAAATGCTCACATCGAACAGGTAAATCCCGCAGCCTTTCAGATCATTGACCGGATAGCGCGGTTTTTCGATCACCCTCGTCACCCTTCCCCCGTCATTCAGCACAACCGCGAAATTCCTCATGATGTTGTCGGGTGTATCCGGTTTGACCGCCAGTACCGCATCACAGTCATGGTCGCGCCATTGTTTGACCATATCGTCCAGGGTATGGGAGATGATAAAAATATCGCCAAGGAAAAGCATGAATGGCGATGAAATATACTGCTCCAGCTTCATCACAGCGTGCGCGATCCCGAGCTGCGATTCCTGTGTGAGATAATGGAGCTTCATGCCAAGATCAGACCCGTCCCCGAACTGCCGCTCAAACATATCCCCAAGTTCCCCGACCACCATATACACATCGGTGATCCCCAGGTCGCGCATATAATCGAGCTGGTATCCAACAATCGGCTTATTGCAGATCGGAAGTAACGGTTTGGGATAGGCTTCCGACAGCGGTTGAAGGCGTGATCCCTTTCCTGCGGCAAGAATCGCTCCCACGAGTTTTTGTCCTGGCTTCATCGGGTCACCTTTATGGCACGAATTTACCCCACCCATAATACGCATGACCATGAATTTCCGCAAATTCTAACTTGGCCATTCCCTAAAATGTAACTTGGCCATTCCCTAAAATGTAACTTGGCCATTCTGGCCAAGCTCTTCAGTCCCACGGGCATTCTGCCCTTGATCTTGAGGGTTCTGGATCGCCGACAAGCTACGCTTTCGCTCCGCTTGTCGTCGGCACCCGCTTTTTTTTTAATTTTGTTTTCAATTGCATCGTAATTATTAGTGCAAAGATACTAAGTATGATTACCCACCAAAAATGCAGGATGATTATGAAGATAGTAGTAATCAAAGCTTGATATGAAATAGATAGCTCAGGATAAAATATGCAACGAGTTGCGTGTAGTAGTGCACGGTCAGGTCTATCTAAGAACACAAGCGCATCCAGTGCGGTTACCTTTTCATACATTCCTCCATTTGTAAAGTATTCAACTATCATTCTTTCTATTTCAGGTGTCCATCCAAGGTCAGCTAATCCCAATAATGCAGCCGCTCTTTCATCAAATGTTGAGTTAGAATTATTAAATATTAAGGTCAAGTGAGGTACAATAATTTCATTTATTGTTGTGTTAGAATTTGATGCTGCAGTTTTGCCCAAAACCCATATAGCTTTTATCCTAACATCCATATCATCACTCATAGTTTGTTGAATTATAAAATCTACAACATCATCATATAGTAAAAATACAGATAAAATACGCAATCTTCTTACCTTTGCGAGCTGATTACTGCTTTCAAAACCAACTATGAAATTATGCCGAAACGAAGAATGTTTAATGGGATCCAATTCGCTATCCAGTAGAATTCCAGCTCCATTACCTCCCTGTGGTTGCATCCCAAAACGGTTAACTATTTTATTAATCATATTATGTTGATCATGTCCAAGTTTAAAAAGTGCAAGTGCTGCGATCTCACCCTTTGTAGAATCCATGGAGGATATTAATCTAAGCTCGTCCAGGAATCCCGAATCTCTTCCATTGATTAAAATGGCTTTGAAAACTTCAACTACCTGACTGTCAAACCAGGCATCAACCTGACGGGACTCATCAATTATGGATATTAGATAATCAGCATTCCGTGGCCCAAAAGTTAATAACCAGTACTTTTGGATCTTAGCGGGGAAAAAGAATATGCTCATCCCGATGCAAGATGCCAGTATTCCCAATGAAACATTAAAGTAAACTTTTTGTTTAGGTGACATTTTCATGGTGTTCTTTTAGTAACATGGAAAAAGCAATTAGCCTTGCTACCGCAACCTGTTTACCATTAAAAATTAATTTCGTCATTCCCCCTACCATGCTCATTCATTCCCACTCACATTATTTTGATTATACCATCCATCGTTTGGTTCACCGACGAGAGGGCACCCACCATAAAAAATCACGGACCCGAAAGCCCGTGTTTTTGAAAATCATGAACTGGAAGTCCAAGCTACATTATCCCAGATTCAAATTAAATTTCGATCCTCCACCGCCCGACCGTTCAAATGGCAGGAACGGCACAAGCCGTCCGGCAAGCTTGGTCATCGTCATGTGCTGCAGCCACACTTTTCCGGGACCGGTCAACCGTGCGAGGAAAATTCCCTCACCCCCGAGAAAAATGTTCTTGAATCCCTTCTGAAGCTGGATGTCATATGTGACGCTCGACTCGAAACATGCGATATGCCCGGTGTCTACGAGTAATGTTTGCCCGGCCTGGAGATCGCGTTCGGTTAATTCACCATCGATCTCAAGGAACGCGAGTCCCGGTCCGGTGAGCCTTTGAAGAATAAGTCCTTCCCCGCCAAAAAACGCGGCCCCGGCTCCACGCCATTCCATTGCCAGATCGACATTTTCCTGCCCCACAAGGAAACTCCCTCTCTGCGCGATCAACGACTCTCCTGCTGAGAGGTCAAATGGGAGAATTTTCCCTGGGAAACTCGACGCGAATGAAACCGTTCCCGGACCGCTGTTCGCTGCGAAGTAATTTAAAAACAGGCTCTCGCCCTGCAGCATACGGGACGCGGCCCCGAGGAGATTTCCGAGTAATCCCTTGCTTTCAGTTCCTTTCTGAATCGACGTTTCCATCTCGATGACCTGGTCCATCCAGATCATCCCACCGGTCTCCGAAAACACTCTTTCACCCTGTGGAAGGTCGATCTCGACAGTCTGAAGAACTTCCCCCTTGATTCGATACTCAAGCTTCGTAACCGCGGTGGTTGTCGCTGTGGCGGTGGTTCCCCCAGCCAGGTTTTCACCGCAGTTGTCGCAGAATCTGGCGGCATCTTCCAGTTGATTGCCGCAATTTGGACAGAACATATTTTCCTCCATCTTCTTTTTTTCTTGTATAAAAGAGGCAACGTCCCGGCAGAATTTGCCGGGAAATTGTCCCATGTTACCGGATTGCTAATCAATCAGATTATTCCCGCACTTCGTGCAGAATTTTTCATTCACATCGACAGGATCGCCGCATTTCGGACAGAATTTAGGTTTCGATTCTCCTGTGCCATCTTCAGCCTTATGGACTTCAGGAGCCGGTGCAGGAGCTTCCTTCCTTTTACTTATATTGACCAGAACCACAATTATAACGATCAGCAGAAGGAGAATCACCCACCAGAACGCGATGATGAATTTCGTCAGAAATGTGAATATGACCGCGAGTATTAAACTCCCTATTCCAATCATAAACCTTAACCCTTTACCGATTACCGGTACGTATTTCAGGACGAATAACAGCGGTCCGATTATCAGGTTGAATGCAATAAAGAACAGGACAATGCTGATGATGGTCAAAACAGTCCGCGCGGTTGCTTCCTCTTGTGCGAGTTGCGCGACCAGCTCGGGTGAGTTCAGGTCGGTCACGATAAATGGATGTCCAGCCCTGATCCTGTCCCCGCTCTTTTCGCCAATAACCAGGAGTGTGTCAAGATCGTCCACCGGCATGTATTCCACATGAAGCCATTCCTCACCGATGATTTCAGGTCCCCTGTCATCGCATTTATCGGCTTCCACAAGAAGGACACGCGCGCTGTCGGGATTTACGTCAACATCTTCAAGGGAAAAATCGGCGACATCCGATTCCGTTTCTTCCATTTCCCAGTCCTCTTCTATCTCGGTATACGAATTCCCGTCAGAATCGGTACTTGTAACCTCACGTTCGGTGTATTCATACAGTGTCCACTCATACCAGAAGACATCGAGTCCATTTCTTAAATCCGAGCATCCCTCTTGCCTAAAATCGATAGAGTCCACATCGGAGGGTTCACCCTGGATTTTGATAAGGCCGTCGGTTGATGATGCATCCGTAAGGGAAGTCAACGGGAGCTCTTCCACTAATTTGGAAACCTCCTCCACATTTTCAGAACAAACAGCCGGTAAGAATGCCAGGCCAAATAAAATTACGCCGAAGAATATCCCCGCTATTGAATCCAAACAGCCTTTCCCGGCTTTGGCGATTCCGCCACCGATATTGAAACCCATTGAATGCCTCCTCGCTTTCCGCCTTGCCGACGGTCGGACGATTCCTAATTAAAACTAATATAGTATTATCAGTTAAAAGTCGCAACGCTAACAGGGGGCAAGGCTGGAATTTTTGCTTATTTTAAATTTTTTATGTCAGGAATTGGCTCTCCCAAACGTTCTATCATAAGATTCGCTCGCAGGGAATTTGACTATTTCCCTGTAATACCTGCGAAATTCAAAATCATGTTACAATGAAAACCGATATGTCGCAGCAGCCTTTGATTCCCGATTCCACCCGTCCTGTTGACGAGCCTGGTGAAACTGAAGAGATCCAGGGAATTGTCGAACGCATCACGTACCATAATGATGAAAACGGTTACACCGTGGCGCGATTTAAAATCGATGGGACCGGGCACCCAAAAGAAGACCGGGTAACCATGCGGACGAAAAACGGTGGGTTTCGGACTACAACACCGGGACTTCACACGGTTGTCGGACGGTTTACCGCCATAAACGAAGGCGAACACCTTACACTCCTTGGAAAATGGATCGAGCATGAGAAGTTCGGCCTTCAGTTCGATGTCAGCCAGTCCCGTATGAGCGCGCCCCCTACCCTCAATGGAATGGAAAAATATCTCGCGTCCGGACTCGTGCCCGGAATTGGACCGGTTTTCGCGAGTAAAATCGTCCGCCATTTCAAAGACGATGTATTCGAAGTTATCGAGGATACCCCGGAACGTTTGCGGGAAGTGCCGGGAATAGGCCGCAAGCGTGCCGGGTCCCTGGCGGAATCGTTCAGGAAACAGAAAGCGATCCGTAACCTCATGATTTTCCTCCAGGATCACAATGTTTCCCCCGCAAGGGCTGTGAAAATTTACAAGGAGTATGGAGATGACGCGGTTCGGGTACTCCATGATAATCCGTACACTCTTGCCGATGACATATTCGGAATTGGCTTTAAAACCGCCGACCAGATCGCGCAGAAACTCGGTATGGCACGTGACGACCCGAAACGTTACCGTGCCGGGATCAAGTATATCCTTAAGGAAGTCTCCGGCGACGGACATGTGTATTTCCCGAAACAGGAACTCCTGTCGCATGGAAGCGACCTTCTCGATGCGGATGTCAATGACCTTGGCGATGCATTGAGTTTCCTGATCCAGAGCGAAGATGTCGTCGACGATCATGGACGGATCTATATAAGATTCCTTCATGAAGCCGAATGCCGGATCGCCGGGATCATCGGAAAGCTGGCCAAAGGCAAGGCTAAAAAATTCGACAGGAACGCCCTGGTCGCTAAAATCGATCAGATCCAGAGGATTGAAAAAATCGATCTTGCCCACCAGCAAGTTCAGGCGGTCATAAAGGCGTTCAAACACCAGTGCCTTATTATCACCGGCGGACCCGGTACAGGTAAGAGCACAACGGTCAGGATCATAGTTCGCCTGTTCGAACAGCTTCAGCGAAATGTCAGCCTCGCGTCCCCTACCGGACGAGCTGCAAAACGCCTTGAAGAAGCATGCGGCCGTCCCGCAAGCACTATTCACCGCCTGCTTGAATTCCATCCTCAACAGGGATTCGGTCGCAACGCGGATTTCCCTCTCGATTGTAAAGTACTTGTTGTCGATGAAGCATCCATGCTCGATGTCCCCCTTATGTACTACATGCTCCGGGCACTTCCGGCTGGAGCGCGATTGATACTCATTGGCGATGTCGACCAGTTGCCGTCGGTCGGGCCGGGAACGGTGTTGAATGACTTGATCGACTCGGGTGTGGTGCCGGTTGTGGAACTCACTGAAATTTTCCGGCAGGCCGCGGGAAGCCTTATTATCAGGAACGCTCACAGGATCAACCGGGGACAGGGCCCGACATTCGATCCCGAAGGAGGACGGAAGGATTTTCGCTGGCAATCGGAAGATAACAAGGATATCATCGGCGATCTTGTCATACGGACAGTCGCGGAAAAACTCTCAAAAGATTTCGATCCACTGACAGAGATCCAGGTTCTCACTCCGATGCATGCCGGGTCGGCAGGCGCCCGTGAATTAAACCATCGGCTCCAGGAGACCTGCAACCCGCCGCACAATTCGAAAAATGAACTGAAACTCGGCGATCGCCTTTTCCGCGAGGGTGATCGGGTTATGCAAACCAAAAATAATTACGACCTCGAAGTATTCAACGGCGATATCGGACGGATAACTTTTATCGACAGGAGGGAAGGAAAAGTTGCGATCGAATACGACAGGCTCGTGCATTACCGGCGGTCGGATCTCGAGCAGCTTGTCCTCGCCTACGCGATCACTATCCATAAATCGCAGGGAAGCGAATACCCATGCGTTGTATTTCCAATTACAACTGCCCACTGGATTATGCTCCAGCGTAATCTCCTGTATACAGGTATCACCAGGGCTAAAAAATTCTGCGTATTGATCGGCCAGAAAAAAGCCCTCTGGCGCGCGATTAAAAATACACGTACAGCCCACAGGTACTCAAATTTACGAACCAGGTTAATGGATGGTACTGATGACACTACGCTCGATGTAATTCATCAACCGGAATCTTGAATCGTCCATCTGCTACTTCCCATTTTCCCAATATAGGGTAGAATTAGTATTAACAAAGCCAGGCTAATCAGTAATAATATTTTTTGTTGACAGTAAATTCAGGGAGGCAAATGATGATTCTTTCACTGCGCGGCATTTTTTTGTTTTCATTCATGGTGATAATCATATGCGGTTGCTCCTCAAATTCATCTCAACCAGTATCTCCGGATAATCCTGAATCCTCAACAGAATTGACAGTCAGGGAAGTATTGGATGCAAATTCCGATGGCACCGGTCATTACCTCATGCATTACAGTTACATTTACATTGATCCAGACCATCCGGACGGTCCACAGTTTGAGGTTATCCCGGTACGTCAGGTGGAAGTTCACTTCAACGTACTGAAGTTACTTGAAATAAACCCATGTACGGATTGCTTCAATGTCGTCGCAATCAAATTCCCCGAACCTGGCAAGCTGGATGTCTATATACAGATCGATCATCCGTTCGATAATCTGGATGCTTCCGTTTTCGATGTACGGGGGATCATAATGTTCAATGGGAACCATGAGTTTCCAATGTCCGGAAAAACAGTATCCAATCCGGCTCTCGGCGATGGGGTACTGCTAAATCCTGATGGCTACACCGCGTTATATAACGGTTCAACCATGACAACACCTGCCAGAGAATTTAAAAAATATTACCCCGGAGAACTGGCTGCGGGGGCGGTCCCGAATTCGGACATCAACGGATACAAATATTTCATAACCGACAATCCATTGAATAATCGTAACGCGTTTTATGCCGGGTCGTCCGATATGCAGACATTTTCCCTGCAACCTCCAACCGGGGCTTTCGTGATCGGCTATGCGGTCGACGCCAGCATGTTGCCACCGATCACATCGCCGGTTGATGATCCGCTGACTGATTTTGATATAAACGCGAACTGCGCCGAGCCATGGAAGGTTGTTGTAACTGAGGAGAAGATTGGCGAAGGCCTGACCAACCTTGGTGGACAAACGAAGCTTCTCATCGATGTCTATGACTGGCAGGGGAGTACGACGCATC
>CBDURU010000008.1:0-57118 GCA_965369865.1 uncultured bacterium | reverse complement strand
GACATTCCTGTCGGCTTTTATTGATGGATGCCGACAGGAATGTCGGCGCACCTGAAAGCTGTTGTATCCGTTCACTTTTTCTCAACAAGCCTCTTCATCGCGTGAATTACAGGACGAAGCAGTCCCGACCTTTCACCTATCCCAAGTAAATATTTTCTGAGGTGCACTTTGTACGATCGCCAGCAGACACCGCGGAATTCGGATGGCAGGTTCCCGCCAAAAACGTTCTGCTGGAGGTATCGCCACCGTAGGGGATATCTTATATGCGTATCTCCTCTCAGCCGGTGGAGTTCATCTGTCGTGAGTTCGCAGATCGACGGGTACGGGCCCCTCATCCACCAGTCCCGATCCCCTTCCTTCACAAATTCAAACGCTTCGGTGCCCGGAAACGGACGGAATGTCGCGAGGGAAAGCAGCGCCGGGTTGATTTCAATTATGAATTTGACAGATTTCCGTATCGACTCACGCGTCTCGCCCTGGTTTCCGTACATGACAAACGCGACCCCGAGTATTCCGACCTCGTGCAAGTGCTTAAATGTCTCCCTGATCATATCGAGCGTGATTCCTTTCTTGATACGTATCAGCATTTCCTCATCACCGGATTCCACTCCTACCGCTACCGCCTGCGCACCGATTTTTTTAAGCCGTCGCCATTGATCGACACTCAAAATCCCGGCACGGGTTTCAAAATGAAACTTGATGTCCAGCCCACGGCTTTCGACAAGATCGCAGAATTCATCCAGCCATTCGGCGGATGGAGGCCAGAGGCTGTCGCGGATCGCGAAATATTCGACGCCGAACTTCTCCCGGGCTTCCTGGATCTGATTGACTATTCTCTCCGCAGCCATATAGCGATATTTCCCATGTTCGGCGGCGCAGAATGTGCAGAAGAACCGGCATCCATATGATCCGACAATTGGAAACGCGGATTTTATACCGGCCGGGGATTCTGGATTCACGATCAAATCGAACGCGGGATCCGGAAGGATGTTAATATCTTCGAACATCTCCCTCTGGGGGGTAACAATAATTTCACCTGAATCTCCCCTGAACGCGATTCCTGCGACATTGATCAATTCCGATTTGCTTTTACCCTCATGAATCAGGGTCAGCCATTCGGTGAGTGTCCTTTCACCCTCGCCTATACAGGCGTAATCGATCAGGGGGAACGTATTTAATGTTTCGACGGGTACAGCAGTGGCATGCGGGCCACCAAGTATTACCGGGATGTCGGGGTGCTTTTTTTTGATTGCCTCGATCGCGGGATAATGGCTGACCATTTCCTCTGTAACCAGGCTGAAACCGATCGCGTCGGGCTGGAATTCCTTTATGGCTTTCCCAATTTTCTGCGGTCCGGATTTATCTTCGGGGAATATCCAGACATAACGACCATCGCAGCCATGTTCTCTCAGCCAAGCGACTAATGCCAGCACCGAATGTTTGTGCGGAATCAGTTCGAACGTGCGTTCCGGCCCGTAATTTTTCACCTCCGACGGCGAGTAAAACGGTGGAACGATCGCGATGAATAAAATTGTCGGCTTATCAGCCATAACCAGGCAATTCTACAACAAATTCCCCTTGCTTCCCACTTCACAGGAGGCAGTCTCAAATCCAAAAATCATTTTAACATAGTCCACTTTTAACAGGATACGTTCGGCACGAAAAAAAAGTGCCGACCACCACCAGTGCGGCCCCAATCTTGCGGTTGGATTTTTTTCGCCTTAAATTTCAAAAAAATCCAGAATAATACCTTGACAGGTTTTGTGAGTTATGGTAACGTTATGTAGCCTTTCGGTGACTAATGTTACAGGTTTAAGGAATTGATAAATCAAAAAAATATAAGTAAAGCTGGGGAATCCACGCAGTTGAAAATGGTCGACCAGTTGATTTTTAATAACCATGTGTTAAAATGGCGGTCGCCAGCCAGTGGGCTGGTGAGTAGTTTGGTTTATCTATATTATAATAATGCGTAGCGCTTATTGCGCGAGGTGGTCTTATGATCCGTAACTCAGTTATGTTGTTGGCTATATGTGCCCTGGTGCTGATCATGATTCCTGCATGCTCAGGCAGCAGCAGTGATGTTCTGGGAACGAGAGCGGTCGGTACAGTAACGGGGCTGGTGATAAATACGGTATTGGATACACCCCTTGGGGATGTTACGGTAACTATCACATCATCACCATTTCCTACGGATACCACTGGAAGCGGCAATGTTGTAATTGTTACAACAACAAATGATGCCGGTTCATTCAGCCGGACCGATATTCCCAACGGACGGATCAAAATTGAAGTCAGGCGAACCGGGTACCGGACCCCACCAAGCCAGATCTGGGCACTGACTCCGGGTGGTACAGGAGAATTTCGATTTGAGATGGCGCCGGGAGAGGATCCATTGCCAGACCATGAAAACGACGATCAAAATGCTCGTCCCCCGGATTCACAATGGGACGAGTAATGCATGATATTTATCCCGCTGCGCTCAAGCGGCATTATTTATTTATTTCCTGTTTCTGGACCGAAAAGGAGTTATTTAGATGAGATTTAAATTGATGATAAGCTGGGGTATATTACTAAGTGTGATGTTCCTGGCAGCGGGAATCGCATCCTGTTCGAATCCTGATGAACGGCCCACTGATACATTCTTTCCCCCATTTAGAGATCCTCTGGCAAAATCGCCGGTTGGCCTTGTTATTACCGACCCGATTTTCAGACAGGTTGAGCCGGATCCCCTGGTCAACGAGCAGTACCGGGCTGCCGTTCTTAATCCCTTAACCAGTACCGATCTTTGGAACCACTTCACCGGTGCTACCCAGAGTATCAAGCTTGTCTGTACAAGGATATCGAATCAGGATATGGTTACTAGGCTTGTAGGTCTTGCCAACAAAGGCATTAAGATCGATATCGTCACTGAACAGGGATTTTTCACCAAGCCTGACTATTCAAAATTTATCGCTCAACTGACCCAGGCTGGAAACATAACAATTAAAACCGATGATGACGGTGAAGTCAGGCAGGTGCACTCACGATATGCGATCATCGACGATCACTTTGTCCTGGCGTCATCCGGGGATTTCCTGGATCACTCATTTAACACATCGGTCAATAACACCCTTATTTTCAATACGCCTAAGACTTATGTAAACGGTTCAGGGCCCAATGGTGTTACCACAATCACCGATGCCTTCCTGTTCGATTTCGATCAGATGTTTAATATGAACAGGTTTGGAGGGGACAAGGAGAGATTAATTAATCATATATTTAACATCGGGGTCCTTGTGGAAATCTATTTTGGCCCGAATGATAACCTGCTTGCGGAAGTGTTCGACAAGTTTTCAAACTCACTTGGCGGCATTCAGTATGCGGTGAACCAGATTACCGATCCAACCATGATGGTAGTAGCTGCCAATGGTTTTGGGTTCACTGACAATTCATTCGGCTGGTATGGTTACAATGCCATGAATCACAAGTTCATGCTGGTTAATGTCCCGACAAATGTTACAGAGACAATTAACCCGGTTGTGCTGAATATTCTCGATCCGGTAGTCGTTACAGGAAGCGCCAACTGGACTCACAACGGGTTAAATATAAACGACGAGCAGGTAATTGTTGTTCACGATCTTACCCTCGGTTTCCAATTCGCTATCGAGATGGGAGTGTTGCAGCGAGAGTCAGCCGGCAACGGCATTGTATTCGGAACCGTTCGTACGCATAAGAACGTACCCATTGCGCTGGCTCAACTCTATTGTGACAGTGACCCAATAACCGGTACGATTTTCGGTGGAGATGGTGGCGTAAAGCCTGAAGATATTTTAACCGATGGCCGTGGGATGTATTGGATGGAGATTCCGACAGGCTTCCTGAGGAATATCCAGTTAATCGATCTTGGAGAAGCATCCGGGTTATACATTTTTCCTCAGCCATTATGGGGTGAAGACACTCCTAACGCTGGGTGGAACCTGTTTCCCGGATCAAGTTTTAACGCTGATTTCTACTTATATCCGATGCCATCAGGTACTGGTACCGGTGGCAGCGGCGGCGGAGGTTTTGGCCCTTAAAGCCATGCCGCATTCTGCCGACCTTTTAAATATGCCGATTTGATGAAGGAGTTTGCAATGCGAAAATATTTCATCTTAACCCTACTGATTAGCCTGGCCGTCATTATGATGTTCGCGATCTGGGGCTGTAAAAATCCCGATAACGGTGTAGACCCGAGCGTCCCTGATCCCCAGGGTGACTATCCTACTGGTGATCCGGCCGACCCTCCCATCACTCCACCGTTCTCACACGCTTCCATTGCCGGTGCTATTTTCGATATCGGCATTCAGGGTGACGGTGACCTTGTATTTGCCACAGGAACCGGGCTCCAAGTGTTTACCCCATATGGTGTGTTCAAACGTACCATAAATCCTGGGGTTTACTACGGGATAATATCATCAAGTTATTCCGCGGCATTCCATTCCGGTAAGGGAATAATAGCTGTCGGTCCACCGAACGCTTGTAATTCCACATTCTATTACGACGATGAGTATGTACAGCAAGGGGTTGCTCCGCCAAGATTTGCCCATTGCAACGATGCATGGTGGGACGGGCTTCCCGATCCGGGCAACCCGCCCTGGAATCCTGTCGATTATGTTTCCACGTCGGAATATGTAAGCTGCGAGGAGGCTCCACAGGGCATCACACATCATCCTTTCACCAATTTCTTATTCCAGTTAGTGTTCACTCCAACCTGTAAGGGTGATCCGGACGTCGAATGGCCCGATCCGCCTGGCGTCGATGAGGTCCCGTTTAATTTCGACGGCATCCTTGCGTATGACCCAACCGCACCGCTTCCACCGACAGGGATGGATATGTTCTGGGAAGGCGGCGTTGATTTTGTTGTGTACTACGACGCGTCTGACTACACAACTATCCAAATGAATCTCCTACCCCGGTATCCGGTTGTCCCTGCATGTGCTATCCAGAATTCACCTATCATCTGGGACCAGCTTTCAATGTCCGGAATGTCCGATCGGCCCGGCATGACTGTCAGCAGCACCACCGACATCCAGTTCGATGCTCTCAGTCGGCTTGTATTTGTCGTTCAGAATGGAGACGCAATCGCGATCTCAGACCCGGTTGTGTTCCCGGATCCAATTATCATACAGAGGGTTGTCGGCGGACGCCAGAACGGCATGGGCACACTTCCCGGCGAGTTCCAGGGACCGAGAGCGGTTGCAATCGACCCGAGAAACCAGAACATCCTGATTTCCGATACCGGCAACGGCAGGGTCCAGGTTTTTGACAACGACGGTAACTTCATCCGTGAATTCGGCGCTGCCTATACCTGGGTGCCAGGGGCAATCTGTGTGGATGCCTTCGGAACAATTTACATTTCCGATATCGCGAACGGTGGACTCGTAATTCAAAACGAATACGGTTCATCGATCCAGTACGGGACCATCGAGGGATGGGTTTACGACAAGGACACCCAACTCCCGATTAACAACGCAGCGATCTTTATTATGTCGACCTTCGATCCACAGGGTGCGATATTCACCGATCCGGACGGCCATTTTTACTTCCCGGCAGTACCATCCGGCACTCACAATGTAGTCGTGGAAAAATACGGGTTCTTCTCAGCTAACCTTGTTACAACGGTCAATGCGGGAGGTAGCTCACAGATCGATGTCTATCTCACTCGCGACAGTATTCAGCCTCCGGGGTTTGGACAGGTTACCGGCACGGTTCTGTCAAACAAACTCTACGGCGAACCGCTTCCGGGTTTAATCGTCTCGATTGTCGGCGAAGCCGTTTCGAATGTTACTAATCCCGATGGCGAGTTCATTCTCTACCAGGTACCCGAAGGTGCGCACACGCTCAAGCTCAGTGCTGGTCCTACGACGTACCTTGAGAAGTACATCTACGTTGAGAAGGGAGAGATTGTTAATCTCGGTGTGATTTACCTGCCGATCCTCCCGGATGATATTCCGTAAACAATATCTACTTTTAAAATACCAGGCGGAGTCCGATACCGGACTCCGCTTTTTTTTATTCCATAGTGTTATTTCTGTGTGATTGGCCTTACAGGTTTCCGGATGATTATGGTTAAAGTGAGAAATGAAAAAACCGTAGAACAGCCCGGCAGTGCGTCTTCCACCATAAAACAATCCTTTCGACGCACTGCCGTGCTGTTCTACGGTTTGTCGTTTTTATTGGTGGCTAAATATGATTAATTTATTCTATACCTACACATCGGGTTTGCCTTCCGATGAACTGTACTCCCCGCAGTAAATGCAATACGGGTGGTTGATCATGTCGAAATCGTACAAACGACACCGTCCGACCAATCCTCTCCCGTCCGGAACTTTCCCTTCGAGGTAAAGACATCTTGCCACACCGGTCCGCTCCCTGATCAACCGGTCCCGTTCCTTGCCCTCGACACCTTCGGAGTGCTCGCTGATGAAACTCAGAACGATGGAAAATATTCCGGCGAGAACCCCGATGGTCGCGAATACCGTTAAAATGAACGGGCTTTCCGGCATGAATATTTCGATGAGCCAGAATAAAATTCCGGCACCGAGCATCGGCCATCCAACTTTTGAAAAAAGTGGCGATGTCTGGGTCGGCTTTTCGAGATACGCGACCCTTCGCTTGAATCGATCGAGAGATTCTTTCGGTTGCCCGGTCACGGTTTCATTATACGGCAGGGGAGGATAATTAAGCCAGCAAAATGAGAACTGGCTATTTCCTTAGTCCCCAGCCTCTTCCCGCATTCGAAGCATCTCCTCAACCCCACCCTGTGGAGGTACATATACCACGATTCTCTCTACAGACCTTGTTGGCAGCGTAATCCTGTATTCCTTCCAGTCATCCTCCATGTCGATAAAAACCAGATCCCTGAATCCTGGGAAAGGATTGTAAACGATCCATTTCTCACAGATAGCTGATTTTACACTGTACTGAATTGTGTGAATGGTATTACCTGTAAATCCGTCGACAAAAATAGTTTCACTTGGGCCGATTCTGTCATTTCCTAAACCAATAACCTTACCTTCCGGCCCCACGTTGAGGATGTACCCACTCTGTTTTTCGACCACGAGTGACCAGACCCCAACAGGTATGTCATACCTCCAGATGTTCCAAATATCTGTAGAATATCTTTCACGGGCAACAATAACAGTAAGATCAGGTGAAATTTTATAATATTCAGAGTGGCCTAGTCTGTAATTGCGAAACGGCCAGGGCCTTTGCCTTTCAAATGCGTGTTTTGTGTTTTCACCAGTAGCGAAGTCAATTATTTGAAAATCATCCAGATCCGCCCAGACTACGTACTGCTGGTTAGTGTAGGTAAAAAACATAGAATCATTCTCATGGAAGAAATCGGACTCCCAACTGTCAGTCAGTTTTGCTTGTATGTCAGGAAAAGCCAGCGTCCAATGCTCAAATAATCGTGCGTTTGATTTAGATTTCAGGAAGTGCAGTGATCCATTCTCAGTAAAATAAGGGCACATCATAAATGGACCAAGACTTCTTGAGAATAACTCAACAGGCTTATGGTCTAAAGAAACCACGTAATTTTCAAACTGATAAGCATCAAAGGATTGAAAAAATACAACTGGTTTTCCATCCCTCCCGGCATCATTAAACATCTGCCTTACCGCCAAACGTCGGGAAATCACAATCGAAAAAGCAATAGCCGTGCAAACTGTAAATACAACTAACGGGATCAGGTATCTCCGCTTCCTCATCCTGACCTCCTGTCCCATATCCTGCAAGTGACCCCGTAGAACACCCATGATAGCAATAAGGTCCCAATCACAGTTGTGGTTACCAGAGTCCAGAATATATAAGTGTTGAAAAATTCTAAATTGTAAAAATACCAGTTAATAAGTGCAAAAATGATTCCGGGGATCAGTAGATAAAGAATATATGCGAGGATGAAAGGCCCACCACGTCTTTGATAGATAGTAGCCCACATTAGTCCCCATGAGATTGGCAGTAATCCCCAACCGATGGCTTGAAAACAAAGGAACACCGTAGGAGTTAAATCACCCGTGGTAACGAATTCAGGGATATCTGAATTTCTGCCTGCACTGAGCCAGTCAACAAAAAGATATCTGGTAGACTGAATCTGGAGAGGATTGTCCAAGAAGCTGGATAATTCTTTGAGCATTCCCAGGTTAAAAGCATAAAGAACAACTATCATTGGTGTCATAATCTGGATCCAGGTCACGAACACAGCCAGAAACCTTGGGCCCAGCACCTGAGACCCACTCAACGGTACTCCCCGTAGCGATACATCACCTGTTCCGATATTCACCTGTGCTTTAAAAATCGCGATTCCAATAATAATCGGTGTTAAAGCCGGTAACCCATAACGGCAAAATCTCTCAAGAATCATATCAAGCTGGTAACCAGGCAGATCAAATAACCTGAACCCTAAATATGCTCCGGCGATGCACCATAACACCGTCTCGAAAATCCAGAGTCCGTTCCCCGCCCAGATTCTCCGGTAGGCATATTCAAAAATCTCGCGCGGTGGTGATCCCCTGCCGGAACCAAACAGTGAGAGAATGCCTGGTAGTCCCGATGTCTGTGCCGCTCTCATTGCGTCTCTATTATATATCCAGACATGTGAGATGGGTTTATAAATTTGTCGATCCCATCCTGGAGGATGGTGCGACCGGATTGGGAACAGGTTAATGGTTTTTTGATCTGACAAACGATGGGATCATGCTGTACAATCATCCTGGAGGCAAATTACATGACGAGAAGAATTCAGGTTTCGAAACCCCTTTTTTTAAAAGTGCCCGTACAACTCATTTTAAAAATTTCCGTATTAATGTTAATAATAATATTCCTTACCGCGTGTCCGGGGAGAAAGACAGGTGACGACGCGCCTGTTGACGATCAGGACATCGACACGTACGGGAGGTACATTTTCGATATCCCGACAGCTTTCACATCGGTGGGGAATATCGACACTCCCAGGCTCGCGAGGGCGGGAGAGACAAGTAACGTGCACCTTGTTTTCCTGCAACATGACGGTACAAGCCAGAGGATTATGTACTCGAAATACGATGGGACATCATTTTCCGAGCCGACGAGTCTCTCGCAACGTGAGGGCCAGAAAAGGGGCGGCGGGTATCTCGAATCATTTTCACAGGATCATTTAATCACGTACTGGATCAATATCCCTGCAGTCGGCGGGCAGCTCTATTACAAAATGAGCGACAACAACGCCCGTACGTTCTCATTCGAGGCTCGATGGAACGAGCGCAACGAGGCTAGATGGCCGTGCGTGCTGAATGTCGACGGCCAAACCAACGCGTATTTTTTCGTTCACTCCGGTAATGACTGGGAGCTTGTGGTTAACCAGGATTTTCAGGCCAGCGATGAATCTTTGGTTAAAATCGCGAACGGTACTCCTTTCCACCTGCAGGGACTTACAGGACAGGATGACCTCGTGTCCCTGGCTTATTTTGTACGGAGCGACAATTCTGATACCGGGCGTATCGCGTATCTTCGGAGTACCGACGGGGGTAAAATTTTCGACTGGTGGTATATGTTCGATGACATGCTGATCCAGAATATCAGCAGTTTTTTCAGGATTGAGATTGCTGAATCCGACGGCGATGAAGTGGTTTACATGATTTTTACCGAGGAAACGCCCGAGCATACTATGGTCTATTTTTCGAGAAGCGAGGATAGTGAAATATTTTCAACTCCGGTAGCGATTTTCACATCGGAGAATCCACTCACACGGTCACCGCTTTTACTGGCGAAGGACAATTACGTATTTATCGCGACAGTGGATACGGAGGATGAGGGTCCGGGATTGCGATACGTAATTTCCGAGGACATGGGGAGATCGTTCGATGCGGCGGGTTTAGCGACAAGAAGTGTGAGCAGTCCGGAAACAATGGCTGGAATTCTTTATGGTGATGGGAAAGTGATGCTGGTCTGGGACGACCTATCGATGGAGTCGGCAAGTGGCGAACAGTTGTACGTATTAAATGGTGAATTAATACGACGGTGAGCCCATATTTATGTTATGGAAAATTGTGTCATATGGGAGCTATTTTCCTGCCTATATATATAATGTGTTACCCTCGCTACAGGATTTACTGAACTGAGGTCCGGAATCTGTGAAGATTCATCCCTCCCACCAGTTTGCGTGTGGGGAATCAGCTAACAGCACAAATGCGACGACTTGACTTCCAGACCAATGTAATCAAAAACCCCATCAGCGGTGACAATCCGGCGACCAATCTCGCGCGGAAATGGCGTAACCAGGTTTTCTACGTCCGCGGATGGTTCAAGGCCTATGCGTTTGCCATCTTTGGAGTCATCTTCACCATGCTTATGTACGGTCACCGATTCATCAACGGTGGGGAGGGATGGGAAACCGGAGGCCTGATAGAAACCCTCGGAGTCAGGATCCTTATCACACTGTTTATCATCATACGATTCCAGCTTGCCGCGTTTCCAGCACTGGTGGTCTGCGCAGACACGAATAAATCGCTCTGGGAACATTTCCGGATGACATTGATGTCGGGTGACGGGGTCGCGAAGGCGATGCTGTATACGGTGTTGAACATGGGAGTATTTCCACTTGCGCTGTTGTCGGCACCGGTAGGAATTTTTATCTTCCTGAGTCCATTTCAGTGGCTCCCGGTTGGCTTAGACCCCGCTTGGGGATATCTCCCCATCCTGTTTATATTCTATTTTCTACAGGGGATGATCCTGAGCGCACTCGGGATGATCGGAGCGTTAATATGGAGACATCCACTCGGTGTGATCGGCGCGATTGTCGTGCCGGTTGTACTCGGGATAATTGCAGCCGGACCGGGGTATATTCAGAGCTTCATCGACATCTTCAATGGTGGTGAGCCGGGCATGTATTTAAACAATCCGATTGCCCTGTTGTTCCAGATTGAGGACAGAGTAATGTATATGTCATGGAATCATACGCTGCTCCTGGAGGATTGCATATCAATGCTTGTGGTTGCGGTTGTGCTGTGGGTCGGGATGTGGCAGGTGTTGAGGTGGAATTTGAAGAAGAGCGAAATTTAATTGATGGATTGGAATAAACACATCTATTAATCCCTGGTAAGAGGATATCAGAAATTCCTGCCGATAAATTATAGATAAGGATAACTATGCCCGGAGTGATTGAAAATACCCAGTCGCTTATTGAATCATTAAAATTATTTGACGATCGTCGAGTACTGCTTACCGGACGCGGTGCGACAGCGCTTTGTGTGCTTTACCGTGCTCTTGCGCCACTTGGCGGTCGGGTAATTTTACCCTCAATCGGATGCCCATCGCTTCTCGCAACCGCTATGTTTTCCGGGCTGGAACCGGTTATTGTCGATGTCGACCGGAATTTAAATATCGATCCGGGTAAAGTGGACGAGGTCATCCGTGAAGGAGACCTGGTTATTGGGATTCATATTTTTGGAATACCGTGCGATGTTGAAAAGCTTGAGGAAATCTGTAACAGGAACGGTGCGATTTTTATCGAGGACGCGGCACAGTCGATCGGGGGTTATATTGCTGACAGGCAGATTGGAACGTTCGGTAAGGCGTCGATACTCAGTTTCGCTGGAGGGAAAATTCTCCCGACCAATGGCGGCGGAGCTATCCTGATCGATGATCCGAAGCTTTACGGGCTGGTTTCAGAGGAAATTAGTAAACTGCCTGAGCGTCCGAATAACCTTGCATTATCGGCATCATTGTTAAGGGATAAATTATCGGACGCTTTTAACATGGCGAGGATGGATGATCCCGGGAAAGCGTCGGTATGGTACGACGAATACAAATTTGCCGGGGACATTTATAATTATTCTATCAGCGATGAGGAAGCGTTAAAAATTTCTGATGAGATAAAGAAGCTTGGAAACATAAGGGATACTCGAACTAATGGAGTCGGGATTTACAGGGAACAACTTGATTTCGATAGTGTTGAGTGCCTTGATTACCCGGATAAATGCTGTCCGTACAGGTTCAGCTTTATTCTTTCCGAACTTACGGGAACGGAAGTCCAGAATATAACGAATGAAATCCGCGCGGGGGGGATGCACGCATCGAATTTATACCTGCCGCTCCACTGGCTCGCGCCCGGGCATGTTACAGTTGGAGAATGTCCGAATGCGGAACATGCAGGGATACGGATTATCAATCTGTGGCTGACCGATGGGATTCCGGAGCGGGATGCGCCGCGTGTTCGGGATATCGTAGTAAAATGGGTGAACAGATAAGTGCCAGGCGAAATTGAAAAATACGGTCCACCGATAATCCTGGAGTGTACGCTTCGGGACGGGAGTTACGCGATCGACTACCAGTTTTCGGTTTCAGACACCGAGACTGTCGGACGTGCGCTGGCCGAGGCCGGGTTCAAGTGGATCGAGGTCGGGCATGGTGTCGGGCTTGGCGCGAGCGAGAAGGGGATCGGACAGGCAAAGGAAACGGATGTCGATTACGTGAAGGCCGCGAAACGTGCGGTTAATGGCACCGATTCGATAATAGGAGCGTTTTTCATTCCCGGGATCGGCGAAGCGCATCATCTTGACGCCGCAAGGGAAGCGGGACTTGACCTGGTCAGAATCGGAACAAATATCACTGAGTACAAAGGCGCGGAAGCATCGGTAAAATACGCCAAATCCCTTGAGTACCTGGTTAGTATTAATTTAATGAAATCTTATGCTGTCGATTCATCGGGATTTGCCGACGCCTCTCAAGCGGCACGCGATTTCGGCGCGGATTTCGTGGTGCTGGTCGATTCTGCGGGCGGGATGCTTCCCGATGAAGTCGCTGAGTATTCAGAAAAAGCACTGGACGCAATTGATATCCCGCTTGGATTTCACGGTCATAACAATTTCCAGTTGGCGATCGCGAATTGCCTCAGGGCGAGGAAAGCGGGGGTGCGGATTCTCGATGTGAGCCTCAGGGGCATGGGGAGAAGCGCCGGGAACGCACAGACCGAAATTCTTATCACGCTTCTCGAAAAAACAGGGGAGCCTACAGGGGTGGATTTAATCAGGACCCTGGATATCGGGCAGGAACTGATTGCACCGTTAATGCCGGCACAGAAGGGTGTGGATGATATCGCGGTAGCCACGGGAGCCGGGAAATTCCATTCAAGTTTCCTGCCGAAAGTGAAAAAAATCGCCGAGGATACGGATGTGGATTTAAGGGAGCTTATTATGCATGTCGGCGACGCCGATATGGTCCGGCCCGATGATGAATTGATAATGGACCTGGCCCAGGAACTCGCGCGGCGTCCGAAAAGTTTCCGGTTCCCGCACGCTGTCCGTTTCGATACACCCGAAAATGGAGACGACCTATGATTGATTCACTTGATAAGCTGGCAAGGAATATCGAGCAGCACGCGTTTAAACGTGGGTTTGTCTCCGCGTTCACGATCACCGCATTTCCGGTTAAGCAGGATGAGGAAATCACGACGCATATAACCCGTGAGTGCGACGGGCTGGTTTACGGAAACGCCGAGGTAAAAACCCCGGATGCGTTCGAGGCCTGTGTTCAAGCGCTTGATGGCCGTGTGGACTATATCATTTATGATTCCGGTCTGAGTTTCGATGTGTCGGATTTTATCGGCAAAGGGAAGTCAGCTCCAAAAAATTCGATCATCCTTCCGTACAGCGACCTCGGGGTCTGGGTCGACAGTGTACGGTATATGCTTCTTGCGAAGATACCCGATCTGAAAAATAGGAACCTGATAATTGTCGGGCCTGAAAATGTGCGGTCTCTCATGGATACTCTCCTTGCCCGGCTCTCGATCGATCTCGCGACCCTGGTGAAACAAATTATGGTGCATTTTCACGATCGGGAATACAGTCAGGATGAGATAGAGGACATCAAGGTTGAGTACCGGGTTGCTGATATAGTGATGGGTGCCGCGATTTATGAAGGCGTGATAAAAAAGGAATTCATTGAACATTGTAATGTGAAACCTGTGATAGTCGACGCCGGGATCGGGACTGTTACAACGGAAGCGTCTGAATTCGCGATGGAGAAAGGGTTCGAGATGATCAGGGTGGATAACCGGGCCGCTATGGCTGGGATGCTTTTCAGCCTGATTCAGTCGCACGATCTTGTTACGAGAGTAATGGGGGACCGAAAAATTGATGATGTGAACGTTGTCGCTGGCGGCAGGATCGGATCGCCTGGGACTATTGTTGTCGATTCAATTGACCAGCCGGTGCAGGCAATCGGATTCGCCGATGGCACCGGCAGGATACGGTACAAACCCGAAAATGATGAAGAGAAGGAAAGGCTTGATAAGGTCAGGAAAGCGATAGGCGAGAAATCATCTGATGGGTAAGACAAAAGAAAGGGGTATTGTTTTCAGGGTCGATGGTTCCAGGGAACTCGGGCTCGGGCATGTTTCGAGGTGTATTAGCCTTGCATCTGCTGTAAGTGAGATGCTCTCCGAAAAAGGTCTGGAAATTCCAATTGATTTTGTGTGTCAGAGTTTCCCAGGCGCGAAAAAATTTTTAGAGGGTAGTGAAATCGGGGAGAATATGTTCTGGCTTAATGAGTCGGACGATGGATTTGATGAATTCAGAGGAGTTCTCAGGGAGCTTGATCCATATGTTGTTGTAACGGATATTAATCTCACAGATCGGGTTGAAAAATATCTCGAGACAATTCATCCAGCGGCGCATATCAGTCTGCATGAGTATAATTTCTCACTTCTTAATGGTGACAGGGTGATCGCGCCGACAATTCATCCGATGGATCCCGCTCCCGACGCGACTTTGGGAGTGACCCATTTTACCGGGCCCGAGTACGTTCTCATTTCCACGGATATAATAAGGATTCGGGAGAATGCGGTATCCCCTCAAAATCCACCAAAGAAAGTTCTAGTAACTATGGGTGGCGCAGATCCCGGTGGGCTTACGGGTAAAGTGCTGAACGCGATCCGTGCTTTGAATAATCCGAACATTGACTGGGTCGTGGTATTGGGACCGGCGAGTGGGCAGGATAAATCGAAGTTCATGAGGGATTATCCCGCGCATATTAAATATCTGGAAGGATCGGAGATCGGCAGGGCGGGATTTCTCGCTCATGTAGCATCGTCGGACGCGATCATCACAAATGGTGGAACGACTTTATATGAAACCCTGGCACTCGCGAGGCCGGTGATCGCGATTCCACAGAATGAGTTTGAGGGAGATGTAATTAATCAGCTTGTTGAATTGAATGCCTGTGTGACACCGGGGGATGTTTCATCGGTGAAAATTCTCGAAACGCTTAACATGTTTTTTGATGATGCATTTGATCGCTCCGCTCTTTCTGAGAATGGACGGAAAATATTCGATGGGATGGGCGTAAACCGTGTAGCGGAGATGGTCGTGGGGAGCGCGGAGCTCCTGCTTAATAACCAGGTCGCCAGGTGGCCCAGGTATCATGCCCCGGGCCGGTAATCAATTGAATCGGTTCGCCAGGCTCGAGCTCAGGAAATGTGGCATAGTAGATATCAGAAGGTTCCCCTATGGGGAAAATCACATACTGGCCGTCCGGTGAAAATTTTCCACCACCTTCATCCAGGTTTGTGTCGATGTATGTGTATGTCGAATCAGATGCGAATGAATAATAGTACATACCGGAGGTGGACGACTTTCTGGAGGTATAGAGTATGAAATCTCCACTTGGATGGAATTTCGGACCATGATCGTCGCCTGGATCGGAAACGATCTTCTGCTGGTTTCCACCATCGGAAGAATCCATAATCCATATATCATTACCACCAGCACCTATCCTGTAAAAGGTGACCTTAGTGCCATCCGGCGACCAGTCCATCTCGTGTTCATACTGCCCGGGAGTGTTGGTTAGATTGACCCATTCACTCCATTCCATTGAGCCGTCGGCTTTGAGCCTGAAGATGTCCTTGTTAATGACGCTCCAGCTTTGGACTGTCAGAATCCATTCCCCATCGGGGGAAACAGAGCACCCGTACTGTGTTCCGGAATCGTGACTGATGTTGGTGATTGCCCCGGAGTCCATATCAAGGGCGTAGATTTCGTGATTGCCGTCGCGATCGGTATTGAAATAGATGATGGAGCCGTCCGGGCTGAAATCGCACGAGGTATCGGCCCCGGGATCGTTTGTCAGCTTCTCCTCAAAGGTCCCGGCAGTGTCGGTCAGGTATATCTCGAAATTTCCTTCGCGGTCCGAAGTATAAGCAAATTGCATTGGTGGCAAATCAGTGTATATCGATCCATCTGTAACTCCAAAAGCATCGTGCGATTGCTGCCAGGGAATATCAATGTTGTCCCTGGCGCTGTACCACATCCTGATGTGTGATTCATCGATAAGGATGGCCATGCCGCCTTGGAGTGAGCCATAGTCCCAATCGCCGAAGTTGGAGCTTTTCGTGAGTACCGGATTCTCGCATCTTTCCCAGTTAATGCCATCGTTAGACCAGGCTAAGCCAGTCCCGGGGTCCATTGGTCCCCAGCCCGTATAGAACATGAACATGGTAATCCCATCTGTCACTACGCTTGGCGCACCCACTCCGTATGAATCCCATGCCTGGGAGATTGGGCTAGATTCAAAAACCGGGTTGTCCGGATGCAGCGTCCAGTGCAACCCATCAGGAGAATCTGCTATCCCAATAACCCCATGGTCGGAAGCAGCAACTGTACCCCAATAATAGATACGGTATACATCGCCCAACCTGATCACACAAGGGTGCATTATGCGAAATGCGTCCCACCAGGGCTGCTCCGCATGTGAAATCACCGGATTGCCAGGATACTTTACCCAGTTAATTCCGTCCTGACTCTCAGCGTAACCGATATCACCAGGCCCCATCCAACCCCCGACGCCGCCGTACCACATCTTGAATCTCTTGCCACTGAAAAACACTTCCGGTCCATCATCGTAAATGACCCAGGGAGACCAAAGTTCTCTTCCATCCCATTGTCCCGGGCTGGGCTCCAGTACCGGCTCGGGATGACGGATCCAGCCAGTCAAGCCTTCGGGATCGTTGGTTGATGCCATGCCAATTTTATGAACCTGATCACCTGAGTGGGCAGAGTAGTACATAAACAGCCGCGGCCCACCAAATTCGGGTGGAACTTCTACAACACAGGGTCTGCCAGTTCCGTGTCGATCCCATTCACCCGTTTCGCCATAAGTTAGAATCGGGTTGCCTTCGTACTTCGTAAATTCCTCACAGTTTGGAAATCCTTGTTGTCCATTGCAGTCACCGGTCTCACCGCTGAAGAAAAACTCCTTCCAGTCAAAGATGACCGCTGAGAAATTGTCAAGCTCCCAGCTGAGGATATCGACAAAGACAAACACGTTGGATTTGAGTCCAGCGTTCAAATCGTATATGAGGCAAGGAGGAGACTCCTGGCCGGTGCCGGTGAACTCAAGGTAAGGTTCGGCAGTGATGATTGTGCTTGATGTGTTGAAGAGAAGCACCCTGACCTCCGGGCGAACGTAGCCGCGAAGATACGCATCGCCGATTGCCATGCCGTCGGATAGATGCTCGCTGAACTCAGGGTCCTGCTCGCCAATGGCCTGCCAGGTTCTTTCTGAATACTCGGCGCCCAGGGTGAGGTTATTGTGGTAGTCAAAGCCTGTGGCAAGATGACCCTGGATGTTCGCATCGATTTCCACGCCTGCATAGAAGTCGAAAACAACCGCCCCGAGAAACGGACCAAACTTGAACGCCGCTGAATGTACGTAAACCAGTTTTTCCTGGTGGATGTCAAAATCCCCGTCGCCCGTCGCCAGTAGGTCAAAGTTGAAATCGAGTGAGCCTGACGCTGTGGTGAGGAAGGAGATCAATTTCTGGGAGTCGAAAACCATGTCGACTTCGATTCGAGGAGCGAAGCTAACTTCCCCGTCTGGAATCTCTACTGTGATGAATTCATCGGAATAAAGCTCGAGCCCTGACAGAGGCACTACCAGGGGAGGGTACTCGTAGACCTCGGCGGCGGATCGGGGGCTTGCTGTTGATTGAGCCTGGGATGCGCCGTGATGGCTGAAATCCAATAACGCTGTCAAGTGCCCCTGCACAATTGCGTCTTCCAGTGTGGCCCGGGTTGTGTAAATGATCAGTGAGGAGCCGGTGTCCTGAACGGACTCAACCTTGCGGAGGTACCCCCCTTGCTCGGACCCCATCAGTATGTCGCCTGGTTCAATCTCAGGTGGAGTGCCCGAATAGTCGAATTTGTACTGATCTCCCAGAACGGATGCCAGGCTGAGCGGAAGGCTGTCGATGTCTTTGAGATTACCAACGGTCACGAGACTGTCGAGCACGGTTACTGTACAAGTGGCAAGAACCGGGCCGCACTTGTTCGAACTCACAACGACCCTGATTTCCACCGGTGTATCCGAAGACACACCAGCCGCGTGGAGATTTGTGGTTGCTGAAGAGGGTGAGGAGAAAGTGCCTGCCGAGGGAGGGTAAACTGCCCACTGGTAGGTGATCCCGGTATCGCCGCCGGCAGAGACGGCAAAGGTCCCGTAAGAATGCTCATCCACGGAACCGGGGCCTTCGATGCTACCAACGGTGAGTTTGCCGCCGTTCCCACCCCCCCCGCACCCCAACACGAGATGCACTAGAATCACAAGTACAAAGAACGTTGAGATACGCATAGTGTTCCACTCCTATGGCCTGGCATTACATAATCATGATATACCGTTGTTTTGATGATTTGTCAAGAGCTGCGGGGATGGGATCATATGTAAGGAGCGCGGAGCCCCTGCTCCGCTTGATTAATAAATAATATGGAGCAGGGGTTCCGCGTTCCTTTAGGTGCTAATTTTTATCCACGAGTCTTACTACCCGTCTTTTTCCCGCTCTTAAAATTCCGGTTACAGGTTGCACTAGAGTTTGAAGCTCATCTGTGATTTTTCCCTCATCGCCATCGTCCGGTTTGAAATAAACCCCTCCACCTTTTATCAGACGGCGTGCCTCGCCTTTCGATTTCGCGAGTTCAGTCGCGGCCATCAGGTCTATGACCCTTGCCCCGCCCTCCGAAACAAGGTCGGTCGTGATCTCGAAAACCGGGATATTTTCTTCCTGCGGGAGTTCGCGTTGGGAAAATACCTTGACGAAATGATCCTGTGCGGACTGCGCGGCATCCTCGGAATGGAATTTCTTCACGATATCAAACGCGAGTGACTTCTTGGCGTCCATCGGATGCATCGTGCCGTCTTTCAGTGCGGTTTCGAGAATTTCACGTTCCTCGTGGGAGTAGAGAGTAAGGAGCTGCCGCCATTTGCCGATCAGTTCGTCGGGGATACGCATCGTTTTGCCGTACATGTCGACCGGGTCCTCTGTAATGCCAATATAATTATCGAGGCTTTTCGACATCTTCCGATCACCGTCGGTGCCTTCGATTAAAGGCATAATTACAAGGCACTGCGGTTCCTGGCCGTATCGTTCCTGGATCGTTCGCCCGACAAGGAGATTGAAACGCTGGTCGGTTCCGCCGAGTTCGATGTCGGCTTCGATAGCGACCGAATCATATGCCTGCGCGAGGGGGTAGAGGAATTCCATGATACTGATTGGTGTTCCCGCCTTGTATCTTGTCTCGAAATCGTCCCGTTCGAGCATACGGTGTACGGTGAACGATTTCGCCAGCGCGAGCACATCCATAAAGTTCAACGGCTTGAGCCATTCTGAGTTGTAGCGTACTTCGGCTTTTTCGTAGTCGATGATTTTCGCTGCCTGGTCGAAATAAGTCTCTGCGTTGGCCCGGACAGTGTCCCAGTCGATTGCCGAACGCTCGGAATCGCGTCCGGATGGATCGCCAATGAAACCGGTGAAGTCGCCGACAATCAGGATGATCTGGTGACCGAGGTCCTGGAAATCGCGTAGTTTCTGGAGAACAACAGTGTGCCCGAGATGGATGTCCGGTCGGTTGGGATCGAGGCCGAGTTTTACCCTGAGCGGTTTATCGTCCTCTATCGCTTTTTTAATTTTCCCCCTGAGTTCGTCCTCGGGGATGAGTTCGACAGTGTTTCGTCGGATGAGTTCGAGTTGTCTTTCAATCGACTGTTCCATGGTGGTCACCGGGAAATACCATGTTGCGGATATGAGGGAGATTATAGCAGAGTGTGGAATCGGGAACATCCTGATTTAAGGAAGTGTTGAAACACGCCTCAGGAAAAAAGTTACCGATTGTATATCAATGATGAGTATTGGTGCTCAGTAACTAACTTTATAACTACACACGAAACCATCTCTGTATCCCATCGAAGTTATTTCGGTAATGTTATCGTCCAGGCCAATGTTAATTGTATTGGTGAACATTCCAGTGATTATCAGATCCCCAGATGTAGTAACCGCCAACTGATAGGATTTATTTCCACTTTCACCACCTGTTGTAAGAACTGACTTGAATATACCGTCACTATCCAACACCAGGATGTATAACTCTCGGTTACCCTGTTCTGCAGTCCTGATAACTCTTTCAGCACCTGCGGGTCCACCTGCAGGATTGAAATTAACATATTGGAAAAAAGACCCGTAAATTAAAATATTACCGGAATTATCAACCGTGCAAGAATTAGCCGATTCATCCTCAGGACCTCCCCACGACCTGCCCCATTGAATACACCCGGTCATGTCAAATTTTAGGATGTATGCATCCCTTTCACCCATTGATGTCATTGTCTGAATACCCTGGATAGTTTGAATTTCTAAGTCATCAAAGAACCATCCTATGACATAAATATTGTCATTATGGTCTACGTAAAGGTTATATCCATAAAAAAGCGAGGAAACTGTTGCCTGTGTGCTCAAGCTTTGTTTCCAGAGGATTTCACCGCTAGGGTCGTAACATCCAAGACTCGCACCAGAATTTTCATAAACACACATGTATAGATTACCTGTATTTCCGATTTCAATTGCAACCCCGGTTTCTCTATCAACTGAGCCATTAGAATTTAAAAAAACTAATTCACCATCACTACTATACTTTGCAAGGAAATAATCATCAAAACCATTACTCATTAATTCTGTGGTTTCGCCTGCAATGTTAACAGTGAAATTGCCCCTGTAGCTCCCTGTTATGAATATATTTCCTGTAGAATCTACTGCTACGCTGTTTGCTGAATCCTCCTCTGCCCCACCAAATGATTTTAGGAAAATCACCTGACCTTCACGATCGAATTTAATTAAATATACATCGACCATGCCCTCGGATTGAATACTGTACTCCTGAACATTGTCCTCTAGTGTAAAGATTCCCTGGAACCCTCCTGTTACAATGATGTTTCCTTCATTATCAACTGCAATGTCCAGTAATTGATCACCATTTAAACCTCCTCCATATCTTGCCCAAAGGAAATCACCGGCTGAATTATATTTGCAGAGAAAAATATCCCCGCCTCCATTAGGTTCTCCATATATTAACCCATCAGAATCATCAAAATCGACGCCACCTTTAAAATAACCACCAATGATAACATTGCCTTCCGAATCCAATTCCAGAGCTGTGATTTCGTCACTTTCTGCTCCACCGATCAAATGCAGCCAGTTGATTTCCTCACCTAGATCATTAACAGCCAGATTTCTATTTTTAAATATACCCTTGCAGTATAGAAAGCTGAATATCGTTAAAATGGCGAGTAAATATAATCCAGTTGTTTTCATAAACAATTCCAAACCTTATTCCACCAGGTTACCTGAGCTATGTGGATCACAAAGACCTTGTGTCCCGTATCATGATCAATCATATTCCGTCCCCTAGATCTCAATTCTACCACCATGCACCCAGAATCCTGCACCGCTTCCAAACTTCCGGGTACTCCCAACCAAACCGGAAACAAACTCGCACGCTATCTTCACCGCACCGTTAAGCTCTTCGCCTTTCGCAAGATACCCGGCGATCGCACTCGACAATATACAACCGGTTCCATGAACCTCACCGACATCATAAAATGGATAGACGAAGGATTTCACTTCCGGATCCTTATCGGCTACGTGGCAAATCAGCCTGTTCTCGATCTCATCCCCCACCCGAATCCCTGTCACGAGAAGATTCATTACCCCAGAATCAAACCATCCACCCGCGCATCCCAGTATCATCTCATCATCCGATTGATCCACATCAAACCCAGCCGGCGCGCCAAGTTCGACGATATTCGGCGTGGCAATAGTAACTTTTCCAAGAAGTTCCCCCGAAATCGCCTTCATGCCGTCCATGTCGAGGAATTTCACCCCTGATGACGATTCAAATACCGGATCGAGAACCACCGGAATCCCGGGGATTCTCGAAAGCACATTTCCCAGGACTTCGATTGTTTCAACCGACGCGATCGCTCCAATTTTAACGGCATCCAGGGTAAGGTCATCGAGCAGCGCGTTCAATTGTTCGGCGAATATGTCGGGAGACGCCGGTTGAATTCTTTGCACGCCTTTCGACGATTGCACTGTCTCGCATGTCACAACTCCGCACGGGTGGCATCCGAGTATTGTCAACACCCGTACATCGGCAATCAATCCTGCGGACCCGGTTGGGTCAAGTCCACTCAACACAAGCACCACAGGTGGACATTTGAGATTTTCTTTTTGATTTCCCATGATCGGGAATTATAACACCCCCATGAAACTTCCGGGACATTGAGCTATCGTATAAAATATGTGATACATTGGCATAAGAGCCGGGTTTTATTCGGTATGTTTCCGAATATTACCTGTCCCCGGGTAACACCGGAGGTAAATGTTATGAATGGCCTGGAAATCACATTCGCACTGTTAATGGGATTCTCACTGGCTGCGACATGCGGCATGCGTGCTTTTCTCCCTCTTCTCATAATCAGCATTGGCGCGAAAGCCGGATTTATTACGCTCTCGTCCGGATTCGACTGGATGATGGCCTGGCCGGTGATAATCGTTTTCGGAACCGCAGCGGTCCTTGAAATTCTCGGAGACAAAATTCCTGCAGTCGACCATGTACTGGACGCCGGGGGAACAATAGTCCGACCGATCGCTGGCGCGATTGCAGCAAGCAGCCTTATCCAGGGAATGGACCCGCTTCTAACACTCGTGATCGGCATAATTATTGGCGCCACAATTGCAGGGATCGTCCAGGCCATCAAGGGTACAGTTCGCGGTCTGTCAACGGCAGTCACCGGTGGTGTCGCAAATCCGGTAATAAGCATCGCCGAAGACGGCACGACCGCACTGACTGGCGTTCTCGGACTCGCGGTCCCTTACATAACTGCAGTTGCAATCATTGCCGGGCTTTTCTATTTCGGGAAGGTCGTTGTCTCGAAATTCAGAAAAAGAAAACTCTCTTCCGAAAACGGGCAACTGACTTTCTGATTACGCTCAAAGAATTACAACCCCTGTTTTTAAAAAATCCCTCAGGCAGATTTGGTAACCGGTTCATGCTCTTGTACTAAAATAGGCGCCCCCTCCGGGCGGAGGGGGCTTATAGGAGGTAGTGCAGGGAAAGGCCTAATTTATTACTTCAAACATAATACGCTTTCAATCTAAATTTAGCAAGTAAATGCCTACTAGTCAAGTCCTTATTAGTAAAAATCTTCCATATTTTCTATTTTTTTTCGAATTTCAGCTATTCACCCATTTAACTATACTTAAATATTGCATCTTAATTATTTCAATAACGTTAAGTAAATTATGTAAATCCCCAGAATGTCTTTATTTTAGCGGGTTTCCATGTTCCTCTTTCTTTTTTTTAACATGGTAAAATTAATTCAGTTTAAGATTCACCAGGTCCCGGTTTCGAATCAGTAGATAACAAGTCTCTAATAAATTTGCTGTACAGCTCGGGATCACGTGCTTCGCTGCCTGCTTCCAGGTTTAAAACCCCGCGAAGTATGTAATTAAAACTGGAGCCACGCAAAAGCCAAGCGCCGAGGTCGGGGGTAATTTCAGGTTTTATGCTGCCGTCCTTTATTCCCTGCTCTATCATGCCCTTGATAAATACATGAAATGAGTTAAGTTTTTCTTCCAAACTTTCAGCCATTATCGGGTCATGCGTTGTTGAGGCAATCCCATGCCACATGTTCGCACATAGCACCGGGTTTTCACTGAGCATTTCAAATTGCACCAAAAGTACCGCAATTAAAGCCGAAAGGCCATTGGCATGGCCCTTTGCGCCTGACATCCAGGAACGGACCGCCAGATCGTACGAATAGATCATTGCCTCCTGATAAAGCTCATCCTTGCTTGTAAAATGCCTGTAAATCAAAGCCTCATTTATGTTACAGACTTCAGCAATATCACGGGTCCTGGTCCCCATAACACCTTTTTTCGCGAACACTTCAGCCGCTTTTTCTATTATCTGGTGTCGCCTTTCATCGCCTGACAATCGGTTCTTCGGCATTAATAATTCCCTCAATTCTCGCCTTTCAACCTGTATATTCTACCGGTGGTAGTTTTTCCAGATATCAGGATATTAAACTCCATTTCTAATAAACCTCAATTAATCATAACCAATGGTTATAATTCAAATCGATCTCCACACATTAAATCGCAATTATTGTCCTGGACTTCCGGTATTAAGCCTGTTTATAAACCTGCGCACATGCTATTTATCATGCCCCGTCCTGAAACCTTTACCATACAAAATGTCAGTACTTACTTTACGAAATTTAATATACCATATTTAGCAAAAATAAACGAATAAATGCAAATTTTCGTACAGTAATTCTGATTAATGATTCCGACTCAACTTTTCATTTAACGATATCTTTATACCGGTGGTATAATTCATATTAAGAATCATCAGGCTGAATCAGGCGATCTTATTGAGGTGTATGACATATGGCTAAAGATATGAAAACCGAATACGACCCGATTTTTGATCCTAATTACAAACAACCAAAGCGATCGACAGAAATTACACACATGGTTGCGGTAGACGAGCTCCTGACTCGCATGGTTAAGGCCGGTGCCAGCGATCTTCACCTGACAGTCGGTGTCTCACCGGTTCTCAGGATCCACGGGGATTTGAAACCCCTCACCGAACTCTCCCCGCTCAAGGGTGAGGACACCCTGTCCCTCGCACGAGGGCTTATGTCGGAAAAACAGTTCGGGAAATTTGAACGTAACCGTGAATTCGATTTCGCGATCAGCCTGAAAGGACTTGGACGATTCCGTGTCAATGTTTTCTACCAGAAAGGCCACATCGGCCTCGTCGCAAGGGCGATCCCGGCGAAAATTCCAACCCTGTCAGAACTGAATCTCCCTCATCTCGTGGGTGAAATGGCTACCGCGAACCAGGGACTGGTTCTTTTTACAGGTCCCACCGGCTCCGGTAAATCATCCTCCCTTGCCGCACTGATCGACATCATCAATAAGCATCGCAAGTGCCACATAATGACGATCGAGGACCCAATCGAATTTGTCCATACACACAAGATGTCGTTGATCAACCAGAGGGAACTTGGCGAGGATACCTTCAGTTTTGCGGAAGCCCTGAAACATGTTCTCAGGCAGGACCCGGATGTCATACTGGTCGGCGAGATGCGTGACCTTGAAACAATTTCACTCGCGATCACCGCTGCCGAAACCGGCCACCTGGTATTCTCTACTCTCCACACTATCGATACCGCCCAGACAATCGACCGAATCCTCGATGTCTTCCCACCCCACCAGCAGGGACAGATCAGGTTCCAACTCGCGCTTGTACTTAAAGCGATTTTCGCCCAGCAGTTGATTATCCGGGTCGATGGAAAGGGCCGGGTTCCTGCCCTCGAAATCCTTATCAACACACCCGCGGTTGCCAACCTTATTCGTGAGGGGAAAGTCCACCAGATTTATTCCGTTCTGCAGACAAACACCAAGGAAGGAATGACCACGATGGACAATTACATCAAAGAACTATATATCAAGGGTGTAATTACAAAAGGGGACGCGCTCACGAATGTACACAACCTGGTGGAATTCGAGCATTTACTGGGCAGCAACATCAAAACTGGTCCCAAGAACCGCAGGGGCAGGTAACATCCTGTTACCTTGAAAGTTTAGATTCTATAATTCTATTCCGGACGCCATTGATTCCCTGTCACCAATAACCGACAGATACTCCTGGTAGAGGTTAATATTCGGCGTATCATGCATATCTGTCGCGATTTCCAGCATCCTCCATGCAAGAGCCCTGGCTTCAGCGAAACTTTCGCTGGCTAGTAATTTTTCCAGTTCAGGGTCTTTTGTAACCGGTGATACCCTTTTATTCACGGGCCTTACATCGTTCAGCACCACCTCCTGGGTTCTTGCCTGTTCGCGCAGGAGAATTCTATAGAGACTTACCGGTACATCGAATAGAACACGTTTCCAGAATGTCTTTTTCCGGGCCTTAATCAATGAACTTGCTATGCCGAGGTGCCAGAAATAAATTCCGATTGGGCCAATCACCGGTAATGCAAGAGCCAGAGGAAGCCAGATGTACCACCGTCCGTATGTACGGGTCATAAGCTCCGTGATTATTACCGCGATAATTGTATGCAGTGCGAGAACGCAAAGAATTATCCACCACTTAAACTGGCCTATTGGCATATTGGCAAGTTCGAACCGTGAATCGGGTGAAGAACTCTGAAAAAAAATCTGGACGGATGTAAGGTTAAAAAATTCCATATATTAATAATATCTGCTAATCACAAGGGAATAAGTCCAGGGAAGAGGAGCTTGATTAATTCACTCAGGAAAATCAGTAGTCCCGCCAGAACCAGGAACCCCAGAAGTTTCCGTCTGAGTATATCTCCCGACTCTTTTCCCGCGTAGCGGGGCGGAAGATAGTAAGCGCCGATTCCAATCATTAAAAATAGCATGTTAATCAAGGGCAAATCAAGTCCCTGCCGGGAACGTATTACAAGGGCGCTGAGAATCAACCCCCACGACAGGATTAACAGATATACCGGAGATAAGGACTCGTAACTCTTTTTCATTACCCATCTGGTATTATACCCATATGACGAAAGTGATTTTCGATCTGGATGGCGTTTTATACCGTGGAAATGAAACAATCCCCGAGTCCTCTCAATGCATTAAAATCCTTGAAGCACAGGGAGTAGTAACCGGATACCTCACAAACAACGCCAGCCGCACCAGGGAGGGAATTGCTGAGCGCCTTGAGATCCACGGTATACGCGCGCTGATACACCAGATCATGACAAGTGGGGAAGCAACTGCAAGGTATCTCAAAAGCCAGGGACATTCAGGGACACGGATCTATGTAATTGGTAAAAATGGCCTGATCGAAACTTTAAACGAACATGGATTCGATGCTGGAAACCACGAGGAAGGAAACCTTTGCGAGCTTGTGGTTGTCGGATGGGACCGGGACATCACGTTTTATAAAATCGCTCGCGCCCAACATGAAATCCTTGTCAATGGAGCTCTATTAATCGCTACAAACATCGATGCCATGTTCCCGGCTGACAAAGGAAGGGTCCTTCCTGGTGCGGGTACCATGGTTGCCGCAGTAGAGACCGCTTCGAATGTAAAGGCTGAAATAATCGGAAAACCAAAAATCCACGGCCTGAAATACCTTGTCGAGGAACTTGGAAGTGATGCGGGCACACCTGGCGATTCAGTTTGGATTATTGGTGACAGGCTTGATACCGATATCGTTTGCGGGAATTCATTCGGGGCAAAAACGGTTCTCGTAACAACGGGGATCTCATCAAGGGAAGAAGCCGAAAAAGCAAGAGGGGAACTCCGTCCCGACCATATCATCGATTCTCTTCTTGAGCTGCCTGAATTGGTGCTGGATTGGGTGACAGACTAGAAAGTCTGTCCCACACAAAACGACTTTTCCAACAACCGCGAGATCGGTCGGCGATATTACGTCAGTAATTAAGGTTCACCCGCTACCCCTCACAACGGTTGAGAATTTCTTCCATCATTCGTTCCGCCATCTGCCATCGGATATGCATAGGCAGGCTCTTTGGCTTGTTCATGACCGGATTGCCGTCGCGACCCTGGCTGTAGCCAAAAATCCCGGGATTATCCACATTCTGGCCGGGCTGCCATTCAGCCAGCATTTCGGTGAATTCCCCAGACAATTCCAAACCTTCCCCATCAGCGAAAA
This sequence comes from uncultured bacterium, assembly GCA_965369865.1. GTDB lineage: Bacteria > JAJVIF01 > JAJVIF01 > JAPKYR01 > JAPKYR01 > JAPKYR01. The sequence continues at coordinate 29,081 of CBDURU010000008.1, read as the reverse complement.
AAATCCTGTCACACAAAAAACAGCAATCGCGTTTCAGTATGTTGGTCTTATTCGATGCATCCTCAATGTAAAATTCATCGCCCGTTAACGAAACATCTCCCTTGAATCGCGGCTCCACCACATCTTTCGCCCATTCCGGGAAACCATCCTTCCCAACCTTGCCACGATAGTCTGAACGGTGCTTGTACCCAATCGTTTTACCCATCATTATTACCGGTTCAACGTGAATTGGAGACATATTTTTGCCGGGATATTTTTTTAACTTCACATCGATAAGCGACTCATATTCGGGCTCGTTGAGAAGCTCGCTGGCAACCTCAAATGTCATGATGCGGTTAATCCGTCCTACCCACAGGATTTTCCTGATACTTCCACCCTTGGCAAGATCATTGACTCCGATAATATAAATATCGATCTGCGGATATATCTCATCCCTGTGCGTCAGGAACCTTTCTCTCATCGCCCTGCGGAACGGTGTCTGATCGGGACCGAAAAAAATCTGCGTGTCACTGGCAGGGTATGGGACAACTCCGTCAATTCTGTCTGGGTCCTTTGAGCCCTTGATCACATACAGGAAGATCTCGATCCGTTTCATGCGAACGTTCGTCCTCTCAATTGAAATGCCCGTTAATGATATCACATGACTCCCTGATTTTGATTACTAATAGTCAATTAAAATCCAGCATTTAACCGTGGATTTCCATGCTACAATTGCCGTGTGAGTATCCCCTTGAAATACTTATTTTTGTTTGCAATTTTGTTATGCCTGACTCATATTTCGTGCACTGATAACAAGACCGCATCCGGTCCCGGCCGGAACGAACCCGCACCGGTTATCGAAGAGCAGAAGCCGATCCATGAAATTCCGGGACTCCATCTTTTATATACAGTCAATGACCGTCTGACCGGAACATTCACTTCCGACCTTACCGCACGGGTTCTTATCGCCGAACCGGATGGTTCCCGTCGTGAAATCCTGTTTGAATATCCTGAATATATCTTCCATATGACCCCGTCTCCAACGGGTGAAACGATCGCTTTTGTCGGCAACACGAAAGGTGAGGATGGTCAGAAGGAACGCCACCTATTTCTTTACGACATCAAGACCGGGTATTATCGAGACGTATCCGTTTCCGGGTTCTACTCCAGGGCTGTCCATACAGGACCGGTATTCTCCCCCGATGGTCGGTGGGTAGTGTTTCTTTCAAGATGGGCGGTGGATTCTGGTGAATACAATATTTTCAAATGCGATGTTGAAACCGGCCTGACGAGCGGGTTGTATACCGATCCGGTCGAGGATGTCCCTTTAACGCTGTCGCCCGACGGATCGGGATGTGTCGCGGCCAGGCGCCTTTTAAGCTCACCCGGAACGCTGGATTATATCTCGATTGATATCGAATCCGGCACATCCGAAATTCTGCACCATTTTGAGAATGTAACAAAAATCGGTCCCGCGCATTTCGACGACTCCGGTTCATTTCTATTTTGCGATATCAAACCATCCGATGATATCCCGGTTGGGGAAATTGGAGTCAGGTCACGTGAAGTGCTCTCAATTAACCTTGATAACGGCACGACGATAAGCCTGATGGAGCCTAACACGGTGACTTACATCTACCAGGTCTTCCGAAATTCAGAAAATGAACTTACTCTCCTCCTCAGGCGACAGGAGAATATCGAAGGCGAGGAAACCCCGATAAGCAGGATCGCCGTCTGTGGGATCGATGGCTCGAATTTCACCTACCTCACCGACACATCTGCAAAGTCGTACCTGTACGGCCAGCCACCTAAAAATAATAAACATATCAGCCCGGATAATTCATACATGTTTTTCTATCGCCAGGATCCCCTTTTCGAACATGAGGATATCTGGGTAATGAGACCCGATGGCTCCGACGCCGTAAATGTCAGCGACACGGCAGGCTATATTGAAGGCGCGGCGGGATGGATTGTAATTCCGGAGTGATTTTTATGTCATTCTACCTCTGCACTCTCATCAGATAACACGGATTTGTTCTCATCTTCAACTGGTGGATCAATAAAGTCTTCAATCTTCATGGTTTGCTCCGTGTGCTCCAGTTGCCCTTCCTCAATTAATCTAAAAATATTAACAGGTGGTATTACAAGAGTTGGGATATCAGTCCTTGATGTAATATTGGAAATCAATTCCCGAGCGTATGGCACTACATTGGCAGGGCCATTGGTCTTTGCGAATTCGTCAAGCGATGGATCACCTTCGCCTTCACTTACAAACTTTGCACTCAATCTAAATTTAAGTAAAAAAGGTGGTTCTTTCAAACCATGCATAATATCGAAATCAAAAACCTGCACTAACTCATTCTCCGATTCGAAATGTGACTCACATGCAACATGTAGATTGTAATCGAGTTCAGGATAATTTGGATTGACCTCGAATTGTAAACCCTTGAGGTATATCCCTTCTATAAAAATATGCATTGTGGATTTCCTTTTTTAAGCGGCCTGCCGTAAATCGGGTAATGAAGTTTTTGCTGATTGGTATGAATGTTGAACCCAGTCCTTAAATCTTTGATAAGATCCTTTACCTATTCTATCACCAGTGTGTTTACATTCAGCAAGTTTTGACTCACTACCAGAGACACCAAATTCCTCATCCTGTGGTTTTATAGTAAAACCAACTCTATGACTACCAGTTCTCCAAACGTGCTTTTGTTTTAAACCAGTTTTATATTCTTCCAATCGGTACTCTTTGGTTTCCTCAGGTGTTAAATCGCGTATTGAAATATTTACTCCTGCTTTTTCGCTTATTTTCCGTCGTATCATCCATTTTAAATCGACAAATTCTTCATAGTCTTTTACGGGTATCATGTATACTTCAAAGACTTCAGTATCATCCTGGTAATCATCGCTTGGTGTACCTGTACCACGCCAGATTACAACCGAGTTAGGAAATTCCGCGTATATCATTTGCTTAACTGCTTGAATTAACTTGGATCTTGTTTTATGACCTAATAGCATTGAGAATCACCTTAAAAACTTTTTTGGCTCGTCTTCGGACGGATTTAAGCCTATTTTCGCTTACAGGCCTTTGTTCATAATCTCCTATTTCTCTTTGTTCCTTAGCATCGTCTAAAATATTCTTAATATCAACAATTGTCGAATCCAGATGAATTCCTGCTCTCCTAATCAAATCACCATGTTTCCACTCTTCATAATATAGACCATGTTCTTTATCTTTCCTCTTTTTCCCCTTGATATTCTTTTTCATAAAAAATGCACGGATTGCTAAATACAATGCATAATAATATCTATTCGCAGCAGCGTTAAAGTGACAGTATCTCATTGCCAGTAAACATACCTTGCGGTTTTCAATGGACTTCTTCCAGAAATTCTCTATGTTAACATGCATAGGTTGTGCTTGTAACTAGAGTATTTAAACCATGAAAGGTAAGGAGCCTACCACTAATATTTAAGGTAAATCAAGCCTGCCCCCTTATTCTTCTGTTTCATCTGTATCCACGAGAGCCTCATCCGATCTGGCCTCCTGGAATTCGTTCTCTATTACATCGACCGGAATAATGTCAATCATCTGGATTTCGAAATTCTCCTCCTCATCCTCAGGCCAGTACAGCCGAACGGTATTCTGGCCAGGACGCAGGTAGGGCCAGGCGTTGTAATACGCGAACGGATCATACGTGTAATATCCCCCGAACCCGATAGCTCCTGAAAAATCTATGTTCGGCTCAAGTCGATAACCGTTGATTTCCACCTGGAGCCTCTGATACGACGTGTTCTGTTGTATCAAATGCGGGAGGACCCTGAAGTAGTAATCGGCATAATATTCCCCGACCTGGAACTTCCCTTCAAAGCTTCCACCCGGCGGTATGATCCAGATTCCGTCATCGAGCCAGCCTAGATTCGCATAGTCAAACAAATTGGTTCGGATTTCCGGTCCTGACGGGATCACGTAGTATATGTTTGAGAAAAACCCGTACCTGTCGATGTAAGCGGTCGGAACCAGCTTCGGGTACGGGTACAGGTACATGTATGACCATGGGTTATAGGGATACGTATTCATCGGATAATTCATCACGTACCCGAAGTCGCTCAAAGGAATACGCGTTACGCCATCCCATCCAGACAATCTCGTGCCGCCTAAATCTTCAATTGAAAGGAGATTCATATTGCCATGGCCGGAATTTGAATACATGTCCACGATCACACCCGGATCCCGACCCGATGCAACCACCCTGAAATCATTAACCGCCATTTTTAAAATCGTTTCATCCAGTTCGACTTCATTGGGCGCCAGCGCGATCGTTTCAATCCTCGCATCGGTCAACGGGAGCCTTGACACGATCATCAAAATATATTCCTTACCAAGGGAACTGCCGATGGTCCACCATGTTTCCCGCTGCAAACCACCGCCGGTCAGTGTTGTGTGCTCATTTACTACGAGCGGTTTAACCGTACGGTCGGGTGAATAATCTATGATCGTTACATACATTTCATGCTGACCCATAAACCGGATCATCAGGTCATCGCCCGGATAATATGTGCTTCCCCTGGTAAGATTGAAGTCCAGACCCACCGGTGTATAAACTCCAGTGAGTTCCTCGATGACTGAAATATCGATAATCTCAAGCGATCCGAATTCGTCATCGTTCAATACCTCGGCCCGGAGGACTCCGGGCAGGGAAAGAACTAAAACCATAATTGCGACAGCAGCAGCCGTCACCATCATCCGGGTAGTTTTCATTAATGTCATATCGAAGCCTCCTCTATATTAGAGGTAATAGAAACTCTCTCATCCACTTATGATAAATGTACCACATAGATGGTTCATTAGCAGTAGCATGCATTTTAGCAAGTGAATAATACTTATACACATTCTGATGAAATTACCTGTGCGACTCCCTGACCTTTGTCCACTCCCTTACGGGGCTGTTGATAAAGTACTAAATCCCGTAGCGCAGGACGCCGGCCTGCAGTACCGCGGACGGCCCGTCCGCATGGAGAGCGGTATCGGAAGTTTTGATCCCTTGTGATTTTTCAGTTTAATAACTTTATCAACAGCCCCTTACGGTCGTGGCTCTGTTACGGTCAAACTCTGTGAAAAATCAAAGACACCGGCCATTATGGGCCGGCGCCTTTAGGTTTATTAAAAGAACTCCTGGCTCTTAATAACTGAATATAGTCGCTACAGTGTTACCAGCAGCATTAATGCTCGTTACATGAATCTCCCAGTCACCGTCATCGGTGTCAAGGAATTGCACCATATGGTGAGGAAGGGCGGAGCCTGTAGCTATATCCCCAATAGTTTCGAGGAAAGCACCGGTGACGGCATTGTACAGGAACACCTCGCCCTGGATTTTCCCGCTCCAGTCGAAGTAGGAAACCAGTACACAGAGTGTAGGATCATTGGGGTTGAGCTCGTAGTGAGGATTTATCGGAAGGATCTCGATATCCTTGCCTTCAACACTAAAGTCTATGTTTACGTACTCATCGATATTGATAGTCATCACGTAGTAAACGGTGTCCCAGGCCATAGCATTCACAGTGTCCAGAATTCTGTACACTTCGACCTGGAACATGTCCATGTTGTTCTCAAGCACATAGAGAGTTGCAGAATCGTAAACATCGGCATGTGTAGGTGACTCTTCCACGCCTTCGATTACGTCGATTCCACGAATGTCCATTGAATTCGTAAGGCCGGTACCGATACCTGCCCACGGATCGAGGTTGCCATAGTACCTGACCTTGTCGTAGGTGTAGGTATCAGGCATAACACCGAGGAATGTCAGGTCTTCGGGAGTGAAATCGTATCCTGAAGTGAAAAGTGCGTGCTGACCGAGTGCGAAGTCATCACAGACATCGATCGGATAGATGTAGCAATCAAAGTTCAGATCATTCCAGTAACGGCTGTCATCGGGATATGGACCTGTGTGAAGCTTCGGATTGTTATCAAGAACATTCCAGACCTGGGCGTAGTATACTGGACCACTGGGAGTAGTTGTAAACAGGTCCGACCAGTTGCTGTTGGTAAAGCTGAAAGCACCATCGTCTGCCGCATCGATTCGCTCGATAGGATGTGCATCGTATGAAGCGACATTAGGATCGAGGGTGGTGACAGTACTTACGTAATAGTTCCATGAGGCATAGTTGGCATCGTACTTAATGACGGCATCACAGTTTGTGACACCATCACTGGCCATGAGAATCTCGCTGTCCCTGGGACCGCCCGGATCGGCGATAACACCAAGGTCGAGCTTGCAGTTACCATGTGTAAGGATATACTCGGTTCCGCTCCACACACCAGTTGGAATCGTACCGGTGCCAACTTCAATCTCAATGTAATCGAAGAGGGCTGGATCACCGGCGAGTGAGAGCGACGCCATGAGAACTGAATAGGTTCCTGCAGGAGCACCGGCTGAATTAATGACTGTGCCCTGCCATGTGTCGGTTGCAACCAGGGTCAGCCAGGTCAGACCGCCTGTGAACAGCGATGTGTCTACAGCAACCGCGGTAACATTGTTCTGATGATCGAAAGTATCAATAGTAATCGTGGCTGAAATACTTGATGTAATCGGGTTGCTGACTACCTGGTTCGAAATTTCGAACGGGTCTTCGCAGTTACCGGGATGTGAAACTTCAAGCAGTAATTTACATTCCAGCGGTGTTGGTAAAGGCAGGGGGAACTGGATTGAGTACTGCTCGGTGAAAGTATCGCCACCACCGAATTTACGAAGCGGTACGGTCTTGCCAAAAGCTTTGAATGGATGCACAGCTGGTGTTGCGTAAGGATTGAAAAGCGCTGTGTAATCATCTGCGTTCATCAATTCGTAGCCAAGGCCCGGGGGTGAAAGCATCAGGCCGCGAAGGTCGTAAACATCGACCACGGTTGGGTTATTAACTGACAGATCAAATACCAGTAACCCGGTAGTTGGGTCCCAGCTTATCAAAGCTGCAGATGTGTATGGCGCTATGAACGCAGTGATGTCGTAATGGGCATCGGCGCCGCGAGCTTCGACCAGGTCAAGGGTCTCGGTTTCAGGATCAAAAGTAAGGTCATAAACGCCGATAACTTCCGTGCCATCGGTACTTGAAGCCGAATTAAGATCCATAAGCCCTATGTCGGGAGCGTTAGTTGATGGTGTGGCAGGATTTGAGTCGGGGCTGCCGCACCCGAATGCTGTGAGAAGTGTAAATAAAGTGATAAGGATGAGTAGGGGGGAATGTTTAATATTCATGATAGTCCTCCAGGTTGGATTTTTGCTGAAAATTACTGAAATTACCAATCTGGTTAATGCAGTGAATGTGCCAAACCGGTCAAATCCCAGAGAATCACCAGCAGTCCCGCTTGTAATCAGGGATACAGAAAAATCCCCCCCACTATCACTGGAAATTTCCAAATTAAATAGGCAGGCAAGCTTCTCTCAGAATGAGAGGTTTTTCGCGTAACCGAAAATTTGGCTGGGCTACTGTATAGTGTCGCTTGAAAATATATTGAGGATTTAAAAAACCCCGGAATGTACCGGGGATTTGATTACCTGAAATTTCTGAATCCAGTTTATTTAATCACCGGAAATTGTCAAGAACCTCCATAAGGTTCTTCGTGCCCGGGTTCCCCTGGGTGGCTATTAAAAGCCTTATTGAATCTCTTGTTTCCAGACTGTCATTATCTCTCATCAACATAAATTCAGCCAGGCTTTTAACCGCGATCAGGTCGACTTCCGTGATCGCATCGTGAATTTGAGTGGAGTTGTAATAACCTGGTTCATCGATCACCGGTATCAAATAGTCCAGAACACCACTTATTTCAGCATCACCCTCGGCTATTCCTTCACCAATGGCTATTCCGGCAAGCCCGACCATCGCGTCGTAATTATTATACCCTCCTGAAAGGCTATCTAAAAAATTTACTTTGCCCTCCAGGGGATCCCCAAGGCCACGCGCATAGCACCAGCCAAGGCCATTTTTAGCGGAAAGCACTCCCTGTGTGAGAAGTGTATTCTGGTCCGGCTCACCTTCATTCCATCGCATGTATGGAAGATTGGTTAACTGCCCGCTATGCGCAAGAGCAGCCTGTTCGTTGAATTTATCGATCGCGGAGTAGTAATCACACTGCCTGTAAAATTCCCATGCATCGAAGTTCTGTACATTCAGCAATGTGTACGTTCCAAGGTTCCTGCCGCCTGTGACAACCCGAATTTCATCTTCCAATGTAAAATCAAGACCGGCATCGGGATTTGAAAACGCGATCCTTAATACGTAATCACCCACCGGTGCATAAATATAAAAATTACCCCACTGGTCCGGATGATGAACGGCACCTTTACCGGACAGGGTTACCGTTACCCCGGGTCCACCGAGAGGATTTCCGAACCCGTCTATCACACGTCCGTTGATCGCTCCACTTGTGCCCTTATGGCATGCGGTAACCAGGATAAGCAGAGTAAGTAGTATCGCTATTGCTGTGTATCTCATTGGTTAAGTCCTTTTCGTTATCTCAATACACGTTAATTATTTCAAAATTTATGGCCTGAAATGCACTTACATTACGTAATTCACATTGACCAGCGGCACTGGAGCGCCATTGGAGATCGCCGATACCGATATCTTGATCGTTCCGGTGACCCCTGGATGGAACGTGCCCATATAAAGCCCGGGACGAGTTGTAACTTCATTAAGCTGGAAACTGCCGGAAGCATCGCCGGACTGGGTGCTCCATCGTACAATTGGAGCTTCATCCAGGATTGAAATACTCTGAACGATCACTATTAATTCATCGGCAAATATCGGTGACCTGCTCACACCAACCTTTAAATACTGGTTCCCTGTTGAGCCTGCCTGTGAGAGTGCACCAAACGCGTTCAGGATTCCATAACCGTAATAATCATTAATTCCGTTGAAATCCGCGTCCGGACCGACCATGGGAATTGCAGTATTTTCAAGGCGGGCACGGACCTCGTCAGGGGTGAGTCCCGGGTAATGGCTGAGAATTAAAGCCGCCACACCGGATACCATCGGTGTTGAAAAACTGGTTCCCGTGGCTTTCCCGTATGGGGGACCCTCACCGGTATACAGGTAACATTCATAATCAGGTACAGTAGTAACAACCTCAACTCCGGGGGCCATCAGGCTGAGAATATCCTCGCCATAATTTGAAAAATCTGCAGGTTCACCATCCGGGCCTACCGCTCCGACCCCGATAACTTCAGGCAGTGCCGCCGGGAAATAAAGCGAATGACGATCCGTTTCCCAGTCGCCGGAACTTTCAAAATACCATCCCGGATCAGCGTTCCCGGCTGCGGCGACTATTACAATTCCCGCATCGTATGCGGCCTTAACGGCGTTTTCCTCAAGCGAAATAGTTCCAACACCGCCGATCGACAGGTTGATAACATCACATCCACGCTCGCGAGCAACATCGATGCCTTCTACTTCATCGAACAAGTCACAGTCGAGGAAAGGACCGCCGCACGCGCGAATCGCCAGCATGCGTACATCCCAGCTTGCGCCGACAACGCCCAAACCATTGTTCCCGACAGCACCGATAACACCGCAGACCGCGGTACCATGCCCACTGTCATCTGTGACTCTATCAGGCTCCCAGTCTTCCCGTACATTAACTCCCGGAAAAACCATGTTCGGGATCAGGTCGGGGTGGGTCTCGTCTACACCGGTGTCGATTACCCCTACAAGGATATCCGCAGAACCGGTTTCAATATCCCATGCATCGGGCAGGCGGACCAGGCGAAGATCTTCTTCCTGGAGCTGGAAATATGGATCGTTTGGAATCTTCGCTGCCGATCGTTTGTAATTGGGGAACACCTCGCGAATATTTGAAAGGGCACTCAGGCGTGTGATGACATCCGATGGCAGGCTGCCGTCAGTGATGTTGTAACGGGCCACAGGGCGTGTCGACATTCCTCTGTCGAACGTGACTCCGGGAATTATGTTCGCCGCCTGTGCCGCACGGGCTTCCGCGAACGAATTAAATTCGATTATCACCTGGCCCATTATCAACCCGTTTGTCGTAAACGGAATCGCCCCGTTGTTTGCCAGATGCTGCGTGAGCTGTTCATTAAAAGCCCTCGCTCCGCTCCCCGGAAACATCAGGACCAGGATTGTGATGAGTATAGTTACTGGAATTACGGATCGACTTAATACCATTCGGCACCTCGTAAGGTGATAATTGTCAACTGCAACCGGCTTGGTTTACTATCAAAACTATAACACGGTCTCTGAAATCTTCAAGTAGGACCGTATCTCTATGATTAATGTAACCCGAAATCGGTTGAAAATGAACCCTTGAATTTCAAAAAAATACCGGAAATTACAAAAATAATCAAATATTAACTGGCTCGAAATTCCTTAACCCCTGTTTCTCGGCATGGTACAATCCCGCTCGTGGGTTCTTCAGAATATAATAGGCCGATTCCTGTTGTGGCGATATCCGACGGTAAGCCAGGTCATGAAAACCAGAGCCTCGGGATCGCTGAAAACCTGCCGAATCCTGACATCCTTTTATTAAAACACAATTTGAAGGAGGGTTTACCGGAAGCAATCCTCCGATGCAGGGTACGGTTTCTGAGCGGTCCGAAATCAAATCCTGAAAATTTTCTCAGGAAAATCTTTACTGAAAATGAAATTCGGAGGCTGAAAGACCACAATCCAAAAGCCATTATCTCGGCAGGAACCCTGTCGGCAGGGCCATGCCTGGTCGCCGGATACCTCGCCGGTGCCGTTACATGTGTCTGTATGCGTCCAAGCTTTCTACCGCTTAAAATGTTCGACCTTGCGGTTATCCCGGAACATGATAACCCTCCAGATGATCAGAACATCCTGAAAACCCTTGCAGCCCCGAATCGCGTTACACCTGAAAAACTTAAAACTGAAATGGATGCCTGGTCGGGTGAATTCCCGATGGAAGATATCAAAGTTATTTCCTGGATCATCGGCGGACCATCTTCGAGTGCCGCATTTGATAGCACTCATGTACTGAAAGGTCTTGAAAGAACTCTCGAATGGGCCGGGACAAACGGCTGGAAGGTGTGGTTATCCACCGCGCGTCGGACTCCTGTTGAACTTGAAAGCCAAATCGAAAATCTTGCCAATAAATATCCATCATTATCATGGCTCCTACTCTGGCACAGGGATCAGCGAAATCCACTCTACGCCATGTTCGCCAGGTCGAAACTCGCGATCGTGACTTCCGACTCGGTCAGCATGATCGCGGAAGCTGCTACTGCCGGAAAAGGTCCACTGGTGTTCAGGGCATCGAAAACAGGTGGACGCAATGTTACAAAACAGGACCGAATGGTGGAGGGTTTATTCAAAGCCGGGTATGGATCACTTGCCAGCGATCCCGAATCACTGAACGAAATCCTCCTGAAAATGCTGTCAGGAGAATCGAATTTCTCAATACTTGACGATACACAACGTGCAGCGGATAAGCTGTTAGAGCTGATTCAAGGGATTTCCCGATAATTTATTGAGAATTGAGAATTGATATAACCGGGTTTTACTTTTTCAATGCCCTGCGACCGATCACAACCGCTGCCCACGCATCAAGATCCGGTGGGGTCGGCCAAAAAAATTTTGGGATCAATTTCCATATTCCACCGGGTGGATTTTCACTCCATGCGAGTTCCCTAGCATCCAATGTCGATTTTTTTTCATCTACCCTGACAACCTTCCCTTTACCCAGTGCCGACAAAATACCGTAAGCCCAGTCTGAGCCGGTTCCATCACCTGTAATCAGGGCTCCGGGATTATATCTGTTTAACATCACAGAGATCTCCTGCGAGAATTTCTCTTTCAGGATTACCTTCTTATCGATAATTCCACCGGATAAATCGAGAACAGCCAGGCCGAATTTATCGATCCCCGGATCGATCGCAAGAATCATGTCCCGGTTTTCAGGATCACCCACAGATGAGTCCTTTCTCAGGCTGGTTCCAGCCTTTTAATACGCTTTGAATTCATGGGGACGCTTTTCCATGCTGCCAGCGTTGAAAGTGTCCCCATGAATTCTTAGTTACACGGGACACCTTCAACGCTGGCAGCATGGAAAGGCGTCCCTGAAACTAAGATTGGTATAAGACAGTCTTAGAAGTACCTGTAATACGTGAATTGTACTCCCTTAAATGGTGGATATTGAGCACAAACACCGCCTGAACACTGGAATCCGCCACGGTGCGAACCGATTTTAAATTCGATCTCGGTCCATGGATTCGGTGCCCAGCTTACGAATGCCGAGTTCCATTCACCTGGCGACTCAAGCGGAATTCCAGAAATCCCGGGAGGCGGCGGTTCATCCTCGCGGGTTGATATCTCCCTGAAAATTCCAACCGTGAATTCCGGAGTGACATTCCAGTCCAGTCCCAGCTCCAGCTCGTCGTCTGCCCCATAATCATTTTTCAGATTCGTGTATCGTCCGAACAGGTGGAAACTCCCCCATCCAGGAATTGGACCCTCAACGGTGCCCCTGATATCCTGCTGGGTACCGGGTACTGCCCCATAATACTGCAGGGTCCCTTCGATCCTGTCATAGCTCAACGTACCAATCCAGTCGCCTCTCGATGAGGATGACCATTCGATAAAATAATTTTCAAATTCACGGACCTCATCATGGATACCCTTGAGGTTGGAGTACAGAAGGCGAATTGAATTTCCATTCCAGGAATCAGGATTAAGACGCATGTCGAACCGGTATCCTGTTTCATCATCGGCCTTCGCATCGGACGAATCGATATCGGATCTTCGAAGTGATGGCGCGGTTCCATAGTCAAAATCAGCAAGATCGTAGCGTACCCAGGACCCCGCGAGTGCGAATCCCCTTTCGGAGTAAATTACTTCAGCGAGATGTGCCCGCCCGTCCGTTGACTCATCCACACCTTCGGGCTGAAAGCGTTCAAAAAACACTGTCTCGTAATACAGATCGAAATTATCGTGCCTCCATGAAATATCGAACTCCGTCATGACGGTTGATTCCCGCTCCATGAAACCACTGGTTGTTGCATCGATATAGCTTATGCCGATATCCAGGTCATCGAAATCCAATTCAAGCCGTCCACCCCATAACTCATCCGATTCAAGCCGGGGATTGCTGTTCACTCCGCTGAGGTAGTAATCCATGCGGTCCGACTTATGTGTCCCCCAGAAAAGTGTAAGGTCTCCAAAGCCCAAATCACCATCTATCCTGGCACCATCAAGCTGGGCATCCCGGTCAATTCCCCGGTCCTCCACGCCGTTCAGTGCAGCACCACGCGCGATAATTATCGAGTAATCCCCTCCGGAAATCTCCCAGTCATCATTCAGTTCGTAATTGAAACCTCTTTTCTGGAGCCTGAACCGGTCGGTGTGGAACGCGAATGGCCTGTTATTCGATCCCCTGATAAAAGCTGAGAAACCATCCTGCCGGAATCGCAACTCAAGTTCGGCTTCAAACTTGGATGTACCGGTGATTTCATCTTCCAACAGCCCAAAACTGATATGACCGCCTGAAAAGTACCGATCCATAACGCTCTCAGCACGAGTCTGGCCCGGGAGTATGAAAAATATCGTGGTTAAAAGAATAATCAGTACCGCATGAAAAAAACAGCGATTCATTTGAATCCTCCGATTCAATCTATGGCTAATTCCTTGAGAAAAAATATTCGGGCATTACACTATCCGGACGCCCGTGAAAGCGCCAATAATACATGAAATTTGGATTTGTTGCGAATAAAAATACTTGGGTGGATATTTGACATAACTCAATACACATGGTAATAATTAAGTTATAGATGTGCCGGGTAGCAAGGGTTTCTACTAAAAACCCTGACAATAATTTGTAATGGTGCGCGGATAGGGGGTACATAGGCTTATCCACAATAAAGGAGGCGGTTTTTTTGAAGACTTATCTTATGATCTGTTTAATGGCTGTCTTGGTATTCGGCTGTGCCGGGAATCCCGCTATGCCAGGGGTTTCCGATGATCCATCAACAAGTGGGGATTTGGAGACCACGACGGGGCGTGAAATTTCTTTTCATAACCCGCATAAACTCTGGGCGGCAGGAAACCTGTATTTCAGTTCCGACCACGACAGCGTCGAATTGGTTCCATTTCGCATGGGGGGAATCCATCTCAATGTCTTGAGATTTTTCGAGGAGTCAGGCGATAACTGTGTTCTAATCACCGGTCTTCAGGACAATTACGACGGCACAATTAATCTCACTATGCAAATTACTCATCCGTATCCCGGTCACCTTGAGTTGACGGCGTTCGATCCGAAACTGATTTTGATGTTCCAGGGGTCGCATGTGATTCCGGACAACATGAATCATATGCCGCTATATCCGCTCGATTACCGGTTGTCATGGCGGCTTATGGGCGATCCGGAAATTCTCAACGCGGATGGATACACGTACTACTGGTGTCCGGACTACGATTCCGGGCTTCCCCAACCGATCTTCAATTACTGGGAAGGGAAATACGCGTTCGGGGGAACCCCGACAGCGAATATGAACGCTTTCCTCAATTACTATTCGAACGAGGAACGTCACATGCTGGAATCGGGAGCGACTGTGTCACACACGTTTCACATTTCGCTGCCATCGGGACCGTGGAGGGCAGGATACGCTCTCGATGTCAGTTGGGAAATACCGACTGTAATGCCGGTGACGAATCCTGTCGATGATTTCCCGATCACAGCCAACCAGCCTGAGATGTACAGATTCAAGCTCATTTATAACGATGGCGAGGTCATAACTCACCCGCAATGTTGCAATAAGACAGGAGCAACCATTTATGAGGGCAGGGTGGAACTTGATTTATGGTACGTGCTTCCAGATGCGTATCAAGACGCTCGGATGGCCGGCGCCTGGGGGGAATATTTTGAGATTTGTAAAGGGGGTGTATTAACAGCTGCATGTGACTCACCCGATCCGTTACATATACGGTGCTGTGGAGGTTACCTTTTCAGTAAACAACCGAGTGGTATATACCAGTTTCTCGCGTATGAGGTTCACGAGAAATCCGGTCCCCTTAAACCCCTCTCTTATCCAGCATTTGATGTTGTAGAAGTTGAACTTGATTTTGATTGATTAGTAAAAAAAAAAAGTAATGAGTGAAATTTATGTAAAGAATATCTCTTTGTGGAGAAAACAAGAATTAAATTAAAATTTCACCCCCTGATTATTCCTCAGT
Organism: uncultured bacterium; assembly: GCA_965369865.1. Taxonomy (GTDB): domain Bacteria; phylum JAJVIF01; class JAJVIF01; order JAPKYR01; family JAPKYR01; genus JAPKYR01. Next base: position 13,907 of record CBDURU010000008.1, on the reverse strand, counting down.
CTCTTCTTCTACATCCTCTGATTCAAAATCGGGGAGATTTTCTTCGATATGCTCACGGACTTCTTCTTCGTCACCCGATGAATACCCCACATGCCGCCAGATTTCTTCGCCGGATGCCGTGAAAAGAATTGTTGTGGGGATTCGTCGAACCCCAAGATCGTCCTGTACATCCTCTTCCGTATCGAAAAGTATTGTAAATGAGTAATCCTCGGCTCGTAGTGCCGCAAGTGCGGTTGAGATTGTCCCGGCACTATCTGTACAGAAAATAACCACCTTGAAACCCCGGTCACCGTATTCCCCGACCATATCTTCAAGGTGCGGGAGATACTGGCTGCACGGACGACACCAGCTTGCCCAGAAATCGACGAGATAAAGGGACCCATCAGTAAAAACATCGTCCTCGGTCAGGTCGTCTCCCTCCAGATTTTCAAGATCGAAAGTAAAGTTCCGCCACTCAACCGGTTCAGTATCGTTCTGGGCAAACAGAGCTGCCGGGAGGACTATGATCAAACCAAAAATAAAAAGAATTACTGTCAGTCTCATTAATTCACCTCTGGAATACTAAGGGGGCCGGTAATCATCCCCATTTTATCGTAGTTTACTCTAAATTTTCCTATCCGATCAGACATCGACCGCGAGAATATTTTTCAAGCTTTAATTGATTCCTTCTATTAATTCGATCGCTCCGGTAGCGGTGGTCCGAACATAATCAAATTCATCCGATTCCACGAGCGCTCTTAACGCTGCCAGACCGCTGGATGCATCACTTCCGTATTGCCCAAGTGCCCACGCGGCTTCCCTTCGAACCTGGGGATCTTCGGAGCCGAGGTATTCAATCAATGTCGGTATTGCATCTCTTCCCTCGGGGGCAAACAGGCCAAGCGTATGAAGCATACCCCTTTGCAAATTCGGTTCCACAGTTTCAACAGCCTCGATAAATGCACCCGTTGCAGCCACTCCGGCAATCCCAAATTCCCCAAGCGCCTTTGTCGCCGCATCGATTACGAGTATGTCCGGGTCCTGGAGACGGTTGGCGATCCCTTCTACTACACCTTCCTCCGGACCGATAGCCTGGAGTGTCTTGATCGTCTGAATCCTTGCTGAGCTTCCCTGGACTTCGAGGTATTGAAGAATTACAGGTACCGACGAGGCCGCTGCCGGACCATATTCCTCTAATACCCTGAGTGCATCGAAACGAAGGTCCTCCACCATAAGCCCGGCACGGATCATAGCGATTATATCCGGTTTATCGGTAATTTTCACCAGCGCATGCATTATGATTATCTGGCCGGTCTTAAGAGTGGAACTGAAAATATCCTGGAGCTTTTCAACGGCAGGTTCCGCGTCCGGCCCAATCTCCCCCAACGCCCTGGCTGCCCCATACACGACCTGTAATTCAGCCGAGTCCAGTGCAATTATCAGGTCTGAAACTGCTGGAGCACCAATACGTGCAAGAGTATTGATCGCGTTGATTTGTGGGGACCCTCTTTCACCGAGAAGCTCAATTAAAGCCGGTACGGCGTCGGTTCCTTTTTCAGCCAGCCTGTCCATAATCTCGTTTAAGCTGGCCTGGTAAGGCTCTTTCAGGAGTTCGATAAGGTCGGCTGTCCCGGTCGGCAGGTCCGCTCCCGCAAGAGGGTCAGCTTCCTCTACCGGTTCTTTATCCTTACATGATGGTATAAACAGCAACATAAGGATTCCGATTACTAAGATCAAATTTATCAGCTTGATTCTCATATTTACCCTCTAATGCTTAAGAACTTGACGTTGGGTTTTTTCAGTAAAACAGTATAGCGCAAATCGTGGATTCGTTTCCAGAACAATGTTTAATATTGAACAGGAAATCCTGCGCCAATTATTCCTGTAATGCCGCCGAACATAAGGATGACACCTCAACCCGATAATGAGTTCATTGCATTTTCGTTAAGGTGCAAGGCCTGAAATGAAACCTGTCCCGGATAACCGGGACAGTTCACGAGTCGTGATAATTTCAGGAAGGACCACCCTTTAGCACAACTCCTGCCAGGTAGAAATTATTTATAAATTCTCCCTGTCTGGTGTTGATGCTTCAATCTTATTCAGTCCTTCTCTCCTCTTGTCTGTGAAACACGAGCAAAAAAGATTTTATACTGCCCATCAGGCTTTTTTTTAATCAGACTTCCATTCGATGTTCACGCCTGCGAGTCTTCGGCGGGAACAGCTTCTCCGGGGCAATTTTAAGGGCTCGCGATAGTTTCTGCTTGGTGAGTTCCATCGGCTCGGAAAGCTGGTTCTCGATGAAGCTGATCGTGACCTGGCTTACTCCACTTACCTTTGCCAGCTCTTTCTGGGTCATAAGCTTCCTTACTCGGTAGTCTCTAAGATAATTCATACTTGCGCCTCCATAGTCTCTCTGATTGGTGATTATATTTTTATTTCTTCTCATCTCCTACCGAAACCGAATTGCCGGACCTGGCGTGATCCTTCCTTACCAGCCAGGATGAGGCGACATGTTCCAGGTTAATGAGATAGTATGTACCTTCATTAAGCTCTACTATTCCTTTTAAATATTTATTCTCAATTCCGTTTGCCCCCCCGGGGAGTGGAAGAACCGACGAGGTGTCAAACTCAATGTTATCCAGGAGTTCATCCGCAATTATTCCGATTGGAGAACTCGTACAGCTAAGGATGACCAGGATTCTGTCACCAGGGGAATCTGGAACCACAGGACGTCCCAGAAGATCAATAACCGGTATGCTGCCCCTTGAGGTTTCCAGCGTTAATACCATGCAATTTGTATCAATGCTGGACGCCCCGGTATGCGGGTAAAGCTGCACCTCCTGCACATGGTTGAGATCACAGGCGAACCGTCGTTCGCCGAGCCTCACGGCCATATACATTTGCGGGTTAGATATTCCTTCGGTCCTTCCTGTCATTTGTATCCTATAAACCTTCTTTCGACGCTTTAATTGCACAATAGATTCCAAATACGAAAAAAACAGGTTTATAACGTTAAAATATTTTTTCAAACGTCTGAATGTCCCTTTATAAGCGCCAAACACTGTATGTAAAACTTTTTGCGATCTAATGATTAATATTCGTCTTTAATATTTTCAGCGGAATATTTGTCCGCTAATGGAACCTTTGCGGCCTTAATTTCCTGTGAGGATTTTTTGTCCCTCAATTTGTTAAAACCGGACAAAATGTCTTTCAGATCGATTCAATCCTGCACCTCATAACCCGTATGATTTCTGGTCTTGTGGCTTAGCCGTTTATTTCCTTCCTTCTTTCATTAATATTAATGCATTATTCATTCCATATAATTTGCTTTATTCCTTGTATTAATTCCTGATAAATGATCGTTTACCAAAATTATGGCAGGTCCTCGGTGGAGCAGAAATTATTCCCATAAAAAAAACCCTCCTCCGTATGGAAGAGGGTTGGTTGCGAACATCGGTTCACGCACGCGATTAAAGGGGTTCACCATCGAGCGATGTGTCGAACTGATTGGCTTCGGTCGATGTAACTCCACTGGCAGATGGCAGTGTTATGCCGTCTGACTCAAGTGGCGTTCCCTCGCCAGCCTGTACAGCCTGAACATTTGATGCCTGTAAGCCTTTGGAAGTGTCAACAATTTCAAATGAAACCAGTTGACCCTCTCTCAGGTCCTTAAAGCCATCCATCGTGATCTGGGAATAGTGCACAAATACATCACTTTCCCCTTCTCGCTCGATGAAACCAAAGCCTTTCGCCGTGTTGAACCACTTTACCCTACCTGTAATCAAAATAAGCCTCCTTTGTAGGGTTTTGCCGAAAGGCACTGTAAAATAGTATACCATAAGCTTATTTGAGAGTCTATTTAATCTGTATTGGCCCTTAAGTTGCCCATGATGCATTTCTTCGGACCAATTCGACCCACCCTGTGTTAAAATCCTTGAACCTTGTTACTCCATTCTATTAAAACCGCTAATTACCGGAATCTGGACTCTGGTATCCTCCAATTTTCAGAGAGGGCCAATTTTATTTCGGGACGAAACGGCCAGGGAAAAACCAACCTCCTCGAAGCCATCTACTGGCTTCTCTCGCTCAGGAGTAAAAGGGGCAGAATCCAGGACTGCATCAGGAAAGGTGAATCCGCGTTCCATATCGAGGCAAACCTCACTTTCGGCGATCTTAAGCATCGAGTCAGTCTTGGAATCGAGGGTAAATCCAGGAAACTCCTCGTTGATGATGTCCCGCCGAAACGTAAACGAGACTACCTTGAAAACGTGCTGGTTGTTGATTTCTTCCCTGAGGATATGTTGATCCTGGTAATGGAACCCGGACTTCGCCGTAGATTTATAGACATCGCTTGCGTACAGAATTTTCTTCCGCATGAAGATGTGCTCAGACGATTCAAACGCATCTTAATTCAGCGGAACCACCTGTTGAAAACCCCCGGCGGACCGGACCACGGGGTGCTCGAGAGCTACGACCGTCCGTTCGCTGAATCGGCAGCCCAAATCCTCGCGACGAGGCTCCATCTTTTGCTAAAACTTGGAAAATTAACAGATGAAATCTTCAGGGATGGGATCGGCGAAAAATATAAGGCATCGCTGCTTTATTACGCCTCCCTGGACGGTGTCCCTGAAATCAATTCTTCTGAAGACCGGATCGGGACTGAAAAATTCGAGGAGATGTTCCTTGATGCCCTGACGCGTAACCGGGGAAAGGATATCGAAAGCGGGCGAAGCTCGATCGGACCACACCGCGATGACTGGGGGATGACGCTGGACGGGAAACCTGTACGGCATTTTGCTTCCAGGGGTGAGGTCAGAAGTGCAATGTTCGCCCTGCACCTTTCGAGGTTCCATGTGCTTGCGGAAAAAAGGGGCATCAAACCGGTTGTCCTGATCGACGATGTAATGAGCGAATTGGATATCAAAAGGCGAATGCGGGTCCTTGAGCTTCTCCCACCGGGTCAGATTTTTCTGACAGCATGCGATCCACCACCGGAACTCGAGAAAATCGGATCGGGTGATATGAGGCATTTCGTTATGGAAGCCGGCGTCGCCAGGCAGGTGGTTTAAAATCTTGAATTTACCAGTTCGAAGAACTCACTGCTTACAGGTTCGATTTAATCACCACCGTAATGACACTAATAATAAATCAAATTTAATTATGTTTAATGCATCACAAAAATTCCTGACGCTGTTGTTGATTCTCCTTGCATGGTTAATTCTGACTCACCCTGTCCATGCACAGGGCGCACGGAACTTCCCTGTCCCGCATGGACTTGTCACCGATTTCACCGGTACGCTTACAGTAGAGGAAGTCAATAACATTATTTTTGCGCTTGAAAATGCACGTTCAACGAACAGTATGGACGGTTATGTGATTATCTCCCTCAGCACCGAGGAATGGTTCCTCGAGGAATATGTAAAAGACTACGCCGACTACCTGCAGGGACGGGGACAGATTAGCTCAACCGGATGGCTTCTCTATATCTCCACCGCGGACAGAAAATTCTCACTGGCGGTTCAGGACCAGGCAGTCGAATCGATTCCTTATAATCGCAAACAGGAAATATATATGATCCTGGGCGACAAGCTCCAGAATGATAATCTCTCGGAAGCTGTACTCGGTGCAATCGATGCGATCGGTAAGCTTCCCGCACCAGAAATCGCTCATGAGCAGAAGAAAGTTTCCCCAGGATTTTTAATTTTCATGGGAATCGCGATAATGGTCGTTGTACTTATGCTCAGGCTTCGCAAAGCACAAAAGAAATAATCCTCAAGTCGAATCCGTCTACTGCGCATCTCTGGATAGCAAATCCATTATCCGGACGTGGATTGATGACCCTGTTTTCTACGCATCCCCCGGTCGAGGAACGAATCAGAAGACTTGAAAAGATGGCGGGTGGATAGATTATTTCTTAAAGTATCTTTCTGTTGCGATGGTTTCCCGCGTATGGTAGCATTTCCCTTCTGTACGAGGGAAAACACCTCTCGATGGTTGTTGCTATGCATATACGATTAGCTTTCGTTGTTGTTTTGGTTTTATTACTTGCCCTTCCCGCATGGGCCCAGGTGGAAGCCGATCAGGATGTTATCGACTCCAGCTCCGGTCCTGTCGAGATGGAACCCAACACCAGCGAGGACGTTATCAGCATCCCTATCGATGAAGAATCCGGGCAGGTTAACTGGTCCGAATACCTCGCTCTGCCTCCCGGTGTCGGCGCCAACTGGGGTTTCATCACCGTTCTCTATCCTCCCGATCCCTCCGCGCTTTTCAATTGTCCGGAAATCCTTCTCGATACCGCATGGTTGCCTCCGATTCCATTTTCGTATGGTTTCGAGCCTTCAACAGGGCTGAATGCATCAACTACCGGCTGGTGGTATCTTGAGGATTCATCCGGGAACCTCGCTCGCCGCGACATGTCCATCACGACTGATCTGGGTTCATGGAGTGTCTCGACATGGTTCATGGGCGGTGTAAACGCACTCCATATCGAACAGGGCTGGCAGAACGGTTATTTGTCAGAGGAATATTACCTTCCCGATGACTGGACAGGTCCCGGGATCGATTTCTTCCTTAAAACCGTCTGGTTCAGGGGAGTTACGATCGGTGACAGGATGCAGCAGCTTTTGAATATCTGCTCGGCGCAATGGATAGGTGGAGACACGATGAATGGCGGTCGCGACCGTCAAATGATCTATCAGATCCCGGCAAATGAGCTTGACCGTCAGAACGGGCGAGGCAGCCTGCTGGTATGGGTCAGTGTCGGGCATTACCAGCTCATAAAAACCCGGCTTCATACTGTATACGCAACTGAGGTCACACATTTTGAAAATATCCAGGAAGGTGTTGAACTCGATCCCGATGTCTATTACTCGGATTTCCTGCCTGCCGACATTTTCTGGTCCATCGACCAGTACCTCCTTACCCACGCGACACCATTTTTCGAGATACCCGGCGAGGTTTCATATTCCGTAGACACGACCTTGAACGTAGAAGGGAACGATGCTGAAGCCGGCACCGGGAACTCTGAAGAAGACTCTGACGAAAGTGGTACAGAGGAATAACCGGAGTCCCAAAATAAATTAAAATTCCGCTGACCCCATCAGGGTCACTTTTTTATCTGGTTAATCTGTAATCAGATAAAAGTCTTTACCTCGGGGACATGCCATTTTTCTCCAGTGATAAACCTGACTTTACCATTGCATATCAAGGGAAAAATGCCCTGTCCCCGAAGTTCAAAAAAATTACTTTCAAGTAGAATTGGTCTTAGACAATGATAAATAGGTTATAATCACGCATTCGACCGTGGTTAAGGATTCTATATATACTCTTCTCACACGCATCTTCATCATAATCGGGAAGATAATCTCATCTATCCTTATAAATCGTACTTTGGGACCCATGTTAAAAGGGGTATATGAGCTGATAGCGATCGCTCCAAACACTTTAATCCAATTCGGGAATTTAGGATTTAACCATTCGAATACATACTTTACCGGCAAAAGACCTGAGGACACTCCCAGGCTGATCACAAACTCGTATTATCTGACTGCTGTATTTTCTATTCCCGCAATTATATTAGGAATTGGTTACATGCAGCTCAGCGCGAATCAGAAGATCTGGGAAAACGCGCCGCAATGGGTCGGATATTTCGCCCTTATAGTTATACCGATCGCGATCCTTGATATGCTGCTGGAAAGCATCCTGTACGGCCAGAACCGTATCTGGGTCCGAAACCTGCACGAAATTCTGAGGGTTCTGTGCGGCATTATTTTCATTGGAATTTTTGTCGTAGGACTTCATTGGGCGGTTACCGGGGCGGTTTATGTATTCGTCCTGGTTAATGTAACACTAATCGCGTTTGTCTTAATTATCCTATTTCGGTTCCATAAACCAGTCATCCCCAGATGGAATCCTAAACTCGCTGGCGAGAGCTGGAAATTTGCCCGCTTCCCGTGGGGATCGAATTTATTTGGGTATCTTGTTTTAAAAGTCGATGTCTGGCTGATCAATGCCCTGGCGATAGGTACTTCAAGCGTTGTATTAGAACAGGTTGGTCTTTACACTACCGCGGTTTCGGCAGTGGTCACGATTTGGATTATCCCGCAAGCGATCCACACCGCGCTGCTGCCAAAAATTATCCAGAAGGGTGAAGCGGAAAGAAAAAAACTTATGCCCCCAAGTATCAGGGCGGTAACGGTTCTTGTCCTCCTGGCGATCATCCTGACCATAATAGTGGCAAAACCTTTACTGAACATTCTATTCAATCGTCCTGGCGCACCCTGGGATTTCACACAGGCTTATACTCCCTTGCTGTTACTCCTTCCGGGAGCTTTCTTTTTCGCACTGGCTAAAATTTTCACCGCAGACCTTTTCAGCAGGGGAAAACCTCATTTCGCAATGTGGAGTACTGCCGCGACACTGGTTACGAATATCATTATAAATCTGATCCTTATTCCAGGCACTTACACCATCGGCACTCTGCCAATCGGCGGAATGAACGGAGCCGCGATCGCATCGAGCATAAGTTACTTTGTGCTCTTCATACTCCTTTTGATTATTTACTTCAGGGAATCCGGAGAGAAACCGGGAGATATATTTATACCAAAGAAGGACGATATCCAGATAATTAAGGAATTCGCTTTAAAGGCATGGGAAAAGCTCGGCAGTACAAACACGTTCAATAAAATGGATAACGATTAATGTCGGCATCCGGTAAAAATAAAGGCAGGAACTCATCGGGAACCCTCGGACGAATCCTGCTGATCTCGTACTTCTTCCCGCCTACTTGCGGCGGAGGTGTTTTCCGTCCGCTTGCGATGGTCAAGTACCTCTGCCGCCTAGGATGGGATATCACAGTCATCACATCCACAACACCAAGGCATTACCCGACCGACCCGGCACTCGAAAAGCAAATCCCCGATAGTGTTGAGATTAAAAAAATTCCGGTCGTCTGGGAAGGCAGCCTTATCCACCGGGTACTCGGCAAAATTAAACTCGACTGGATTCCCAGACATCTGGTTACCCCCGATGAACGGGCTTTCTGGGCTGAGAAAGCAAATACCATGGCAGCGAAGATGCTGAAAGATGGCGAAATCGATATCCTCTACACAACCGGTCCGCCGTTTTCGATTCTCCAGTATGGCTTAATGCTTAAAAGGGCGAACGACATCCCGTGGGTTGCCGAATTTCGCGACCCCTGGACACTCGCTCCGTACCTGTCGATCCCGAACGCGCATCATCGCCGTATCGCGAACGATACTGAAAAAGAACTCATGGAGAAGGCAAACGCGGTTGTAATGGTAACGCCGACTTTCACCCGTCTGATGCAGGAGAAATACCCGGATTCTGCATCGCGTGTGCATTGCATACCGAACGGTTTCGATCGCGAGGATTTCGAGAATGTCACACGTAAAAAAGTAAAAAATGAAGAATTTACAATAGTTGCGGCCGGGACCGTTTTCGGGCATTACAACATGGACAGATTCCTCACGGCGATTAAGACACTCAGAGCTTCGTACCCGGATTATTACACTAAAATTTCAGTCAACTTCCAGGGGCTTCCCGATTACAGTCTCAACCAGAGACTGCTTGATCATAATCTTATCGATCGATGCCATTCGAAGGGATTCGTCGATCATTCAGAAAATATCCAGGACCTTGTTGACGCCGATCTCCTGATCCTTCCACTCGCGAAAGTCCTGAACTGCGAAGGGCACATCCCCTCCAGGACCTATGAATACCTCGCAAGCGGAACACCTGTCCTGGCAATCGTTCCCGATGGCGATCTCAACGACCTGCTTTCCGATTTCCCTCAAGTTATTTGTGTCGATCCGGAAGACCCGGACGGCGTTATTAAAGCGTTAACCGATCTGATATCGAAGTGGGAAAATGATGAACGGATTCCGCAGGCGGAACCATCACGATTGAGGCTTGAGAGTCGAAAAATGCGCGCGAATGAGATGAACGAAATTCTTGCCGGGATTAAGGGAAAAATGAAGGAGCCAGGATGACCAGGATTCTCTTTATAGCTCCCGGGGACAATTCCCACACCTGGAAATGGGTAGGCTGGTACGGCAGGAAGTACCCGGGGGAAATCAGCCTGCTTCCGTACCAGGCACCTGCTCCTCGGGAAATGCTCCCTGGTGTTAAAATTCTCGACCCCTTTATCCCGCCTTTTAATATTGCGTCTATTTCAAGCTGGACTGAAATCGGGCGTGTAAAACGTCTGGTCAGTGAAATCCGTCCGAAACTCCTGCACGTGCTGTGGGCATATGGGTCGGGAACATACGGTGCGCGTTCCGACTATAAACCGACCATTCTCAGCCCCTGGGGATCGGAAATTACCATTTTTCCCAATCAAAAAGGATTGAAAGGTATAATTCAGCGAAGGCTGATCGTCGAAGCCCTCGGTAAAGCCGATTACCTTTGCGCGACCAGTAAATTCCTTGCCGGCGCGATAAATGAACTGGTTCCGGATAAACCCCGCCCGGACATTTTTCCTTACGGCGTAGATACATCGGTTTTCGATCCGGATAGGGTAACAGATAAATTCGAATTCGAATGGCCCGATGGTGCTCCGCTTGGAGACCGGGTAATTACCGTCGGGTTTTTCAAAGCCTTGAAACCGAAATACGGACCGGAATTCCTTGTGGACGCAATCGCAAAGGCATCAAGAGTAATCCCGGGTATCCGTTGTGTCATGGCCGGATCCGGTGAAATGAAAGATCAACTTGTCGAGCAGGCGAAGAATCTCAAGATTGGTGATCGTATCGTGTTCCCTGGACGAATCCCGTATGAGGACATGCCGAAAGCTTTAAACTCGATCGACATTTTCGCCATGCCAAGCCGTTACGAGGAACTCGGGGTCGCGGCGCTTGAAGCCTCGGCGATGCGGGTACCTGTTATCGTGACCGATCGATGGGGGATGAAGGAAGTAATGATCGATGGTGTAACCGGGATTTTTATCGGCATGGGCGACACCGAAAAACTCGCTGAGAATCTGGTCGAATTAAGTAATAACCCGACTTTGAGGATAGAGCTTGGCAAAGCGGGACGGGAATTCGTAAAAGAGAAATACGAATTTGATAAAATCATGGAAGCATCGGATGAATACAGCACCAGGATAATTAAGGAATATTCCAGGTGAGTAATAAAGCAATTTCAAACGTATCCTTTTAACGTAAAATTATATCAGGACCGAAATCAGGCATGTTCATTCCGGGAAAATGGTTCTATAGATTTTTTGCTCTTATATTCATCCTGATATTTACAATAATCATCCTGGTCGTTACAAAGCCCGTTACTTTTATCCTGGTTGTTCTCTTAATTCTTGAAGTAGCTTCATTGATTCTCCTTGTACTCACTATCGTGTTATCGTGGATCGAATATCCGAAATGTCCGGTATGTGGCGAGTTTCAATCGGACGAATTATGGAGTAAAGATAAACTCGAAATGGTCAAGTGTCGTGAATGTGGACAGGTATATGCATGCCCAAGATATTCAATCCCGCGCAGATCTCTATTTCTTCAGTACTGGTCGTGGAAAGATACCGCCGATCCTGAACGGCTATCAAAGATTCACAGCCAGGGTAACCTCGAACAGAATTTCCTGCCAAAACTTGAACTCCTCGCTAAACACGGTTTCAATGGAAATGGAAAGTCGCTCCTGGATATCGGATGCGGTACCGGCGCGTTTATGATTGCCGCACTTGAGGCTGGTTTCAGTACGCATGGAATCGAGCCTGGCTGGCACTCATCCAGATACGGCCGGAAACACCACTCCCTCCGGATTACAAACTCGACTCTCGAAAATTTCAGGCTAGATAAGCATTTTGATACTGTGACATCCCTGCATGTTATCGAGCACGTTGCTGATCCGGTTAAATTTCTTAGTCAACTTACGCAACTTGTTAAACCCGATGGAATTATAATTATCGCAACGCCGAATCTGGGGTGTGAATATGCACGAGATCTTGGAGTGAAATGGGAAGCTGTCGGCCCTGCCGACCATCTACTCCTGTTTGACAGTGATACTCTTGAAAGGCTATTGTTAAAATCCGGCTTGAATCTGGTCGAGATGTTAGAATCAGGTGAATACAGCGATGAATTAGTTGCGGTATGTAAACTACCCAATGGATGAAACCGAGAAAAATCCGGTTATTTCCGTATCAGGCTCAACCGATAGCACCATTCCGCCTGAGCCAAAAAACCTTCGACGAAGGCTGTGGTGGATATTCATCCTGACATTCGCCGCCTACCTGCTCCCTGCGCCGATCGGGGATGGACATTTTATCCTCACCAAATCCCGGGCGGACAGTTGGAACGACCAGGCACGAATCGCGACTGTCGAGAGTCTCGCCGAACAGGGAACACTCGCAATCGAATACACAAAATGGGGATGGTTCACGGGCGACAAGGTCCTGTTGCGGGAACATTTCTACTCAACCAAACCACCTCTTATCAGCGCGGTCGGTGCCGTGAGTTACGGAATTTTAAGGTCTGTTGTAAAACTCCTTACCGGGCATGAACTTACATACAGGGCAAACGAGGACATTGTTTATCCTTTTGTTACACTGACCACTTCAGTACTTGCACTCGCGTTGCTCATTACGTATTTCTACCGTGCCCTCCACCTTGTAAATATCTCAAACAGTGCAAGATGGTGGCTTTTCTGGGCGCTGGCTATCGGAAGCCTTTATCCCGCGTACTCGACTGTTCTCAATAACCACACGATCGCAGGAGCGGGAATTTTTATCGCTTTCTATTACGTGATGCGATACCGGCTTGGCGGCCGATTGAAATGGTGGGAAACAATCTGGGCGGGTATTGCGGTCGGTTTCGCCGGAGTAAATGATTTCACAGGCGCGCTTCCATTCGTCATATTTACCTTCCTCCTCATCGTAATTCACGATTTTCGCTTTATCACACAGAGGGTTCTTAAGCCCCAGGAGGGATCAATCGCGATTATAGCGTCTTTAATTCTCGGGATACTAACCATCACAGCATTTCTAATAGGAGAACGTGGAATCGCTATTATCCTTTTCGGACCCCTGGCTGTGGCACTGCTTATCGGAATCTTTTACTCAGTACGAGGGAAATCCAACAGCCTCTTATTTCTGATCGGGATACTTCTGCCGGTCGCGGCACATCTCTTTATAAATTCGAGAATCACCGGGAACTGGTTGCCAACCTATATCCAGTCGGATGTCTATATCACCGCGCCACCAGGCTACTTTGGCGAGGTTCTCAGGCCCGACGAATCAGGATTGCTGAACAGGGAAAGATGGTCCTACATTGGGGCGGCATTATTCGGAGTCCGGGGAGTTTTCCTTTATACGCCGGCTTTACTTATCGGACTGATCGGCGCGATTTCAATTGCCCTTGAACGCGGAAACAGGATCCGACTCGAAGCGATATCAGTCATACTCGCGATACTTGCTGGATGGGGTTACGTCCTTCTCATTGCATCATCGAATTACGGCGGTACAAGCTATGGGTTCCGTTACGCCCTTGCCGCGACACCGATCCTGCTTTTTTTCTGTCACAGGGTTTTCACCGACTGGAAGGAAACCGGCGCGGCAATACTCAGAAACGCAGTGGTTTGGGGAGCGATTATTGGATTAATCGCTATTCCGTACCCGTGGGGAATTTTCGGGCAGTTACCAAGAACCGACTGCAGTATTGTTGAAAATCTGGAATACATTATTCTGAACGCGCTGATTTACCTTTCGTAACGCAGGTTGCAGGTTTGTAGTGTGTGGCGACGACAAGCGGAGCGTAAGCGTAGCTTGTCGGCGGATCCTGATTCCAGCGGTTGTCCCTGGTTTTTTGATGTTTGCCTTGTTTTTTCCTCCTCCGTTTTTTTGATATTTCTCCGGAACCCGACGCGCGATGAGACAATAGTGCTTCTCCGAAAGTCGCACCTTG